>JAJXTU010000003.1 GCA_021783475.1 bacterium
GCTAAAACTTGTATTGTTGTAGGTTCAAGCCTAAGCGTTTATCCAGCTGCAGCTATCCCAGAAACTGCATTAAAGTTCAATGAAAAGTTAATCATAATTAACAAAACGCGAACTCATTTAGATGGGTTCGCTGATGCAGTATTTAACGAAGGCTCAAGCTTAGCCCTTGATGAAATTTATAAAAAACTAACGTCTTAAGAACAAAATAATCGCCTTTAGATAATCTCAATCTAAAGGCGATTAATATATTGCAATTAAAATTTACTTTGTAAGGATTGGCTTCCCTTCCCACGTAATCGATTCTAAGTTCTTCATATCGTTTGCAACAGCTTCCTGAGGAAGCTTTACATAGCCTAATGCTTCACTATACTTTTGTCCATCGGTTATTATCCACTTTACAAGATCGAGAACTGCTTTTGCTTTTGCTATATCGTTGCCCTTATAATTCATCTCTTTGTGCAGGAGTATAAATGTGAATCCAGTTATAGGATAGCCGGCAGGGTTCGATGTATCGAGCACAAGGGCTCTCATATCAGAGGGCAGCTGCACTCCTTCGAATGCCTTTTGGGTGCTTTCAAGAGTTGGAGCGATAACATTTCCAGATTTATTCTTCACCTTTGCAGTTGTAATATGGTTTTGTATAGCGTATGTTAGCTCTACATATCCTATTGAATATGGGTTTTGTTTAATAATAGCAGTAACTCCCTCGCTGCCCTTCCCACCAAGGCCTACGGGCCACTTAACTGAGGTTCCAGCTCCAGAAGTACTCTTCCAATCAGGGCTCATAAGAGAAAGATAGTTTGTAAATATGAATGTCGTTCCAGAGCCATCAGATCTGTGAGCTACCGTTATGGGTTTGTCTGGAAAGTTTACTCCAGGATTTAGCTTTTCAAGATATGGATCATTCCAATTCTTGATCTTCCCAAGATATATATCCGCTATAGCCTTGCCGTCCAAAATAAGATCTTTGACCCCAGGTATATTGTAGGCCATAACCACAGCACCTGCAGCATCCGCAATAGTGACCACTCCACCTGGCACCGTCTGCATCTCTTTTTCTGACATATACGCATCGCTTGCCGAAAAGTCTGTAGTACCGTCCTTAAGAGCGTTTATCCCACCGCCAGAACCTATTGATTGATAGTTTACTTCTACGCCCTTAACATTCTTATAATCCTCAAACATCTTTGAAAATAGAGGGTAAACAAAGGTAGAGCCAGCGCCAGTAAGCTGTTTTACCTGAGAAGCTGACTGAGGAGCATTTGAGCCAGAGCATCCTGACACATAAAAAACTGCAGCCACAAGCAAAAAGACGCCTAATAAAGAAAGCAAAATTCTTTTCATAAATAACCTCCTAATAAATTTTGTACCTGAACCAATATACAGTCAAAATGTTAATAAGATGTTAATTTTGAGTTAAATTATAGTTAATTGTCTGAGAATTTTTTAGTAAGGCAAAACACTCTAAATAAAAATTAGAAATTAACATATCATCATATAAAATGATATTCCTACTCGATTTGAAGTTCAATATATAAAAATTTTATTTATTCTTTTTACGCTTAACATTGTAAAGATCAATTAATTTAGCAAATTTCCCAAATTTTATTATCATAAACTAGGCTTTTCAACTACATAAAGAATACTCGTTTCTGAAAGACCTAATTTATTAAATACCTTACTACCAAAATAATTAATATCTAACTCTTTAAAGTAAAATCCAGCTTTTTTAATACTAGAAATAAAACCGCTATGAGAATAAAGTCTTACGTGATCGTTTTGTCCAAATAACCTCCATCTTTCAGCCTCACTAGTAATATTAAGATCTTCTATATTTTTTTCTATGCTCCTGTGTATAGGTGCAAGCAAAATGCCAAACGATCCCGGTTTAGTAATCCTATACAATTCTTTTATTGCACCAATATCATTTGGGACATGTTCGAGAACATGTGAGCATATAAAAAAATCAGACAATGAATCATCAAATGGAAGACTTGTTATATCCACTTTATAATCAACGTTATTCATCATCAGATCGGCTGTTTTGTAGTTTAAAAAAAGCTTTCTTAACTTTAATGATAAAGATTTCTCGGGAGCAAAATGAATAATATTACTATCTTTAAAAATAGTCGTTCCTAAGCTTTGTTCTATAAAATAAGCAATTATTCTTTCTCTGTCAGAAGAGCCACAGTAGGGACAGGAGTAGGATTCAATAGCTAACATTTCTGCATCCAAATAATATCTATAACCAAAGTTTTCCCAATTTTCAATATAGTATTTTGGTAACGGTAGAAACTTATTAACGATCGATTCACATATTGGGCAGTAATATAGTATTTTACTAGAATATTTACTTTGTATAATCTTTTTAAAGGTAGAAACGTTAATTTTATTAATCATAAAGCGCATTCTCCCTTAAATAATTTTTCATTTTGCTTGCAATATCTTTGTCAAATACTCTTTTAACATTAGATAGATCTAAACCACAATAAGCCGAATTTATTACTACAAAAAATAGGAAATAGTAAATTAATATTAACGAAATTTTTTCCGAATCAAATCAGAACATGACATATACATTTGTTTTAAAAGTATCTCATTAATTTCACTATCAAATTTATCTTTAAGCAAATTTAAAAAAATTATCAATTTCCTTTTTTTGTAAGACTCACTTTTAACAGACCATACACCACCATCATGTATCCTATATACAGCCATAGTTTCATTTAAAAACTTAATTTTACCATATTGTGCATTAATCAAATGAATTGCGTAATCGGTAAATGGCATTTGAGAGTTTAGGAACCAATATGGTAATTCTTCATATGATTTTCTAAAAACACAAGAGCATGTGTGAATATAATTACATTCAGCAAGGTCTTTAATGGTCGTGTTCTCTTTTTGATTTAAATTTGAAATTTTTTTCTCTCCGCTACTTTCATATAGCTCTATAACGCTATGAAAACAAATAGAAAAATCAGGGTTATTTTCTAAAAAATCAACTTGTTTTTGAAGCTTGTTTTCATCAACCCAAAAATCATCGCCTTCACAAATAGCTACATACTTACCTTTAACCTGTGATATCACTAACGGAAGTGGTTTGATGCCTTTTTTAAAACCATTTTCTGTCTCATAAATTGGTTTTAAAATATTAGGAAAATTTTCTTCATAATTTCTTATAATTTCTGCGGTTTTATCAGTTGATGCATCGTCCCTTATGATAACTTCAAAAGGAAATTCAGTTACTTGTGCTAAAAAGCTATCAATTGCCTGCGATATATATTTTTCATGATTATAGGTTGTGCAGCAAATACTAACAACAGGTTTTTTTAAATTACCCTTCCAATTTTTTAATATTTCATTTTCTTTTTTGCTTATCATCTTCCACCCTTAATATTTTTTGATCAATTGTAGTTTATTCTCAATAAACAATTACTTGAGTACTTTTTCTTTAAATATTCATTTTTAATATTTCTTACAATATACTGGATTTTCAAAAAAAATAAAAACAATTCTAAAATTTATCTTGATTTCGAGAAATAGTTTGTTCTAAATAGATAAAAATTAATTCCTTTAAAAAAATCTTTTATACGCACGTAATATGTCAATATCTTTAACACTTTTTCGTGTTATTTCAAACTTTTCTTCAAAATCATATCCTTTTCTTATATCATACCCTTGAAGCATTAATTTTTGCTTTAATTCGTCAAAAAATATTTTGGGATTTTGACAAAAATCTTCATAATTTACTATTATTTTCTTGTGTTCAACTACATTTGCTATACCTGATTCGACAGCTTTATTAATATAGTAAATTTGACCTGCTACTTGTTCATAGGGATTGAGCTCTCTAAGTTTATTGTATTCAGGTATTTTAAATGAGTACCATTCCTTAATATTCCCATATTGTCTTTCTCTTGCGTTTAACAAAGATTCTATATTTGTAATAGGGTTTCTCTTTGTGTAAACAAATAAAGCTTTTTCAAAAATTATATCTAAAAAGTCAATATTATAGTTTAAAATCATAGACTTTAAAACAAAGGGTTTTTGAAATACTTTAACAATACCTGCAAATTCAGATTTAAGTAAATTAATATCAACTTTCTTAAATAATTCCTCTGAGGGTAAATAGTCTATATCCTTAAAAGGCAAAAATCTTCTCCAAAAATACCAAAATTCATTTGGAGCGAGTGCACCTTTAGTTTTGCCATTTTCACTATAAAAGTCAATTTTATAACTAAAATCTTTAATTTCACTTCTAAAATCATATCTTTCATCAGTAAGCATCAATTGTATTTTACTACCAATAATTGGTGCCCTATAGAATCGCGACATTAGATTTGTAGGATATGCAAATCCAAAGCTTCCCAACCATTGTGTCATCAACGTTGTTCCGCTTCTCGGTGAACCCATTATAAATATCAAAGGAAATTTTGGATCTTTGTCATTTAATAATCTTTTTTCAGCATACCACAAATCATTATTAACTTCTTTAAGAAATTCTTCTAAAAGCATATTTCTTTTGAAATTTTTAACTCTCAAATTATATTCAGAAATTTTTTTCATTTTTTACACCTTATTCTAATAGCTATATTTTTTAGCTTCTATTGCCTCAAGCCATTAGCCAAAATAAAAGCTATAAAACATTCGTTCTGCTATAATAGCTCATACATATTTAACATCCTTTTAATTTGTTCTTTATTATTAAACATCATTATATCAATTATAGACAGATATGGTACAAATTTATTATTAAACTGTTTGTATGAAATTATTTCTGGCCTTAAAAAAAACAAATCAATACCATTGTCCTTAAAAATCTTTTTATCGTATAGTTCTTTTCCACCAATTGAATTTATATAAACATGTGATCCAACAATTTTACATATATCTATT
This sequence comes from bacterium, assembly GCA_021783475.1. Lineage (GTDB taxonomy): Bacteria > Thermodesulfobiota > Thermodesulfobiia > Thermodesulfobiales > Thermodesulfobiaceae > Thermodesulfobium. The sequence goes on from JAJXTU010000003.1 coordinate 4,897, forward strand.
ATTTTATCTTGTCCCCTTAAGTTGATATCTTTATCAATTTCACTAGAAAATATAAAACTAGCATTTATATCTAAAAACTCGCATATTTTTCTGATAGAATAAAATATATATTTAGATAATTTCTTTTCATTATATCTTAATATATCTTCTATTATGGGGAAAAATTCATCAAAAAATAAGGTTTTTTTGTAATTGAAAAATATCGTTTTTAAGATTTTTTCATTATTATCTCCAATCTCTATTTCATTTATTAATTTATTTGAACTAGCGCCTTTAAGTTCTAAAGTAAACCTTTGTGGTTGGTTATTATTCCTTGATATAAAATAATTTCTATTTATAAACCCTTGTTTTATAAAATTAACATCATCATAGATTACGAAAGTATCAACAGCATTGATTAATTGCCAATAACCAATATATGGAAATAAATATGGTTGCATAATTGCTACTTTCATAAATTATTCCTCAATAACTCGATAATTTGATATTGTACACACTCGCTCAACTCTGAAAATATAGGCAAACACAATATTCTTTTACTTATATCTCTTGAAATTTGACATTCCTGTTTTGGCTCAATATAACTCAAAGTATCAAGCGATGGGTAAAAATACCTTCTTGGAAAAATATTTTGTTCATTTAGAGCTTTTTTTACTTTTAGTAGTTGTGTTTCGTCTTTAAATAATACCGGAAAGTATGCATAATTATAAGCGGTGTTAGGCGTCAACTTCTGAAATTCCACGTAACCTTTAAGCTCTTTTTTGTATAATTCCCATATGTTTTTAGTATTTTTGATAATAACGTCTATATCGTCAAGCATACAAAGGCCCATAGCTGCCTCAAATTCGTTCATTTTTGCATTTATTCCAAGTTCTGGAATGTGTTCTTCGTCTTGTATGCCAAAGTTAATTAGATATCTTGCCTTTTGAACCAATTTTTCATCATTTATTACTAATGCCCCTCCTTCTATAGTATGAAAAATTTTAGTAGCATGGAAACTTAAAACAGAAATATCTCCAAATTCTAATATAGTCTTTCCATTGTATTTTACCCCAAAAATGTGCGCAGCATCATAAATTACCTTAAGATTATATTCTCTCGAAATACTCTCAATTTCCTCTACTTTACATGGATTTCCAAAGACATGCACAGGAACAATAGCTGTAGCATTTTTAGTAATATATTTTTTAATATTTTGAGGATCTATATTAAAATCTTTTGGATTTATATCAGCAAAAATAGGCAATATTCCGTTGGTTACTAATGAACTTGTTGTGGCAACAAAACTAAAAGGTGTTGTAATTGCAAAACCTTTTATGCCCAAGGTTCTGTATGCAATTTCCAAAGCAGCTGTTCCACTTGATGTGAGAACAACATTTTTTACTCCCAAGAATTCACAGAGTCTCTGCTCTAATGTCTTAACTAAAATCCCATAGTTTGTTATCCGATTGCTCTCATAAATCTTATCAATATATTGCATATATTTTTCTTTATTTGGAAGATAAGTTTTTGTAACATATACTGGATTAGGCAGTCTCATTTAAGCCTCCAAATTAGTCTATTTTAATTCTTAAACACGCTACATTTTTCAAGTCTAATAGATAAAATATATCTTTTCTTCTTAAGAAAGATTTAGCATGGCAAGAACATTGACTTATTAAATATAGCAATAAATATTACTAATTTAATAATAAGTAAATAGGCAAAGTATTAAGGATTTAGAAGATAGCTCTTAGTTAAATTTTTCTCATAATACCATAAACTTGGCACTTTTTTATACTAATTTTTCTTTTATTAAAATCTAAGTAATTTTTATTTAAAAAGCTATATTGTTTATTTTATTGCTTCATAAACCTTTAAGTAGTTATAGGCTTCCTGTTCAACTGTGGGAATAACAACGTTTTTTTTAATATTTTCTTTTATTTCATTCAAAATCTCTGGATTATCAATTATTAATTTAATTTTATCGCCTAAACTTTTATAATCACCTGTATCAAAAGTAAAACCATTGAAACCATCTTGTATCTTCTCAGCCATACCACCTAAGTTTGATACGATTGCTGGAACATTGCTAGCCAATGCCTCATGTAAAACTAAAGGATAATTTTCATACCAAATTGATGGCACAATAATTACATCTAAAGAATTAAAAACATCTCCAATATTTTCTTCTTTGAAAACACCGCAAAATTCTATTCTATTATCGCCATTTGCAATATCTTTAAGTCTGTTAACATATCTTTCTTCCCCAGAACCATAGATTTTTAGCTTAATAAATTCATTTTTAATCTTAGTAAAAGCATCCAGTATAATATGCACACCCTTATGCGAGTTTAAAGAACCAGCGTAACAAAATATTATATTTTTATCATTTTTTCTATAAATTTTATTGTTCGTTTTTATATTATCATATCTTAATCCATGATTTATTACATTAACTTCCAACTTTGGGAATTCATTTTTAAACATATTTGCAAGAAATTTTGAAGGAGAAAAGATCCCTTTTGCATTAGCCAGCATAAATTCAACTTTTTCTAACCTGTCTTTTATATAAGTTTCTTGAAATTCAGTGCATAGTTTATTACATTGAATGCCCTTTTGAGGTCCTGTACACAAATCACCATTAGAAGCTTTTAAAATAACCTTAGGACACATTAACCAAAAATCAGTTAGTGTTAATATATAAGGTATTTTCAATTTGGCAGCGCTTGTTACAAATTCATGAACCCTCATAGGATGTCCAATATGTATAATATCTGGTTTTTCAATTTCAATAATCTTTTCTGAAAACCTAATCATATCTTTATTGCTAAGACCAAAATGTAAATCGAGTGGTGGTTTTTGTAACCTAAATGCTAAAACTGGAATACCTTTATATGTAAATTGCTTAAATAAAAAATCTTTGGAGATTTTATCATAAAAAGCATCTTTATAAAAGCTATAAGTTATAACTTTAACATTGTTGCCAAATTTTTGCATCATTGATGCCATGTTGTAAATGAATTTTTCTGTACCAGTATAACATTCTGGATAAAATTGATGAACAAGATAAAGAATTTTCATAACCTACACTCCTCTTTTAAGCTCCTCATGAATTCTATAGAGATCGATATTTTCTTTGTGGAAATTATTTATATAGCAATAGGCCAAATAATTTCCACATAATAATGCATATTGTTTATATAAACAAATTTTTAAATCTTCAATCAAAACAACATCAATAATTTCGTAAATATTGTTTAAATATTTAAATGTACTATTAAGAAATGCTAGTAATGAATTAATTAAAAATCCATAGTACGAAACACTTAATTGCTTATATTTTTCATTGTAAAGTTCTTGAAGAAAAAATTTAAATTTTCCATCAACATATTGATTCTCATCAAAATCTATTGTTTCAGGATAAGTAAAATTTAGTATTTGTTTGTATTCACCTTTAATACAAGACTCAATAAGATCAATAGTTACAGGGAGATCTATTAATGAAATTTTCTGGACAATATTATTAATAAATTTATATGTAAAAATCATATCTAGAACAAGCTCATTAAAATTTATATGTGGTATAGGGAAGTCATTAAATATTTCTTTTAAAAATAAGCTGTCAACATAGCCTCTTTTTAAAAAATAGTATGCAGACCTGTTATGGGAGTGGATAATTCTTGTAGAACTCAATAAAGCAATTTTATTCCCATCTTTTATTAACCTAATCCCAAAGTCCAAATCCTCTGCATAACTGTATCTGTATTTATAATTCATAAATACATCTTTCGAGACAAAACAAGCTATATTTGATAGCTGTCCATTTTGTCTCAATGTATTGTAATTAAAAATTTTGGGTAATTTTGCTATTTTATCTTTATTATTTATTCCAAAAAAATTACAATGGTCCCAGGACACTACTCTATAAAACAAGTCAGCATCTTCTCTAGGAATTTCAGCGCAAGATATAGCAACAACGTCATTGTTTTTTAAAAAAACCATTAGATTATGTAGAAATTTTTCATTAGAAGGCAAGGCATCTTGAACAGTAAAAAATAAAAAGTTTCCTGAAGAATTTTCAGCACCAATATTCCTTGCATACGAGTGTGTAAAATCCTCTGGCAAAATATTGATAATTTTAGCATTATACTCTTTTGCTATATTAACCGTACTATCTGTACTGCCAGAATCTACAACAACTAGTTCAATACTTCTAAAACCTTTTTGACCCCTCAAGGTTTTAAGTAAAAACTCAAACTCTTTGCCAGCATTTTTTGTAGGTATAACAACTGAAATATCTATTTTATTATTTTGTAACAACTCATCTTCCTTCAAAGGCGTTAGAAAAATTTGAGGTATTTACATACTCCCACCTAACATTTTTTGATAACAATTTAATTTTTATTTTATATAAGTTTACTTTTTCAATGTTTAATTTGTTCATCGCATATTTTTTTCCTTATTTTTTGTCAGTCGTGTCAAAAAATGGATTTTATAAAGCAAGTTATTCAAAAACTCATTTGGGTCATGCATTTTTAGAGAAGCGTTAAATTTAGATAAAGCAAAAACATATTGAACTATTACAATATTAAAATCAAATTTTGATATCTCGTTGTGTTTAAGATATGGAGTCACTTTATTTGCCGCAATAACATATTTCTTTTTTACTCCACATATAAAAAGTCAGTTTTCTTGCACACTTCCAAAACACAATAGTCAATCTCCTAACCAAATTTTGTTCTAAATTATAGCAAATATATAAATATTTACAATTGAGGAATCTATTCTATAGAGAGTAAATATTTTATAATTTTTCCACATAGATTTGGTAAAGAAAATGAACGGTTTCATGTAAACAAATTTTTAATAAATCTACAGTATTATAATTTAATTAAATTAAAAATCATTTTATAGTATGGCTTGCACACAAGCAACTTCATCTTTGCCTTGAAAAGCAAAAAGCTATTTTTGTTTTCAAAACAAGCATTAAACCTCAAGAACATATCCAAATCCCCGCCTTGTTTTTAATATCTGTGGATTAGAAGGATCTGTTTCTATCTTTTCTCTCAGCCTTCTAATATAAACGTCTACCATTCTAGCCTCTACAAAATATTCCTCTCCCCAGACCTTATCGATAAGCTTCTCTCTTGAATACGTCTTTCCAGAATGCTCAAACAAAAAAACCAACAGTTTATACTCAGTAGCAGTAAGAGTCATTAGATCTCCTTGAAAATAAATCTGGCTTTTTTCCTGATCTATTTTAAATGGCCCCTTTTCTGATATTTTATTGAAACCCTCATTTCTTCTTATAAGGCTTTTTACCCTTGCAAGAAGCTCTCTCATGCCGAAAGGCTTCGTCAGATAGTCATCAGCCCCCAGGTCCAATAAACTTACCTTATCGTGCTCCTCTGAAAGCGCTGATAGGACTAAGATAGGAGTTTTTGAGCCCCTTGCCCTTAGAACCTTAAGAACCTCAGAGCCAAACATATCAGGAAGCATTAGGTCGAGTATTACAAGAGATATTTTTGTGTCATCAAAACTATCAAAGGCCTGACTGGCGCTAAAAGCCTGAGAAACTTCAAAACCGTTTATATTTAAGAAGGTCTTGATATTTTCAGATATATCTATTTCGTCTTCCACCAAAAGAATTGTATTATTCATATTTTTATTATAATATCAGATATTATGGAAATTTTGAAAGATATTATTGAGCTAATTGAATATCCCGTTTTAATAGTTGACAAAAACGGGCAGATTGTTTGCTACAACGAAAAGTTCAAAGAATTTTCGTGGATAAAAGATTTAGACGGAAAATATTATTTTGAGGTTCTTAGATTCTCTGAGGCACATGAAATTCTTAAAGACAATAAAATTAAAGATTTTGAAAAAGAAATATTCCTTGGCATAAATGCAAATAAATATACATTTATCTTGAAGTCGTCACAAGATGTTAGAATAATAGCCTTGAAACCAGGAGAAAATAAGGAAGAATCAGAGCTTAGAAAAAAGCTCCTTGGCCAGATCTCTCACGAGCTAAAAACGCCAATTGCAGTTATTAGCTCAATTGTCGAAACAGGAGAAGCCACAGGCAAGATAGATTCAATATTTTCAGAAAAGGTTCTTGATAAAATAAAAAGACTCGATCTTGCGTTAAATAACGCCATAGTAATAACAAAAATTCAGTTAGGATTAATACATATTGAGAGGGTCAAGGTCAATCTCTTGTCTTTCTTAGAAGAGGTGTTAAGGGATTCTCTACCAGAGCAATATTACCTAAATACGAAAATGTTTGTTGACAAGGATAAGATTATAGAAACAGATCCATATATATTTAAAACTATAACAAAAAATATTTTTTTAAATTCGTTAATACACGGAAAAGAGCCAATATATGTTAGTTTTGCTGAAGATACCCTAACCATCAAGGATAGCGGAATGGGCTTCAGAGAGAAGGAGCTCATAGAACTAAACAAAGAAGAAGGCTCTGCAGGCCTTGGAACTGCTATAGTTAAAAGCCTTGCAAGGCTTTCTGGAATTCACACACATTTTTCAAACGAAAACGGTGCCAAAGTAGAACTGAAATTTTAAATACCCCCCAAAAAATTTTGAGGGGTATTTATTTTAATTATTTTGTAGTTTGAAAGACTGTCGAAACACCTTTTGCAGGTTCTTCCTGTAGACCCTTGTGATGAGTTTTGTCCCAGAAAGGAACCTCATCATTTATCCAGATAAGCCACATCTTCCACATAGCCTGTACATAGGCAATCAACCAGTGCAGCGAAAAAAACCAATATCTTAGTGGAACATAAAGTAAAGACTTTCTTGGCAGACCCAAGACCCTTGCTCCAACGCTTGCATTAACTAAGAATGCAAAAGCCAAAAAGTTCAATATAAACGAGGGCAATGTTGTATAAAACATAAATATTCTTGTAATTTCAAGTAAAAGGTATGCATAGCCAACCAAAGTCAGATATGGCAAGAAGATTGAGAATAGAGTAAGACTAAGATCGAGCTTTTTGTTAAAAGCCATTTTTGAAAGGAAGATCTTTGGAGTGTGCTCCATAAGACACTGGAGGTATCCTAGCGCCCACCTAGTGCGCTGCCTCACAAGGGCGCCAAAATTTTCGACTCCCTCCTGATAGACAGATGCCTCAGGACAAAATCTTATATTGTATCCAGCTTCATATAACCTTAAGGAAAGTTCAAGATCTTCAGTAAGAGCATGCTCGTGCCATCCGCCCACAGAAAGAACTGCCTCTTTCTTTGTAATCTGGCCGTTGCCTCCCAGAGTAGGAGCTCCATCCAGAAAGTCTCTGCCCTCTTGATATATTCTTGTAAATATCGCAAATTCGTCATCCTGAGCCTTTGTAAGAAAGCTCTTCTGTGCGTTGTACATCCTAACTAAGGATTGGACACCACCAACCTTTGGATCAGATAGGTATGGAACACACGTGCTTATAAAGTCAGCAGGAATCTTCGTATCAGAGTCAAAAACAGCAATGACTTCGCCGTCTGACTCTCTCAAGCCAGCCATCAAGGCAGCAGGCTTACCTCTTTTTGCATCCTGACCTTGATATACGACTTTTAGATCGGAATATTCGCCCTGCATCTGTTTTAGAATAACAGGGGTATTGTCGCTCGAAACGTTATCTATTACGATTACCTCAAATAACCTTTTGCCGCTCTCGTCTCTGTAGTCCTGGTTTATAGCATCAAGGATGGTATTTCTTATAACATTCTCTTCATTGTGCGCAGGTATCAATATGCTCACAAAAGGCCTGTAACTATCATCGATCTTTTGGACTTCAAATTGTTTTATTATGAAGCCGCCCAATATAACTGAGCCATACACAATAAAAAACATCATCAACCATTGAAGCCACTCGAAGGTATGCGTAGCAATGCCCTGCAAAAAAGCAAAAAATAGCAGTGAAGTAAAAAAAGGAAGACTTATCTTAGCAAGTTTTGACATAATTTAGCCTACCAAAAGATTCCCATGAGCAATGCAAGCACTATAAAAACCCCTGCCACATAAGCAGTAATCTTTGTCAAACCTGACGCAGAACCCTGAGGAGATGTAAATAGCCTTGCCTCTCCGCCAATAGATCCAAGACCTTCTCCTTTTGGTCCGTGTAAAAGCACTAAAACGATCAACAGTATAGCCACTCCTACTTCAAAAAGCAGTATGGCGCCTTTAAAAAATTCAGTCATTTGATAAGCACTTCCTCCTAAAAATAAAATTATGCAAACCGAGCTAATTTATATATAATATCACATATAAATAAATTCAAGAAGGTGAAATCTTGTTCGACAAAAGTAAATTCTTTCAAACGGATCTTGTTTGCCCAGTATGCAAAATAAAGTTTAAGCAATTGAAGCTAAAGGGTGGCGCCTTCAGAACAAAGACCAGGGATATAGACCTGTGTAACACTTATGAAGGCATAAACCCAAACCTTTATAGCTCTATTGTATGTCCAGAGTGCGGCTACGCAAATCTTGATCACAGCTTCCAAAATAAGCTTTCAGACGTTGTCATAAGCGTAATGCAAAAAGAGCTTCCAAAGTCAAAGATCTACAAGAAAGACCTTACAGGAGAAAGAGACTATGAAAGCGCTATAGAGGCTTACGAACAAGCTATTTTCTGTGCCAATGCAGCAGGTCATAGCGCAAGCCTTCTTGCAGGGATATATTTCAGGATGACCTGCCTTGCCAAAAGCTTTGGCTCATCAAATGAGGATGAGTATAGATTGAAGGCAGCAGAGTTTTACGAAAAGGCATACGACCACGAAGAATTTCCTTTGGGAGGAAAAATGAGCCAAACCCTTGTGGAATATATGATCTCATCATTGTATTTCAAATTAAATAAACTTGAGCAGTCAATCTATTGGCTAAACTTCTCCATCTCAAGGGACCCAAAAGGATTAACCGACCCAAAGGCTTACACAATGATAAAAGAGCTGTGGATGACAGTTAAGAGCATAATAAAAAAATAATTTTGCATAGTAATTTAGTGTAAGACTTCGAAGGGAGTTTCGTTCTATGAAAGCGGTTATATTGCATTGATAAGCGGTGAAAAAGATTTTAAAAAAAATCAGTTATTTTTTTCTAACAATAGTATTAAACAAGAAGTTTTTTGCACTATCGGTATGCATAGAAGTGGCACTTCTTTAACTCAAAAAATTCTAAACATTATTGGAGTACCTATAGGACCAGAAGACAAGCTGCACAAACCCCAAAAGGATAACCCAAAAGGATTTTGGGAACAGTCTGAAATTGTAAGCATCAATGATAAAATTCTAAATCTATTTGATGGGAGTTGGGACAATCCTCCAAAATTTCCTGATAATTGGACTAAACTAGAAATAATTAATCAACTAAAGCTTGATGCTTATAATGTTATAGAAAATAATTTTAAATCCTATAAAATGTGGGGCTTTAAGGATCCTAGAACCAGCTTAACCCTGCCATTTTGGCAAGAGATAATCCCAAATATGAAATATATAATTTGTGTTAGAAATCCATTAGATGTGTCCCTATCTTTGAAAAAAAGAAATAATTTTTCCATCGAGAAGGGCTTGGCCCTATGGAATCACTACACCATTAGCGCCATATTGAATACTGCCAACCATCAGACTATTTTTATGCCTTATGAAAATATTATGTCAGAGCCAGAAACTCAAATTGATAGACTTCTAAAATCTTTTGATATATTAGGATTTAAAAAAGATAAGGAATATGAAGAAGCTTTAAAATTTATAGATAGTAGTCTTTTTCATCACAAATCTTCTCTTGTCGATCTTTTCCTTCAAGACAAAATTGGGATATCAACATTGCTTTACAAGAATATCTTTTTCCATATTAAAGAAGAAATCAATTATGAAATGCTCTTACAGACTGTAAAATGCATTTCTAAAATATTAGATTATAGTAATTATTTAATTGACAAATTTATTGAGTCAGAAAGAAGCAAAATAATTTCCTCTCCTAGTAATTTTTCGCAATACCACGTCTTAACCTATGATACTTCTTTAAAAAACACAAACCTTCACCATGAAGATTTAAAATATTGCCAATTATTTTTTGATATCGGCAATGGCTTCACAGAAGAAAACTCTTTAAAAGTATTTGTAGAAAACTTAACCGATTTTCAAGAATTAGTCTTTGATTTATCTAATATTCCGAATATAAAAAATATCAGATTGGATCCTCTAAATGACAATTGCGTAATTGAACTTGATAAGGTATACGTATTAAAAAACAATGAAGAAACTGATATTGAAGAAAAAATAAGCTCAAACGCTCTTTTAAAACAAGACAAAACTTTTTATTTTGATAGCATAGATCCGCAAATTTATTGTGATACAAGCGATAAAACAATCCTTGATAATATCAGTAAAATTGTTTTTAAGATAAAATACATATTTATTGGAAAGGAAGCACTTCATTTTACACTTTCACAGTACAAAATCCAAACAGAAATAACGATGCAAAAATTTAAAAGTATTTTAAAAAAGCTAAACCATAAACTTTAGAAAATATAAATAAATTACATCAATTCTATTAGTTGATTCTCAAAATAATACTTTAGATAAAACATAAATAAACAAAATCTTAAATTGAAAAATGCACGCATATAATTTTACGAACAATATCAAATAACATTAAATTATGCTGACTGTTTAAAGATATATTTAAAGCTCAAAATCCTCACTTTTTGCAGGCTTATTCTGCATTGCATCTTTTACAGCCTCAAAGATATTTTCAGCAGTTGTATCAGGCTCTATTTCTTCCCAATGCAAATCATTTTCATCGCTTTTCATATTAAGAAGTAGTCTTCCCTCAGAGTCAAAGTAGCCAATGGTAAGTATGGTATATGTCATATTTTTTGGGTTAAATCTCCACTTCCACAGGGAGTGATCAAGATTGATTTCTTCATTTATCTTGGATTTAATAAAGTCATTTTCCCTTTTTTTCGCTGATTCGCTTTTTAAAGTCTCTTTTATTATCGCCTCTAAAAAGTTATTTTCTTCCTGGATCGAGTGTATATCTATAAAATAGTCTTCATCTTCTGTTACCACTGCCAAAAACCATCTATCTTCCATTATTCCTCCAAAAAAGTTATTTTTTTATTATACGACATAATCTTACTTTTTTATCCCAAAAAACTTGCAAAATCTTGATACGAAAGAGCCATTTTTGCTACCATTTGATTCTTCTTGCTCGTATTCTTTTGATATCTTTGAATCTTCACCTAATTTCTTGCTATAAGAAGCAGGCGTGTTGCTAGAAGCCTGGTTTTGATTATAAAGATTATCCAAGAGCTTATTCGTAATAATTTCTATCTGTCTTGCAGCATCCGACCTTGGATAGTTTACTATTAGAGGTCTGCTCTGCTTTACCGACAAAACCATTTCCTCAGAATATGAAATGCTGCCAAGAACTTCAAGGTTTACACTTAGTCTTGATTTTACCATAGGCACGAATACCTCATATATTCTCTTTACCTCTTCAAAAGTTCGAGCCATATTTATAATCAAGTACACCCTTTGATTGTATAGTTTATTCGATATAACCTTTATAAAGCTATATGCATCAGTAAGGGCAGTTGGATCTGGGTTAGTAACTATTATTATATTGTTTGAAGCTATAGAAAAATTTATAATATTTTCCTGAATGCCTGCGCCCACATCGATTATCAGGGCATCCGTCTGAGACTCAAGAGTAGCAAGGGACATAAAAAGCTCCTCTTGCTTATATGATGGAAGATTGGCAGCATCTGATATGCCTGACGCTCCCGATATTAATATCGGTCCCTTTTCGACAAAATACAATATCTCTTCAAATGGAGTATCGTTATATAAAAAATCTGCCCAGTTTTTTGGGGGCTTCACTCCTAATATAATGTTTGTATTAGCAAGGCCCACATCAGCGTCAAGAAGGACAGTCTTTATACCTCTTCTTGACAGAGAAAGGGCTACATTGGCGCTCAATGCTGTTTTGCCAGTGCCGCCTTTGCCCCCTGCAAAAGAGATTGACAGTTTATTTTTAAAGGGCTGACGATTTGATTGAGAATATAGAGCATTATTTAGTCTTTCCCTTAGCCTCCGTAATTCCTGTGCCTGATCGCTCATACCTTAGACTCTTCAGCGTAGAAATCTCTAAATTTAATATTTAGTTGGTTTGAAAGTGAATCATCTGATGCGACCTCCAGATTTTCTGGGACGTTTTGACCAGTGCCAAATAGTGATATCGGCAAATTATTTTTTATTGACAGATCTACAATATGTCCAAGTGATATTACCTCGTCAAGCTTGGTCCAGATAACACTTGTAGGACTTAATATCTTAAATTTATTTATATACAGGTCTAATTCTTTTGCCTTATAGTTTGCGCAAAGAACCAGATGATGCTCTGTCTTTACCCCAGTAGATAAAAAGGCTGAAATTTCCTTAATTTTGTTGTCTAAAAGAGGGGAGAATCCCATCGTGTCTATTAAAAATATATCAATTGAATTCTTCTCTTTTTTTATAACTTCCTTTAATTCCTTAGGCGAATGGACCACAAAAAATGGCAAATCCATTATGTCTGCGTAAGCTTTTAGCTGATCCAGAGCTGCTATCCTGAAGGTATCAAGTGTTATAAGGCAAACCCTTTTTTTCATCAAAAGCGACATCTGTGCAGCAATCTTTGCAATTGTAGTAGTCTTGCCTGCACCAGTAGGGCCTATAAGAGCTATTGCGCTGATAGAATCTCTCTCGGTAAAAAATGAATAAAACTTGAGGCCTTTGAAAAAGTATTTCGATTTTCCGTCAATTTCTCCAGAAGTACTGATCAATATAGATGACTGTCTTCCTTTTTCCTGAAAATCATGAAATCTAAGAAAGGCAACCTCATCTTCGTCTGTTTTTTCAGCTCTTCTAAGCGCCGATAACTCTTCCTGACTTTTTTTTAGCTCTTGCAATTCTTTTTTAAACTCTTCCACATCTCTTGCCAACTCATCAAGCTTTTTGCCCTCTTGATTGACTGTAGCCATCACCTCAACGGCATCCTGTTTTTTCCAGATCATCCATCGGGGGGCGACATTGATAGATCTTGAGTAGAGTATAAGGGCGTCCTCGCCTAAGTCTTTTCTGATCATTAAGATTGCTTCGGCAATGGTTTTTGCAATATATCTTTTTGCGTTCACTGAAGTATCTCGCTTAATTTTTTATAGGTGTCGTCAAAACTTGAGGTGTCATATGGACCCTGTTTTAAAAACTCTTCAATCCTTGATATCTTCTCAATGCTCTCATCAATTTTTGGATTTGAGCCCTTTTGATACGCTCCAATATTAATAAGATCATATGCCTCTTTATAAGATGCTATCAGCTCTTTTATACGGTAACTAAGGTTTAAGTGATCTCTGTCGACAATAGAGCTCATAAGCCTGCTTATGCTCTGTGAAATATCTATAGGTGGGTAGTGGCCTCTTTCAGCCAGATCTCTGGACAAAACGATGTGCCCATCCAATATGCTCCTTGCATGATCGGCTATTGGCTCTGAAAGGTCGTCTCCCTCGACAAGCACAGTGTATATGCCCGTTATAGATCCCTTATCAGACGTCCCAGCCCTCTCTAAGAGTCTTGCCATCATAGTAAAAACAGAGGGAGGATAACCTCTTGTAGTAGGCGGCTCGCCAATTGAGAGCCCAAGCTCTCTTTGCGCCATACAAACCCTTGTCAAAGAGTCCATCACCATAAGCACGTCCATGCCCAGATCCCTAAAATATTCTGCGATGACGGTTGCAGTAAAGGCAGAGAGCACCCTTTGTGAGGGAGGATTGTCTGAAGTGGACACTATTACCACAGACTTTGCCATACCATCTTCTCCCAGGCTCTCTTCCAAAAACTCCCTTACCTCACGACCTCTTTCTCCAACCAGCGCAATAATATTTGCCTGTGCGTTACAAAACCTCGATATCATCCCAAGAAGTGTGGTTTTGCCGATACCAGAACCTGCGAAAATTCCTATTCTTTGACCCTTGCCCAGTGTCAAAAGACCGTCAATTGCTCTGATACCTGTGGAAATAGGCTCTCTTATCCTGCCCCTTGTCAGGGGATGAGGAGACTTGTTTTCTATCGATCTATATTGTGACATATCGTCTCTATCAATGTGATTTACTGACAGAGGTCTTCCCAATCCGTCCAGAACGTGACCCAAGAGCTGTCTTCCTACCCATAAGCCCAGCTGTTTACCTGTTTTTTTTACTATTGAACCAGGCTCTATGCCTTCTACCGCGTCAAAAGGGGTCAGGTATACCTTATTTGACGCAAATCCAATAACCAGGCAAGGAACCTGATTTTTTCCAGAATCAATGTAGACAATCTCACCAATAGATACCTTTGGACCAATTGATTCGACTACGTAACCGCTAATTCTATCAATTGTGCCATTCCAGGGAAGATAGTTATAATCGTCAATAAAATCTTTAAGTAAGGCAAGGCTCTTCATATCTACTCGAAAATCCTTTGCAATTCTTTAATAAAATTATCTTCTATAGATTTTATTCTCCCATCGAGGAATCCAAAATCAGTCTTTATCATAAAATCTCCGCTTTTTACCATTGGATCGACTTCCACAGGTATGTCAAAATCATTAAATTTATCTGCATCGTCCTTTGAAATTCTTAGCTTTATCTCGACATTTGGCGGAATTTCTTTCAAAAAAACTCCTATGCGCTCTTTCAAAGCATCAATGTTTTTTAAAGAGTTTGAATGCAAAATCTGCTTTATTGATTTTATTACAATGTTAAATGCCTCTTCCTCTAATCTTTTTTCGACTTCCAAAAGCAGTTTTCTTTTATCTTCATTTAATCTTTCTATGTTTTCTCTTAAAATTCTTGATCTTTCCTCTTCTTTTGCCTCTGAGTCTTCCCTTGCCTTTTCCAGTCCCTCCTTATATCCCAACTCAAAACCATCTTTTTTGGCCTCTTGTTTTAGCTTTTCTATCTCTAACATTGCCTGGTCTATTAGTTCCTGCTTATTTACAGAATCTTCTTTTTTATCATCAACCTCTGGCAAAACACTGCAATCAGATCCTTCTATCTGTGCTTTTACTGGAACGATGAATCCTTCATCTACTAAACAGACATTTTTCAAGATCTTAGAGCTTTTTATTTTCATCTTTTAACACTTTTAACAAGTTATCAATATCATTCTCTTTAAAAACAGAATCTTTCATTGAATCCTTTATCTTATCAATCAGCTCACTTCTTAATACCTTGATGTCTTTTGCAGCATCTATGCCTATTTTTACCACATCTTTATCAATAGCTACTACTGTAACAGTAATTTTATCCCCTATAATGAAGCTCTGACCAGTCTTTCTGCTAATAACTAACACTAATATCCCTTTCATAATCGATAATATTTCCCGATAAATCTGTAGAACCCACTATTACGATATCCAGCGCTCTGAGCAGGTCTATCTCCATATCCCTTTCAAGATATGTAACACTACCATCATCTGTCATCTTTGCAAAAACCCTTACAATCGGTCTTAACGGATAAGATATGTTGACTGACTTTACCACGCCAATTAGATTATTGGAGAGGATTACCGATGTGCCAGATGGATAAATTACTATCTTATTGGAAAAAACCTTTACAATATCCGGGTCAAAAAGCCTGCCAGATTGAGACATAATATATTCGTATACCTCACTTGGAAAGAGTGCCTTTCTGTAAGGCATATCGGAGGTCATACTCTCAAAAACGTCAACCACCGCAATAACCCTTGCAAGTTCAAATATCTCCTCGCCTTTGAGTCCCATAGGATAGCCGCTTGCATCAAATCTCTCGTGATGCTGCAGAACTGCCTTTCTAACTGATGAAGAAAATTTATTTTTTGCAAGGATAGAGTCTGCAAATTTAGGATGCTGCCTAATAATTTCTCTTTCTTCTGTTGTGAGCCTACCCTTTTTATTTCTAATATTTTCATCAATAAATGCATATCCAATGTCGTGTAAAAAGCAGCCTTTGCCAGTTCTCTCAGTTTGTTCTCACCATATCCCAGATTTATGCCCAAGACAGAACAAAACAGCATTGTTCTGGCAAGATGTCTAAAAAGATAGTCAGATGAGACCATTAGATCGTCGATCACTATTGCAATATTCTTTTTGTTCAGTATTTCGTTCAATACAGTAACCGCAAGGTGCTGAATTTTTTGCGGATCCAGCTCATGAGATCTCTTTATCTTACCAAAAACTTCTCTTGAAGTTTTTATTATTTCAAGCTCTGTAGTTTGAGAGATCATCTCGAGTCGCTCAATGTCTTCAAAACCTGCTGCGTCAACGTATACATAGTTGAAGCCCAATTCTTTCAAGCGTCTTATGACTATAGCCTTCAGTGGTATATCTGCCCCGATAAGAACACGCCCAGCCCCATCAATCACAGGATAGGCTAATATGTCGCCTTCCTTAAGGTTTTCAACCCTTGTTCTTATCATTAAAGTGAGCTCCCAATAATAATTTAGACAAAAGTTATTTTTCGCCTATTAATGCTATTATACCACAAAGAAGCTTAACTTTTAGAACAAATTATTTTATCCAAGGCCGTATAATGCGTTCAGATTTGCGAGTTAATGACCATAAAACAAACATTCGTTATATTTATTTTAAGTGTTTTGGTCCAATAAATTTTTCTTATTTTCTGGGACCAAGTTTGTTTGGAGGTATTCTCTCTTGGAGTCTTCATCGAATCTTAATTCCTTAAGATCTTGTTTTACTCTATCAATCTCTTTGTTTAATATGTCTATGTTTTCACCCTGAATCCTTTTTAACTCGTTTAGTACCTCGATAGACTCTGGTTTAAATTTACCAGATTTGGTCTTTATTTCATCCAATTCCCTGATTACCAAACTTTTTTCTTTTACCAGCTCATCGACAGCGCTGATTTTTCTCTCTATCAATAGCTCTCTTTCCTGAAGAAGGAGCTTTTTAAACCTCTTAAGAAGCTTATCCTCGCTCACTTTACCAAAAGCCCCATCTTTGAGAATGCCTCTTCCCATGTACTTCTGAGCGAAGAAACGAGATTAATAACGTTGTCTATCCTTTCAACAGAATTTTCTGCATTAGCGATTGTAAGCTCCTTGGTATAGTAGAAATATAGTGATGTAAGAGATCCCACAATATCTTTGTCCTGACTTTGATCGAGCATAGAAAGTAAGGTCAATATTATCATCTGAGATTTTGATATGCTCCTGCTCTTTATGAATAGATCTTTATTCTTTATCGCCTCTTTGGCGATCTTTAAATTTTTTATAATTGCCTCATACGACATAATTATAATCTTCCAGGGTGGAGACGTCTCTAACTCATTTGTTTTATATACCTGTGTACCGTAAGGTGTCATCTTTTCCTCCCTAAGTTACTAATTATGATTAACCTGATGAACTTGATGAGCCTGAGGAGCTTGAAGTGCCACTCGATCCTGTAGCTGAGCTCAGGCCACCAGCAGAAGATAGACTACCTGAAAGTGAGCTTGAACCAGACATCGCTGACGTTTGATATCCCAACCACATATTCTGTAAATCAAGGCTGGCAAGAGTAGCCTCCATTTGGGCAAACTGTTGAAGATAGAGATTTCTTCTCTGTTGGACAAAAGAAGTTTGTTGATTTATCTGATTTTGCAACGCCGTATTGTTGTTTGTAAGGTTGGTAATCACAGAAGATACCTGTCCATAAGGCTGAGTGATTGGTGTCAGGGCATCTAATACATTCTGAAATATCCCCTTGTTCATAGTTACCTGAAAGCTGCCCGTAAAACCCGAGTTTACGTTTATGCCCAGCCCGTCAGCAGCCGTACCAGTTATGCCGTTTATTACGTTACCCTGCCCCGTTACGCTCTGACCATTTATGGTGGCAAGCACATTCCCGTTCGAATCCCAACCTGTAACATTAACAGTATATGTTCCACCTTTTGTTTGGGGTGCATAACCTATTACAGTTGCATTGGGGTTATTTGTAGTGCCCAACCCCATCATAGCGTTAGCCACTGCCTGTGGGTTAGAGCTAAATGCCTTGTCAAAGGTAGACGAGTTAAAACTAAGCTGACCCATAGTAGAAGGATCGGTAGAGATTGTAATCCCCAGATCTGCTATTGACGCAGGATTTCCCTGTGATATGTTTCCAGTGGCGGCAGAAGACACAGCTCCTGTCAGCTGATTCATAAAATTGTTAAAACTTGGGTCTCCAAAGAGCACGCCTGCCGTCTGAGTAGTAGTGTTGTATGATGCATACTGGCTCTGAAAAGCTATTATGTTGTTATAGTCAGTGACAAAGTTGTTTATTAGCGTCTTTGCATTTGAGTCGCTATAGTTTACGTTCAAAGTGGACTGACCAGTCCCCACCAGATTTATCGAAAGGCCAGGCACAAGATTTGTAACAGTATTTGAACTACTATCAATAGTCAGTGGATTCGTGGTTCCCAATTGCACCTGTGCATCCTGAGCAGTGGTAAGGGTAGTGCCCTGGGTATAGTCAGTAGAACTCGATGCTCCAGAGAAGCTCATAGCTGTTCCGCCATCGGTTACATTATCTGTGACGGTAAAACCATTTGCTACCCCTGTCTGGTTTGATGTCAGAGTTAAAAAGGTCCCGTTTGTATTGCTGATAATATTTGCTGTTACAGGAGAACCCGATGCGCTATTTATAGCGTCTGCCAACCCTTGCAGGGTGTTATTGGAAGAGGTGATATTTATCGTGAGAGGAGTAGAACCAGAGGCGCTTGGCGTAATGGTAAACGTCCCTTGACCGATAGTAGCGCTTGCTGACGAAAAGCTCTGAGACCTTGAGCTTTGAGCAGTAGCAAGCTGAGTGACGTTTAGAACGTATGAGCCAGGTTGCGTAGCACCCGATGAGGTTGCAGTAAGGACATTTGTATTTGAACTCGTAGTAGTGGCAGACAATACGTTATTCTGGTTCGCAAGAGAAGTTGCATCAGTCTGAAGCTGGGTAAAAAGACTCTCTAAACCGTTCCATGCCGAAATCTTATTCTGTAGAGTAGTCTGCTGGGACTGCAGTTGATTTAATGTCCCCTCATCCTGCTGAGTCATAGCGTTAACAAGAGCAGTTGTGTCAATTCCTGAAGCCAAACCAGTAATTGATGAACTACCCAAGCTCGTATTGCTCAAAATCGAGCTTACGTTTGAAGAAGATGTAGAATTCACTGTAGACATCTCTTTATACCTTCCTGTCCACTAAATTTCCCGTGCCATTTATAAAATTAGCAATCATATCAAGATATTTTGTAGGAGGAAATTCGCTGATGGTTTCATTTGTCTTAATATTATATGTCCTAATATAATATACTCCCTTCATCTTTTCGAATGCCTCAAATTTGGTCCCTATATCTAAGTTGTCAGATAAGCTGTTAAGGCTCTCTACTATCTTTTTTAGTGTATTTGAATTTATAGAGTTATCCGCCTTAGCATTTGAAGCTTTATTCACAGCCAGGTTACCAGGAGTCTGGCCAGCTCCAGTGGCTGGCAGATCAATAGAAATATTTTCTGGTGTCGTGTTTGAAGTATTATTGACAGCCACATTCTCTGTAGTCTGGTTGGATTGAAGCCTTGCCAATACAACCATAGGTGTATTGTTGTTTGGCACAACCGCGCTAATTTGACTGTCAATTGCCATCTTAATTCCTCCCTAACTTATATTTAATTTTTGTATCTTTTATGTAAAAATTTATTTACATAAAAGATACAAAGCCCGGGGTCTCCCCCGGGCAAAATATTATTGTAATAGTGTCAAAAGACTGGATGGGATCTGGTTTGCTTGTGAAAGCATTGCTATACCAGACTTCATCAATATTTGAAGCTGTGTAAAGGTAGTCATCTGAGAAGCCATATTTGTATCCTGGATTGCAGCATTGGATGCAGAGAGATTATTTTGTGCTACCGAAAGGGAGTTAACATTTGACTGTAATGTGTTTGTCTGGAATGCGCCAAGGCTGGACGCTATAACTGAGACCTCAGAGTTGGCAGCATCTAAGACCTGTATTGCGTTCTGTGCACCAGAAAGCGTTTGGACGTTTACCTGAGAGACGCTTTCTCCTAGACCTGCGCTAAACCCAAGTGCGTCAGGAGTGAGATTGTTTATTACCTGGCTCACAAGTTGACCCGCATTTGCGCCTATCTGGAAGGTAGCGCTGTTCTTAGATATGACGCCTACATTAACCGCTGCTGTATTGAGCATACCAACAGCAGTAGTCCAGTCTGGGTTGGCAGTGGATGCAAAAGAGGCAGATACTGCAGTATTAGCCACAACGGTTCCACTTGCACCTGTGCCACTCGAAGACTGAGTTACTGCAAGGTTCGCATAAAAGCCATTGAAGTTATTTGTCGATGCTGTGTCTGCTATAACGAACTGACCGGATGTGCCGCTGCTATTTCCAGCAATATAGCTTGCTGTCAGAGTGTCAGTGGCACTGCCTGTACCTATACCAACATTAACAACAAGGTCCTTGCCTGCAGTCCCCGTTGCGCCCGTCATTGCAGCGCCACTCAAACCCATACCAGAAAGTTGAGAACTAACTGTCACAGGAGAAATAGAAAATCCAAATTGCGATCCGTACTGCACACTTCCAAGATCCACTTTGTTGGTTGCAGTGTTTAAGGCTGCGAAAACTTGAGTAGTGCCACTAAACTGGTTTATTGCATTTACAATGTCGCTTAGTGCGGCAGAACCTGAAACCCCAGAAGCTATGTTAGCAGTAATAGCCTGCGTGTTTGTAATATTTCCAGCAGAATCAAGAGTGTTAATGGAGAATGCTACTGTACCGGCAGAAGAAGCAGAAGTCGTTGCTCCGCTAAAAGCACCTGCCATAAAAGCCTGCGAAGCCTGCTGAGTGATCTTCATAGTTATGTTACCGCTGTAGCTAAGGCTTGTAGCGCTTGCTGCTACTCCCATGCCAGTTATATCATTTGGCGTGGTAATCTGTGTATTAAAACCAAAATTGCCGTTTAATAGCTTCACGTTACCAAAAGCTGTAGTTGCAGCGATGTTTTTCAAAGACGCTATTGCTGAGTTAATCTGATA
Organism: bacterium; assembly: GCA_021783475.1. Taxonomy (GTDB): domain Bacteria; phylum Thermodesulfobiota; class Thermodesulfobiia; order Thermodesulfobiales; family Thermodesulfobiaceae; genus Thermodesulfobium. The sequence goes on from JAJXTU010000003.1 coordinate 25,958, forward strand.
CTGATCGGCCTGCCTTGAAGACGCATCGTTCACAGCTGTGTTTGATGCGCTAACCGCAAGGGTTCTCATTGACTGAATAAGGTTTGTAACCTCAGTCAGAGCGCCAGCAGCGGTCTGAATCATATTTATGCCGTCATTGGAATTCTGGACTGCCTGACCCAAACCCTTAATCTGAGCCTGAAGCGTGTTCGAGATAGTTAACCCTGCTGGATCATCAGCTGCGCTGTTAATCCTTAGACCTGTAGAGAGCTTTTCAAGACTTGAGCTCATTGCATTGCTCGTCTGATTAAGATTGTAATTTGCCTGCATAGCAGAAACGTTCGTGTTAATATAAAGTGCCATTTTTTAAAACCTCCGTGTTTTAAATTTTTTCTTCCCTGTTGTTACAAAAACCTCTCCTAAAATAGATATTAAAAAATTCGGCCTCCCTTCTAAATTTTAGACTATACATATTATATCGGAAAAAATTTAAAAATTTTTAATATTCAAAATCGTTAAAAGAAGAATTTATCATAGAGTTAAAAAATATATCTGCATCGCTTACTATATATTTATCATATTTGTTGAGAATCCTTGAAAGCTCCTTACTTACAGATTTTCTCTTAAATTCCGAAGAGTCTGATTTAAAGGGCTCTTCAAAGTATGCCACAAGATCTGGCAAAATCACTGTTCTTCTTCCCAAATCTAAAGCCTTTAGCGCAAGCTCAAGCTGGGAAAATGGAGCATCCGAAACGCCATTTAATCTAAGATAGAGATCTCTATTTATAGCAAAGATCTCTTGTATTGGGGATATAAAGTTATTAACTACTGCCCCTCTCTTAGTAAGTCCCCCTTCATCGATTTGAGAATAGTGCATAGCATAAGTAACGTTGTTCTTTGAGACTATAAGTCCCAGGCCCATAACCAGGTTATTCTGACTGTAGAGCGCCTTCAAAGAAGTTATACCTACCCCATCCTTTGAGAGATATGAGGTTAAGCCGGTGACAGCGTCCTTGTCAATTTTTCTGATCGAGCTCTTAAGGATTAGCATGTTTTCAGCTTTTGACCTCTTAGCAGCTTCATTTAATTCCTTAAAATTTAAAGCCCTTGTAACCTGAAAATCTTTTGAAAGATAATTTACGACTTCATCGCCCGCACTCTCTCCCACGATGAAAATCTCAGTTGTCTCTTCTTTCACTTTAGGATAAATCCTAAAATAGTCTTCTATAATTTCAATTCTATCATATTCAAATTCAATTCTTCTTAGGTGATCGATTAGTGCTACTCTTTCTTCATCAATGTTTCTGGATGAAGTAGACCTAACCAGATGCATCGGGATTCTAAAAGTTGTGGGATTCTTTTCAGAAATTCTAAGTAAAACTTCATAGTAAAAATCAGCAGATGGGCTCTGGAGTTTTTCTACTATATCATTTTCTATCTCTTGCAAATCTGACTCTAAAAGCTCGTCAAATAGGCTGTCTAGATCGGGCAGATCTGAAATTCTCTCCTCCAAGACCTGCATTAGAAGCTTCTTTTCGACTACAAAGGTTTTGCCAACATAGTTATAGCTCTCTAAAAACTCGACTGAAAAGCCAGGCGTACAGACTGGCTCATTTTCAAGAATGTAGTCTACAGTGATTAATTGAGGAGAATATTTCTTTGCGATACCGTAAACATAAGACAAAAACCACGGGTGAAATCGGGCATCTTTATCAGTAACGACAAAATATTCTTCTTTTGACGACCTTAAATTATCCAAAAAACTTTGTGTATCAAGAAATTCTATTACTTGAAATACAGGAAACTGCTGCCAACTAAGTGTTTTGTGCAGATCTCGTAGATCGTCTTCTTCTCTTTTTAAGACGCTGATGCCCAGAAAGTCTGTCTGAATGTCGTTACTAAAATACGGCGATAAGAATTTTTGGCCTCTCTCAAAGCTGCTCATCTCTAAAACCCTGTCTTTATTTGTCAAGCCATATTTATATATTCTTGTATCCCACTGATTAGGAACATACCATTTTGAATGGATGTAGAAGTCTGGCAGGATCTCTACTCTTGAGAAAAGCTTCTTTTGATCGTCTTTCTCCATACCCACGCGATATGCATGAAGCTGTTGCGAAATGCTCTCTGAAAACGCATAGGTCACCTTACATTTTTTTGAAACTCCTACCCAGAGGTTCTCTCTTTTTCTTAGAAGGGTTTCAATGAAGGCATACTCACAGTTTTCATAATCCCCAGTATCAACTCCATTTACCTTTTCAATAAAGCTTCTTTTGCCAACAAGGAACTTAAAGGGGAGAGCATTCATAACCTGAACAACACTGTCTACAAACACAGGAGACGACTCAGCAAGGAAATATCCAGGCGCTACAGGTCCCTTAAGAGAATCCATCTCCTTGAAAGCCATACCACAGGACAGGATCTTACCAGTCATATCCAGCAATGTTGGCGAAATAATATCTAAATCGTTCTCCTCCAATTCCCTAATAAGGGTCTTAAATACATCGAAATCGGACTCACTTGGCAGGAAAATTGGAGTAACAATTGCAAAATGTTCCCCTTTTAAATTGTTCTCAATGAAAGAGTACACATTTTGTATCTTTTCTGGCATTTTTAAAATATTGAGCTCTGCGTTTAAGCCTTTCGTAAACTCTTCCAGGAGTTTTATCTCGTCTTCGATTAGAGACTCATCTACCGGGTAGTAAAAATAAAAGATGCTTAATACATCGTCTTTCTTAGGGATGTAATCTAGTTTTTGAAAAGTTTTCTTCGGATGCAGTATGTCTTCTTCGTCGATGCCGACAACATCTTTCAAGTATTTTTCTGCCTTTTCCTTAGACCAAATATGATTTTTAAGCACATCATCTCTTGCATTTTTAGCAATATTTGCCCTGAGATCATCGTTCTCAATAAGCTCACATATTGCATCGAACCATTGATCTCTCCCCTTTGCAAGGATACCGCATTTTCTGTCCTCGACTTCCAATTCATACGGATCCAGCCTGTCATAAACACCTGCAAGATTTGAACATCCATACTCATAATACTTTAGAGGGGATCTTGCTCTATTAAATGGATGTTCCAATATGGGCGCAACTGCAATTTGAAAGTTTGAGTACTGAAAGGGATAAACGTCAAACGGCAGCCAATGATGAAAGTTCTTCTTGTCATCTTTTACCTGTAAATTTATATATGTCTGGAGGTCTCCTCCAATGTGAACCTTGACGTTGTCGTATTTTAAGGCTATCTCTTTAAGCACATCTCCCACTATATCAAAGTCACCCACATGAGAAGAGGATCCAAACCAACATATATTTATATCTTCAACGCCCAATTGCTTGGCTGGTGTAATCTTCAAAAATATATCAGGATCAAGATTATTTGGGTTAACCACAATATTTTCATTAAAGTTTTTATAAAAGTCTCTCAAGAATTTTGTAGACACTACCACCTTGTCTACCGTCCTAAGCATATCCTCAAAAAAGTCTATAGGTCTTTTCTTATAATATTTGTATCTGTTGAGCCAATAGGTTTTTGAAGAATTAAAAGCTGGCACGTCGTGATAAAAGTCGTCAAACTCTAACATCAGCTTTTTTCTCAATTTTTTTATATACCTAAACTCCTCCAGCCTTTCAGGATATGGTGTTTTTTGAATTATTATAAAATCATGCTCTCTCATTAAGCTCTCGTTCATCTCATCGGTTATATTAAATTCAATTGAATCAGAAAAGTACCTCTCTACAAACTTTGAAGGAAGCTTCATTCTGTAATAAGGGCAGCCTGTGTGATCGCTTACAACGCCTAAAATCTTTATCATCCTATTTGCTCCTCTTTAAATTTTTTTACAACATCCTTTAGCTCTTCAAAATTGTTCACAGAAGGCAGATGAACGTTCAGCTTCTCAAATGAAGCAACTGAGCTGTTATAAAGTTCAACTATTTTTTCTTTCATAGATTCGTTGCTCTTGCTTATGGCTAAAATATTATCTTTGAGATTCTGCTCTTTGGCAATCAAACCTGAAAAATAATCTTCTAAACGATTTACCCTATCTTCATTAATGGCCAATTGATCTGATATGAGCGAGTAAAGGTTCTGACACAAGCCTTGTTTTTTTAGGTGAATGAAGTAATATTCATCGCCACTAACAGGGCACGCATCGAAGAAGCTCTCTTCCGATGCGCTTGATTGAAAGCTGTCCACGCTAACAACCTCAAGCTTTGATGACCCAAGGGAATCGTTAACTTTTTTTATCCACTCAAAAAATGACAATTTAGTGAAGAATCTAATATACTTCCTATCATTAAAAACAGATTTGTAAAGCATATCGCCCCTTACTGTGCCCTCTAAAAGATTCTTTGAAGAGATGTCCTGAAAAATGAGTCTTATATCGCCGCCTGGCTTTAGAATGTTCACGCAATCAATGAGAAATAAAGTTGGGTCAGTCAATGTGTGAATTACGTCTGAAATTATTATGTTTCCAAATAGATTATTGGGTAGATTGAATTTGCTAACAAAGCTTTCGTAATCTGAAGTTTCTATAAATCGAACAGAGCCTGACGACATTTCATTGCCTATATCCTCTGGAACGTCTATCATCAGGGCATCTCTTATATTATTTTTTAAGATTTCTTCTTTCAAAAAATTCTCTAAATTATGGTTAGTCTTGAACATCATCATCGCCTCTCATTTCTTTTTTAGCGCTAAGAGCCAACCGATCAAGAAGATCTGATATATCAAGACAAAACCTCTCTATTTCTTCCTTTTCGCCCGTCAAGCTGTCTAAAAACGCTTCATGTTCGCTAATCGTATTTAATCTATCGCCTAACACGTCAAGGCTATCAGGGGATTCTATTATTCGTTTTAAATTAACGGGGTAATTCTTTTTATAAAGGCTAAAGCAGTTCTGAAGGGAGATAGACTCCTGGGTAGAGAAAAAATTATAAAGAAAATTATGCTTCTCCTTAAATAGAGCTAAAAATTCATTTTCAGGAAAGCGAGTGAATCCCAGCCAATAGATGTCCAGACTAACAAAATCAAAAAATTCTTTATTTAGTAGCTGTATCCATTTTGCAAAGGATCTCCTTGAGAAAAAATTGAGGTTATTTTCATCCAGAATGCCATATTCATTGTAGTTAAATTTCCCGTAAAAAAGATTTAAGATGACATCCAGATTCGTTATATTTGGCAAACACAATAAAATATTAGATTCAGAATCCATTTTATCCAAAAAAATATTCAAAATTTCTTCTGGTTGTGCTAATTGACAAAAGATATCAACCACCAAGATGTGATCAAATTTCACATCCAATTTTTCAAAGTCCTGCCACCCGACGCTATCTCTTTTATTTAAATTAGCCATAAACAAGCCTTCATAAGATTTTGACTCTTTTGCTTTTTTTATAGAATATTCTCGATCATCAATTCCATAAACCCTACATCCCTTTTCAGAACTCAGATATCTGCCCAAACCGCTATCTAAGGATCCCACTTCCAAAACAACGCTTTCAGGTCTAACCTGATCAAGCAGCAACTTATAAAATAGCACATTGTCAATAACCTGCTCGCTCAGATTGTATTTCTTTTTCTTGTCGCTTTCGCAAAACAAAAGATTTGTCTTAGCATTTCCTAAATTCATCTTTCCCCCTATGCGTTAATTTTAACTTTTCTTAAAACATCAATTACATATTTTTTCTGTTCAAGAGATATGCTTTCTCTTTGTAAGATCTCTTTTAACCAAAGAAGCATCATATTTTTCCAAAAATCAAATAAATCGTTCTGAACACAGTATTCTCTTTCGCTTTCCAAAAAGAGAAGCAAACTCATAAGCATCTTATTCTTGCAAGAAGAAGATGTATTTTGAGAATGAATTCTGTACCCTGCAACCGATTGATTGAAAAACTTAAACCTATACTTTTTTGATAGGGCCATCCAGAAAGGCATATCTTCTATAAAAACATTCTCATTGAATCCTCCAACATCTAAGATGCACTCGGTCTTAGCAAGCCAGGATGCGGTTGGCAAATATCCCTTAAAAAGAGTTTTATATGTCCCAAATTCATCTTCATTTAGATAGTTAAAGTCATCCCTGTCAGAAGCAAGAACTGTCATCACGCTCTCTGACTCAACTGAGCCCTTTCTTATTTTCATAACCTCTCCCTGGTCGCTGATATACGTAGCATCACCAAAAACAATTGCATAGTTACCAGGCAAGCTTTCAAGCTCATTTACAAGCAAGCTTATCTTGTATGGGAAAATAATATCATCCGATGCAGTAAAAGAAAAATATTTCCCCTGAGCCCACTTTAGGCATTTACTTAATGTCTTTGTTATGCCGTTATTTTTATCCGAGTTTATGTATTCAAATCTAACAAACCTGCTCTTACAGAGGTTTATCATTTCACATATCTTGCTGTGGGTATTGTCCGTCGAACAATCATTTATAATAATAAATTCAATATTGTCGTAATTTTGATCTATAACGCTTTTTATGGCTTCCTGTACAAATTTTTCGTGATTGTAAGCAGGCATAGCAATAGTTACAAGAGATTTTTCCATTAATTTCTCCTTAAAGACTATTTAGTACAATAGTATAATTATTATATATATCGACACTCTAAAAGCAAATTTGAAAGAGAGGAGAAGTTCACAAATTTTAAACAATCCAAGAGGCATAGTCTTTCTTGACAGAGATGGCACAATAAACGAGAGAATTATAGATGGATACGTTACAGACAAGCTTGCCTTCAAGTTCATAAAGAATGCAAAGAAGGCGATAAAACTGCTCAATGAAGAAAAATTTATTACAGTTCTGATTACCAACCAAAGAGGCATAGCAAGGGGTCTGATGACCGAAGGCGACCTTGAAGAGATTCACAGCTTTATGCAAAATGAGCTCCTGAAATCAGGCGCTAAGATTGATAAAATATTTTTCTGTCCTCATGATATCTTAGACAATTGCAATTGCAGAAAGCCAAAACCAGGTATGATCCTTCAGGCACTTCTCGAGCTAGAAAGGGGTGGAGTAGATATTAGCGTGCCAAAATATTTTATAGGCGATACCGATAGTGATATGCAAACGGCAAAGAATGCAGGTATTATAGGCTTAAAAATAGGCGTAGAAAATGGGGATTTTGCAGATCTACTTGCTGCAGTAGAACATTTAATCAAAAGCTAATACTCAGCTACGCCTGTGGGCATTAGAAACTTTCTTGTCAAAAAGCCTTCTATCTCTCTAACGCACTCCTTTACATCTAAAATGTCTGTTCTAATCCTAATATCAGGGTTAACAGGCTCTTCATATACGTCATCAACCCCTGTAAAATTCTTTATTTCGCCCTTTCTTGCTCTTTTGTACATCCCCTTTACGTCTCTTTTTTCACAAACCTCCAGCGCTACATCAAGGTATAGCTCGACAAAACCATCCCCGATAATCTCTTGTGCCTTCAGCCTTGCCTCAGAATAAGGAGCTACCATAGAAAGAATACAAGACACCCCTATATCCATAAGGTCTCGCGCTCTATTTGCAACTCTGATTATATTTTCTATCCTTGAAGACCTTGAGAAATCCAAATCCTTAGAGATAGACGCTCTCACTCTATCCCCGTCAAAAAGCTCCACTTCAATTTCCTTGGAAGAAAGATTTTCATACAACTTCTTCCCCAGGGTAGTCTTTCCCGAACAGGGCAGACCAGTAATTAGTAAACAGAAAGTTTTTTGCAAGATGCACTCCTAAAATTTTATGTTTTATTTCTTCTCAAGAACGTCATCAATAATGTCATCTTCCTTTGTATAAGTTGCTTCATCAGAAAGCTTCACCAGATCATCTTTAAGCAGATTTTTCTTATACAGTAAAAAGGTCAGATAACTCTCTGCCTTGTCCACATCAGATTCTTGAAGGCTGTCAATAAGCTTTTTCAATTTTAACTTTTTATTATTAATCTTTATCACTCCTTTTTGTTAAGACGCCTGCTTTTATTATCATTTGAAAGCTTAGGATTGTCAAAGTAATTGCATCAGGATTTTTTATTCATAAACTTTTCAAATTCGTTTTTATCAGATTCGAAATACCTCGAAAGATATTTTAGAGCCTTTCTGATCAAAGGATTCTTCGGATAGACGCAGTGGAGAGTGAAGTTAAAATCAGCTCCCAAATAAGCCTTAACCTCAGGATTGGTCCAGCCTATTACAAATTTTTTTAGCTTGTTATCAAGACAATATTTAAGATTGTCAAACCAACTTAAAAAATACACGCTCATATCGAGCGCCTGAGGATATTTGAACCCAGCAATCTTATCGATAAGCATATCCTCACTCTGAAAGCATATCTTATATCCTATCAGTTCATTAGTAGTCCTTGTATAATATGAAAAAATTTTTGCGCCTAAAGCCTTACTTCTAAAAAGCCCGCTGAAGAAATCAGGAGTCAATTTGTCAAAGTGAACATAGCTCTTATCGTATACATTCTCATACATTTGATAATACTCAGCCAACCTCGACTCATCAAAGGATCCTCCAGAATCCTCTACTTCAAGCCTCAAATCAGGCTTTTTCTTTAATTTTCTTCTAAAGTCATACCTTCTCTTCTGTGAAAACTTCATCAGATATTCATCAATGCTCTCAAAGTCTATAAATCTATACGCCAAGGCCTGTCCAGCTATGGTTACAAAGCCTCTTTTTTCAAGAGAGTCTATTAGCCTATCAGAGTTAGCATTTTCTCTTTCTGAAAGAAGTGGTGAATTTTTTGGAACATCCTTTACTATGAGATATTCAGTATCCCACCCCTCAAATATAGAATCTATAAACAAATCTGTGTCAATATCGGGCAGTACAAGATATTCTGACAGAGTAGTCCCCACAAAGGTTGCGACTGGCTTAAAAAAACCTCTTAATATTGGAAAGCTCTCTAAGGCTCTCAATTTTTTGGCAATAGGTTCATCAGCAGTCGTAAGAATATCAAAAATAGTTTCAAAGAGTATAACGCCGTTATTTTTTCTAACACGAAAGTCATACGGCGGAAATTTTGCAAACAACTCGATTAATTCAGATGGTTCTATTTGATTGAGCATATTATTTATCGACAATCACGTCCCTAGTCCCAGAGTTTCCTTTTGGAGCCGATACTATACCCTTCTTTTCAAGCTGATCCATTATTCTGGCAGCTCTGGAAAAGCCGATCTTGAGCCTTGTCTGAAGATATGTGGTAGAAGCCCTTTTTGTAGATACAATTATCTCCCTTGCCTCATCAAAGAGCTCATCAAGCTCAACCTCATCCTCGTCGTTGCTATTTTTTATCTCAAGTGGGGTCTTGTGCAATGATGGGTATTGTCGCCAATGCTCCACCAGAGCCTTTATCTCGTCATCATCTACCAAACAGCCCTGTACCCTAATGGGCTTCAAGACTCCCTGAGGATAGTACAGCATATCGCCCCTGCCCAAGAGCCTCTCAGCTCCGCCAAAGTCAAGAATTGTCCTTGAATCTACAAAACTTGAAACCGCAAAAGCAATCCTTGATGGTATATTCGCCTTTATGGTGCCCGTTATAACGTCTACCGAAGGCCTTTGTGTAGCAAGTATCAAATATATGCCTGTAGCCCTTGCCATCTGCGCCAAACGGAAGACGACCTCTTCCACCTCTTGTGAAGCAAGTTTCATCAAATCGGCAAACTCATCAATTATTATGATGATATATGGCATCTTCTCTTCAGGAAATTGTTCGTTAAAGGTTTGAAGGTTTCTGACTCCCTTTTTCGCAAAAAGATCATATCTCTTCTCCATCTCATTTAAAGCGTATACCTTAAGAAGCTTGGCTGCGTCCTTTGCATTCACGATAATGGGCGTCCTAAGATGCGGTATGCCCTCATACAAAGATAGCTCTACCCTTTTTGGATCTATCAGAAGGAGTTCGAGATCCTTTGGCGTATTTCTTGCAAGAAGGCTCATTAATATTGAATTTACACAAACTGATTTTCCTGCACCTGTAGCCCCTGCAATAAGCGTATGTGATAGATCGAATATATCCGCAACTACACTGTTTCCCAACACGTCTTTGCCAAGTGCTACCAAGAGTTTTGAGGGATTTTCCTTTACAGATTTGTCCATCAATATCTCAGATAACCTTACTGCAGATCTCTTGCTTTTTGGTATCTCTATTCCCAGAGTGCCCCTGCCAGGAATTGGACCATCAATCCTTACAGAGCTTGTAGCCAGACCCAGAGCCACCTCATCAGCAAGAGAGATTACCCTTTGGAGCTTGGTGCCGGGCGGGAGGGAAATCTCATAAAAAAGCAGAGTTGGTCCCTCATAAAAGCTTACTACTTTCACTTCTATACCAAAGTCAGAAAATACCTTTATCAATTTCTCTTTTACCTTGGAGTGGTCAAGGGTAGATTTTGTCTGTATTGGCGGCTTAAAAAGAGATGGATTGGGCAGCTTATAAATTTTTTCAGAAACACTTGAACTTTGGCTTTGAACAGAGCCTCTTTCATAGTTAAAATCATCAGGCTTTTTCTGCCCTACAGAGCGATTTTTAAACTCAGGTTCTACTGCTGAGCTGATTTTAGTTTCAAGCGATCTTTTATTTAAATCTTTTTTTTTACCTATTTGATCGTTTTTTTTTAAGAAAGGCGGTAAAGATGGCTTTAATGAAGGCCATTTTTTATTATAATAATAAATTTTTAGCAAAAGGAAAAAGAATAAAAAGAGTACTAAGAAAGTTGTAGCTCCCTGCACTCCGAAAAAGAATTTCAAGAAGGGAACGAATTTAGCTGAAATTACAGGTATTGGGCTTGTATTCGTAGGCCATATTGTAAAACCTATATCATACAAACCCAATAAAAAAACAGAACAAAGAGAAATAAGCAAAGACAAGCCAAGCTCGGTAAAAAAAGTTTTTATGTTCGTGCTTAGCTTTAGATCGATTAAAAAAAGCGTCAAAAATAGAAAGAATGAAACGCCAAATTGACCCGATATAATCCTAAGATACCTACCCATTTGGCCACTATCGGGCAGTATGCCAAAAATGATGACAACAATGTAAATAAACAGTACAAATATTTGAAAGTATTTGGCGTTAAACTTGACCGTCTTGCTCATTCACCACCTCTGAATATTTTAGAAAAAAATCACTACTCTCTTTAAACACCATATCCCTTTCGTTGTCAAGGGTTACCATATGATATGAATCGTGTAACTCGATAAATTTCTTATCCTTCGAGGACAGCTTGCTAAAAAGGTCTTTTGCATTTTTTATATCACAAAGGTCATCCTGTTTAGAGTGCAAGATTATAGTAGGAGTTTCAATTTCTTTCAAATAAGGTCTTATGTTCTTTGAAAGCCTTAAAAGCTCCCTAATTGAAATAGCGCTATAGCTCTCATAAACGCCAGAAGATTTATTTTGCATAATCCTTAGAACCTGTCTCCTAACAGATTCATTTTTTATCCCGTATGGTTCAGCTTCTCTATAAGAATAAAACCAGATAAATGGAGGAACAAATGCAAGCGGAAGCAAAAATTTATACCACGGGAGATTCCATCCATCTATCGCAAGGGTCGGCGAAAGCAATGCCTGTGCTTTAACGGGAAATTTTCTACAAATTTCAAGACAAAGCAGTGCACCCAGACATATTCCGCTTATAAAAACCTCATCATATTCGTTTGATATCGTCTTATATTTATCTTGTGCAAAATAAGACCAATCCTGCCACACAACCTTATCAAGGGCTGACGGCTTGCTGCAATGACCGGGCAGACAAGGAACAAAAACGTCAAATTTTAGAGAAAAAAGATACTTTGCAAACCTTGAAAGCTCAAGAGGGGTTCCTGTCATACCATGAAATAATATGACAGCCCTTCTATTGCCAGATTTTAATTCTATATCTTTAATCAATTTTTATACCGTAAATTTGGAAAAAAGCTGATCCAAAAGCCCTATAGCAAGATCAATCTCTTCATCTGTAATATACAATGAGGGCGCAAGCGTAAAGACGTTTTTGTAATATCCCCCGATGTCTAGTATAAGACCATATTTCTTCCCTTTGTATTCCAAATTGCCTTTCAAGCCCTCTTCAAGAATGGTATCAGTTAGCGCCTTGTTCGGTGTAAAAGAGTCATCCTCACAAACCTCGATCCTCAACGCAAGGCCAAGGCCTTCCACGTGTCCAATCACTTTATATTTTTTCTTTAAGTATTCTAAGCCTTCAAGAAAGACCTTCCCCTTTCTGTTCACTTCGCTCTCAAAATGCTCCTCCTTCATAAGACCCATCACCTCAAGGCCAGCCCTTGCTCCCAAAACATTTGAGGCAAACGTCGAATGAGTAGAACCTGGTGGGAACATATCAGGGCTGATAAGCTCTTCCTTCGCCCAAAGTCCAGAAAGCGGGTTCATGCCGTTCGTCAAAGACTTACCAAATGTAAGGACATCAGGAGACAGGCCAAAGTGTTCGGCAGCCCACATCTTGCCAGTTCTATAAAAGCCCATCTGAATTTCATCATCTACTATAAGTATTTTTCTCTCCCTTAATACCTTGGAGAGTTTTTCAAAGTATCCCATTGGAGGTATGACATATCCGCCCGTGCCCTGGATTGGCTCGATAAAAAATGCTGCGTATTCGCACTCTGAAACCTTAGAATCCCAAACGCTATTGTATTCTGTCTCAAATAGCTTTTCAAACATCTTAAGACAGTAAAAGTCACAGGTCTCTAATTTCTTCCCGTAGAAGCACCTAAAACAGTATGGGTATGGATGAAAATAAGCCCTATCAGAAAAATGCCCAAACCTTCTCCTGTACCTGTAGCTCGATGTGATTGCAGAAGCGCCAAGCGTTCTACCGTGGTATCCCCCCATAAAGGCAAACATCAAACTCTTACCGGTATAGTTTCTCACAAGTTTTAGCGCGTCTTCAGTAGCCTGCGATCCGCCGACGTTAAAATGAACTCTGCCCCTTTTGTTAAATTTCTCTTGCATAGCAAGAGAAATCTCTTTTGACAAAAGGATCTTTGGCTCGCTAAGATATTGAGAGGTTACCTGGGGTAATGTTTCCATCTGATCTATCAAGGCATCATTAATCTTTTTATTTTTATATCCGAAATTACATGCGCTATACCACATTTGAAGATCTAAAAATGTGGTATTTGCAGAATCGTACATAAAAGAGCCCTCTGCACTGCGAAAAATCTTAGGCTCTTTTACATAGTGAACTGTATCCCCAAAAGAACAAAAATCTCTTTCTAATTTGTAAAGCTCCTGATCTGTCATTAATTTTCCTCCTAAAGTTGACTGCCTCAAAATATAATAAAGATAAAAAAAGATAAAAAACTTATAATATTATCTAATTCTTAAAGCTATATTGAAGCATTTATTTTACTAATAGATTCACTCGCCAATAATTCATTAGAAATAAATGCTTTAATTTCAGAAAAATTATCGAAATTATAAAAATTATAACCCTTTTCAAGAGAAAACTTTGTAAGCTGATCCTTTGAAAATACAAAATCAGCCAAATTCGAAGGGCAGAAATCAGACCTCCCATTGCCTATATAGTATATAAATTTTTCTTTCGAATATTTCTCTACAATCCTACACTTACAGACTCCTGATGCTACCTTGCAGGAATCATCCCTATATGGAAAGCCTATGGACAATTTCCCATCATTAAAACCTAAAGAATTTGAAAAAAACCTTATATTTAGCTTTAGTTTTTTAAATATATAGTCTATAAATAGATCAAACCCATCGCTTAAAACAATCAGATCAATTCCATTTCTTGTCACAAATCTATAAAAATCTATAAAACTTTCGTCTACTTCTACCGACTCAAGAAAATTATAAATTTTTTCTAAAGTAATGTCTTTTACACAGGCAAGCTGCCTTTTCAAACACTCATCAGATCCAATAGAACCATTCTGCCAGATCAGCTCTATTTCTTCCCATTCTGGCAAAGCAAATCTCTTAAGAAAGTCGTCCACAGTGTCCTTTTTAGTTATCGTTCCATCAAAATCACAAAATATAATCTTTTCCATATTTTTAGCTTATGTAAAATAGATTAAAATATAATTAAAAACAAAACTTAATCATATTCTAATATCAGACAAGAATTCAATTTTTTGCAATTTAAATCGCACCTCATTTATCAATATTTTTTATAAATTACAATTGTTAATATTCTTAAAAGATAATATATCTTATTTTATCAATGGACACTTATTTCTTAGTTTTTTTGAGTCATTATTCATAGGACAAGTCAGGTTAAGTCTTTGACAATTATTTGTGCAGGTAGAATTCTCTTCAATACAAGAATCCAGCCTGAAAACTATGTCAAGATTGGGAAATCTATTTTTCAAACATGAAACCAATTGCTCGGCACACCTGTTTGCCTGGTACAGTGTAAAACAGGCAGGAAAGACCAGATGAAGATCCAGATAGACTTCATTGCCTGCCATTCTCGTTCTAACGTTGTGTACAGACAGTAAGCCTGGTATGTGCGTACACTGAGACTTCAGATATGACTCGACCTCTATAACTCTTGTTTCCATTATTGATGACACTGATTTATAACCCAGAGAAAGAGATGTTTTCAATATCCAGAAGGATATCAAAATTGACATAAAAGCGTCCAAAAAATGCAAAGAAAAGGCTTCCTGTACAAATAGACCCACTAACACAGCAAAACCCACAACTACGTCGGCCATGAGGTGAATCGAATCTGCCCTTAAGACATTCGAATCAAAGGACTTTGCGCCGAATTTTTCAAATATAGATCCAACGAATACCAAAACAAGAGTAAAACCATAAAAAGCCATTGAAATCGGCTCCATCTTAAAGGTGGGTTTATTGATTCTTGAAACTGCCTCATAAAGGATAAAGGCTGCAAGGGTCAAAAGAACAATCGCCTCCAGCAATACAAATAAATCCTCTATTCTTCCATGACCATACGGATGTGCTCTGTCAGCAGGCTTTCTCGCCCCAATACAGGCAACTCCAGCCGCGAAGCTAAGTCCCACATCCGTTATGGCATGAAATCCCTCGGCAGTAATAGCTAGCGATGACGTCAAAAAACCAGCATAAATCCTGATTATTGCGCTAACAAGAGTCAAAAATGCTGCCAAATATGCAAAGTGTTCTTCTTTTTTAAACAATAAAACCTGTGTCCTTTTTATATTATTTGGATCTCTCTTTTCTTCTTTTTCTGAAATTTGTCCAGTCTACGACAAGTGCAGTAGCGTTAAATATAGATGAATATGTTCCGCTAATAATGCCGATCAGAAGAGCTACTATAAACCACTTTATGACAGGACTTCCAAATATAAGAAGTGATAGCAAAACCAACACAACGGTAAAAGAGGTGTTTATAGATCTTGAAATAGTTTGAAGTGTGCTAAAATTCGCAATCTCTTCAAATTCATGCTTTTTTATAAACTTCATATTTTCTCTTATTCTGTCAAAAATGATGATAGAGTCGTGCATAGAATAGCCTATAGTGCTCAAGACAGCCGTAACAAAGAGCGAGTCGACTTCAGCGTGAAAAATCAAGCCAAATATTGAAAATAGACCCGTTATGACTAATACGTCGTGTAACAGTGCTATTACCCCGCATATTGCAAAAACAGGCTTGTATCTAAAGGATAGGTACAAAATTATCAAGAAAGATGCTACTAACACCAATATGATTGCCTGTCTGACAAGTTCAGCAGATACTGTAGGTCCTATCATATCTATCTTATCGAAGCTAATTTTGCCCAGTTGGGTCTGCAAGCTTGAAACAAGCGTTCTCTGTTCCTCGATATTTAGCGGCTTTGTTCTAACAATAAACGAATTGCCAGACTGTTGAATTGTCGTATCTTTAAGATTGTTTGAATCCAATACAGATCTTAGCTTATCAACGCTAACAGGATTCTCTGGTCTCATTTGTATCATGGTGCCACCAGTAAAATCAATTGAAGGCCTAAGGCCAAACATAATAAGAGATATTACCCCTGGCAAGATTATTAACAAAGATAATCCATAAAACCATTTTCTAAGCCCGATTATATTCACTATTTCTTCCTCCTTTTAGCTCTTCTGTCTTTCCTGGAGGTGATAGCCTTCTCTGGCTTTTTTTCTATCTCTTCATTTTTATCTCCAATGGGCTCTTCTACAACAGAAGACGGTTTATTTTTTTCTGATAGCTTGGGCTTTGAGACCTCAGGAACAGGAGAGCCTGGATCATCTGGCACTTCATCTGTAATTGAAGCGTTTATACCTACTTTTGCCCCATAAAAAGCCGGCTTTTTAAAAAATCCAGTATGGACCACAAGGTCCATCAATGCCCTTGAGATTATAACGGCCGTAAAAAAGCTTATAATGACACCAAAAGCAAGAGTAACTGCGAAGCCCTTTATTATGCTAGATCCCCATGTAAACAATACAGCAGTCGTAATAAGAGTACTGGCATTGGAATCTATAATTGCTGGCAGTGCTCTTTTGAAACCCAAATCCATTGCAGAGATCAATGGTATGCCCTTTCTAAGCTCTTCCTTCAACCTTTCAAATATCAATATGTTTGCGTCTACCGCCATACCAATTGATAGAATGAAACCTGCAATGCCTGGCAATGTTAAAGTAACAGGTATGAACTTAAATATGCCAAGTACAATTATGCCATACAAAAGCAGCGCAAAATCAGCAATCAAGCCTGGTAGTCGATAATACAAGATCATAAAGATAGCGACAAGCAAGAGCCCTATAAATCCAGCTTTCCATCCAGAGTCTACTGCGTCTTTGCCAAGCGTAGGACCTACCACCCTTTGTTCCACAAGCTTTACAGGAACAGGCAAAGCACCAGCTTTTATTTGAATTGCGAGCTCCTTTGCACTTTGAAGTGTAAAGTTACCAGATATCTGAGCTTTTCCACCTGTAATAGCCTCTTTTACTACAGGAGAAGATATCTCGTTGTTGTCAAGAAATATCGCTAAAGGTTTATTTATATTGTTTGCAGTAACCTCAGCAAACTTCTTTGCGCCTTCAGTATTAAATGTAATATCTACAACAGGCCTACTGTTTGTATCGTATCCAACTTTTGCATCTTGCAGATCGGCGCCAGTCAGAGCTGTTTTCCAGCCAGTGATCTTTCCTGTCACAGTATCATAAATTGGCTCTTTAAACTCAAGAAATGCAGTTTTTCCTATAACGTTTAGGGCATTTTGATAATCTTTAATGCCAGGTAACTGGACGAGAATAGAGTTACTCCCCTTCAATTGGATAAGAGGCTCTGATACCCCAAGTCCGTTTACCCTATTTTCAATAACTGCCTTGACCCCTTGCATTACGTCTTTGTTCACAGTAACAGTATTAGTGTTCTGAGCCTCCAAAACAACTTCCATTCCACCCTGCAAATCCAATCCCTCTTTAAGAGGCATAAGATAGTTTATGGCAACGGCAGCCGCTAATACTATAAGGATAATGCCCCATCTCAATCTTTTAAATGTCAAATCCTTCCAACTCCTTTCAAACTAATTTTCAAAAACAAAAACTCTATTTCACGAATTCAAGGCGTTCACGGTCTTGAAGAGAACGGTCAAATTGTGGATGCTAAGCAATGTTTTTCCAAGTATTTCATCGCAGAGAAACAGATGCCTTATATATGCCCTTGAAAAATTTCTACACGCGTAACAATCACAACCCTCATCCAAAGGAGATGCGTCTTCCTTGAATCTCTTGTTAGATATATTGATCCTCTCTCCATTATACAAAAATGCGCTAGCATGCCTTGCAAGTCTGGTAGGAAACACAGAATCAAACATATCTATGCCCATTTTTATATATGTCAATATATCCGATCCAGCGCCCATAAGATATCGTGGCTTATCTTCTGGAATCACCTCAAGAGTAGCCGCAAGAACCTCTCTGGTCAGTGACGAATCCTCTCCCATTGAAAGACCTCCAATAGCCAGACCGTCTACTCCAAGTGATAGCAGTGCCTGAGCACACTCCTGCCTTAGCTTAAAGTTCATACCACCCTGCACAACTCCAAAAAAGAGCTGCCCAGGATTTCTCTCTACCTTAATAGAACGCTCGGCAAACTTCAGGGTTCTAATAAGCGACTCTTCTTCTCTCCTTGCATTGCAAGGATATTCTGGACACTCGTCTAAAAATATTGCTATATTGGTATTTAGTTTCTTCTGTATGTGAAGAACCTTTTCAGGCGTAAGATAAATCTCTTTTCCATCCAGAACCGATCTAAAAAAAACGCCTTCATCGGTAATCTTTCTGTGGCTTGAAAGGCTAAAAACCTGATACCCGCCAGAGTCTGTCAGTATAAGGCCGTCCCAATTCATAAACTTGTGAAGGCCCCCTAACTTGTCTATCACTTCCTCGCCAGGTCTCTCGTGAAGATGGTATGTGTTTGAAAGTATCATCTCAAAGCCTATCTCTTTAAGTTGAGATGGGGTAAGAGCCCTTACCGTTCCTCTTGTAGCTACAGGCATAAAAAGTGGAGTCTTAGCAGTTTTGCCTCTAATATTTAATTTGCCCAGCCTTACATTGTTTACTGGCGAACGGTGAAAAACAGTATTAGATGAATCAATCTGAGCAACATTTAAATCTTTAGCTGTCTTATAAAGTGATTTTTCTTCAATCATTTATAAGAGTTTCTCCTTCACTACATATTACATCTGGATAAAAGACCCTCTCGATTGATTTAGCCCTACCTCTTTCGTCTACATCAATACAAACAGCTTGAAGTTGTGGGTCGATCACTTCTACCTCAAACTTTTTCGGCATACAAGTTAAAAATTTTTGTATTATAGAGTCTTTTTTAAAGCCAATAATCCCGGCAGTCGAGCCAGTCATGCCCACATCGGTAACATAAGCGGTTTTATTTGGGAGAATCTTGCAATCGGCAGTCGGCACATGGGTATGAGTGCCAACCACGGCGCTAGCCCTTCCATCCAAGTAGCAGCCAAGAGCGTTTTTTTCGGAAGTGGCCTCAGCATGAAAGTCGACAATTACGATATCACATTCTTTTTTTATCTCTGAGAATAATGAGTCAAAAGACCTAAATGGACAGTCAACAGGCTGCATAAATACCCTGCCAAGGAGGTTAATAACAGCTACATTGCCTAATTTTGAATTAAAAATACCATAGCCAGAACCTACCACATTAGGAGGCAAATTAGCAGGTCTTATAACTTTGTCGTGCAATAGGACCTGCTCACCGTCTCTCTTGTCGAAGGTATGGTTGCCCATTGTAAAGCAATCTATATCCAACTGTAATAATTCTTCCAACACCTTATTCGTAATGCCAAATCCGCCAGCTGCATTTTCAGCATTTACTATTATAAAGTCATATTTCGACCTAAGATCGAAGTTTTTAAAAGCATCTTTCAGTATCTGCCTTCCAGACCTGCCTACAATATCGCCTACGAACAAGATTTTCATTTAGCATATTCTACCGATCTGATCTCTCTTACTACAGAAACCTTTATCTCTCCTGGATAATCAAGAGATTCTTCAATTCTCTTAGCCATATCCCTTGCAAGCTTCTGCGTCATAAGGTCGTCAACTTGATCGGGTTTTACTATGACCCTTATCTCCCTGCCTGCCTGTATCGCAAAACATTTATCAATGCCTTCAAATGAAAGCGCGATCTTTTCAAGATTTTCCAGTCTCTTTATATAGGTCTCAAGAGACTCTCTCCTTGCCCCCGGCCTTGATGCAGAAATAGCATCAGCAGCCTGAACCAAGACAGCCTCCAGGCTCGTCGGTTCAACTTCGGCATGGTGGGCTGCAATCATATTTACCACAAGTGAATTCTCTTTATATTTTTTTGCAAGATCGGCTCCAATAATTGCATGCGAACCCTCCATCTCAAAGTCCACAGCCTTACCTATATCGTGTAAGAGCCCGCCCCTCTTGGATAGCGTAGAGTCAAGTCCCAGCTCTGAGGCCATTATACCTGCAAGGTGGGCAACTTCTATAGAGTGCTGGTATATGTTTTGACCGTAGCTAGTCCTAAATTTCAATCTGCCTATCAGTTTTACGATCTCTGGATGGAAATTCGGTATCCCCATTTCAAGGCAAACAGCTTCACCATATTCTTTTATCTCCTGATCGAGCTCTTTTCTGGATTTTTCTACGGTCTCTTCAATTCTCCCGGGGTGTATTCTGCCGTCCAAAATTAGCTTATCAAGAGATCTTTTTGCTATCTCTCTTCTGATTGGATCGAAGCTGGATATGGTAACCGCCTCAGGCGTATCGTCAATTATAAGCTCTACCCCTGTCTCAGCTTCAAACGAACGTATGTTTCTGCCCTCTCGGCCAATGATTCTTCCCTTCATATCGTCGGTAGGCAGGGTTACCACAGAAACGGTAGACTCCATAGTGTGATCGACTGCGCACCTTTGAATCGCCAATGACAATATTTCCCTTGATTTTTTTTCAGACTCCTCTTTTATCTTTGTTTGAGCTTCTTTTATCTTGTTTGCAATCTCTACATCAAGATCTTTTTCTACCTCAGCCAGCAATATATTCCTTGCCTCATCAGAAGTAAGCCCAGATACCCTCTCTATCTCAATAGATCTTTCCTGCACAAGATTCTCAAGCTTTGATTTCAATTCATCAATTTGGAGCTTTCTCTGAGTAATCTGTTCCTCTTTTTTTTCAAGATTCTCAAGCTTCCTCTCGAGATTCTCTTCCTTGCGAAGGAGTCTTTGTTCGAGCCTGTTTACCTCTATCCTTCTTTCTTTTATTTCTCTTTCCGCCTCAGATTTTAACCTTATGGATTCATCTTTGGCTTCGAGAAGTATCTCCTTTTTTCTGCTCTCAGCTTCTTTTGTATTGTTCTGGAGAACTTCCTTGGCTTCCTTGCTCAATTGCTCGGCTTCCAACCTTAGCTTTTGAGTCTTTTTGTACAAATAATATATAACTGCAACGCCAATTATTATCAGTATTATCAGAATTAATGTCAACAAAACGTGTTCCACTTAAGGTATCACCCCTTTCACTTTATCTTAAATTTAATCTTCTAATCAAACAATTACATCAAAAACCATAAGTTACTGTTCTTTTTCACCACTTGTAGGTTTAGCTTCTGGCTCAAAATAGGTTCTCACAGCAAGCATAAGCTCATTTCTGAGATCCTCATTCTCGTCCAAAAGAGCCCTTGAAGCATCCTTGCCCTGCCCCATTCTCAGCTCCTTGAAATAATAAAAGCTCCCGCTTCTAGTTATAAAACCTAGATTTAGAGCTGTTTCAAACAGATCAGTTGTTCTATCTATCCCCTGACCATAGATTAAAATTAGCTCTGTTTCTTTAAATGGTGGAGCCAGCTTATTTTTTACAATCTTTATTCTCATTTTCGCGCCAATAATCTCACCAGCCGAGCTCTTTATAGCCTCGCCTCTTCTAACCTCAATCCTCATAGAAGAATAAAATTTCAGAGCCCTGCCACCAGGAGTAACCTCAATGGGACCAGAGGAATAACCCGTACTTACCTTTTCTCTTAACTGGTTAATAAAAACACATGCGGTTCTCGACTTGTTCACAGTTCCTGTCAGCTTTCTCAAGGCCTGAGACATCAGCCTTGCCTGCAGGGCTATTGTAACGTCGCCCATCTCGCCTTCAAGTTCTGACTTCGGTATAAGGGCAGCTACAGAATCAACCACCACAATAGCAACTGCGTTACTCCTCACAAGGGTATCTGCTATCTCAAGAGCCTCCTCACCAGTCGTAGGCTGGGATATAAGAAGACTTTTAAGGTTTACACCTATCCTTTCTGCATAATAAACGTCCAAGGCATGTTCTGCGTCAATGAAGGCAGCTACTCCTCCAGCCTTCTGCGCCTCTGCAATAGTATGAAGGGCTACAGTGGTCTTACCAGAACCCTCAGGTCCATATATTTCAATAATTCTTCCCCTGGGAAGTCCACCAATGCCCGAAATAATATCGATAGCCATAGAACCAGAACTAATAAAATCTACTTTTGGGGGTTCGGCCTCACCCAACCTCATTATTGAACCTTTGCCAAACCTACGTTCTATTTGAGCTATTGCAGAATCGATACTCTTTTCCTGATCTGTCTTCTCTGCCATCTTAAACTATCCTCCTAATGAGTTTTTCCTAAACACTTTTAAAAGAAGATAAACGCAACTTGGTAGGTAAGCTCTCAAATGCTAACAAACTAGCTGCTAACTGTTTTAAATTCTTTATTTTCTATCATATTGCAAATATCCTCGCAAATTAAATTTGCCTCTTCGAGGTTCTTGCACTCCACCATAACCCTTACAAGGGGTTCGGTGCCAGATGGCCTCACCACTATCCTGCCATCAAAATTCTTTTTTAGCTCTTCAATCTTTTCGACCAATTCGTGGCTCAATGACGGGATTCTTGATTCCAGTTTTATGCTCTTCATAATTTGATGATGTCTCTTAAACAGGCTTAGTTTTTTAAGTCCAAGTTCGTGAACGCTTCTAAGTAGATAAATTGCAGCTATCATCCCATCTCCGCACAGTTCATTGTTTATGATTACGTGTCCGCTAGTCTCTGCACCGAGAAGGGCTCCTTTTTCTTTCATCATGTTATATACGTTCTTGTCGCCCACGTTTGACCTATAAAAAGTAATATTTTCCCTTTTAAGAAATTCTTCAAGACCCCTATTCGTCATAACAGTTCCTACCACAGAAAAATTCCTTTTACCCATTACTACCTTCAGCCACAAGGAAAGCACAGCAAGAAAATCATCTCCGTCTACCACGTTCCCCTTATCATCGCAGGCTATTACCCTATCACCATCTCCATCAAAGGCGAATCCAATTGTCGAGGGTTTATTTAGACCCCTGCTCAGATCGCAAATAACCTCAGGGTGAGTACTTCCGCAATTTAGATTGATATTGTAACCATCAGGATAACAACCCGCAGTATACAAAAAATCTGGATGCAAAAAGTTAAAAAGTTCAGGTGCATACTGAGTGGTAGATCCGTTGGCACAATCTAAAACAATTCCCCTGATGATTATCCCTCTTGATCTCTCTTTTAGATAATTAAGGTAAATGTCAGTAAACTTCTTATCCTCATAAATTCTTGCTGGGGGTTCTTCTGCAAAATCAGAATTTACAAAGCTCTCCACACAGGCCTCTTCATCAGGACTCAATTTAAGTCCGCCCTTTGAAAAAAGTTTTATGCCATTGTCAGCAGCCAGATTGTGAGAAGCAGTTATCATAACCCCTGCACATTCTCTATAAGAACACAGATATTGAAGCCCTGGCGTGGTTATCACGCCCAAACTTATGACATCAACCCCCTGAGAGCTAAGTCCTGCAGAAATAGCCGACTCTATCATATCTCCCGAGAATCTCGTATCTTTTCCAAGTAAAACGGGCAAACCAGGTAGATTTCTTCTTAGATAGAAACCAAATGCCCTGCTTACATCAAAGGAAAGATTAGCACTTAACTCTGAGCCAATCTTCCCTCTTATGCCATCTGTACCAAAAAGTGCCAAATCAGTTCCTCCTAAAAATTTTCATAAACTTTCAAAACCGTATCCTTTTGATTTCATGATAGGCAAAACCACATCAAGAGCCTGTATAGTCTTCAAAAGGCCCTGATGTCCAAGAAAAACATTCCCATCCTTCAAGCCAGAAAGATATGAACTTGCTATCTGTTCTCTGGTAGTTTCTTTTCTATAATCTGCAGTATTGACGTTCCACCATGCTACTTTTAGCCCCAGGTCTTTTACAAGGTTTTCCTTCTGACTATCAAGATCCCCGCCTGGAGGTCTAAACCACTTGATATTGGACATATCTAAACCCGCATCCTTAAAGGTGGTGGTTTCAAGGGTAATCTCTTCCTTTGCCTTAAGGTTGTCCAATTTGTTAAAGTTAAAGTGATCCTCTGAATGGTAACCTATTTCAATACCCCAGTCCTGTAAGATCTTGCCTACATACGGCCTTACTTCCAACATCTTGCCTACAAGAAAAAAGGTGGCATGGCCATAATGTCTTACCAGGTCAGCAAGGAGCAACGAATACAAGGGGAATGGCCCATCGTCAAATGTCAAAAATACCTTTTTCTCACCCTGTTTTATAGGAGGTGCTTGCTCTACCTTGCCAAATGGGTCTTTGCCCTTGTAATAAGGTTTGCCCTTGTTCCACGACCAATAGTAGCCACAGTTTGCAAGAGGCTCGCTATCCTTGAATGCGCTGTGTGTAGAAAGCGCGGTAAATAGCTCACCGTATCCATATTTATATGGAGCAGGCCTCTCTATAAAGCTTATCTCGACAAAATCAAGGCCTGGTATGGTGAACAAAGAAGCAAATATCTTTTTTGATTCTGACTCAAAAGATGCATCGCTCTGCGGGCTCACTTTCAAGGCCACCCATGCTCCTGTAATGTAGCCATTCGATGCCGACTGAACGTCAAGAACGTCGCCCGTTAACTTTGACTTTATTTGGTTTGTAATGTTGTCTGTGTTTAGTTTATCTACCTGCGCAAAGGATACGTGCTCAACCCTGTGAGAAAAATGCCATATCAAAGCGCCTGCGACAATAAGGATCAAAATAGCAGGTATGAGAATCTTTATATTTAAAAATTTCATAGAAACTCCCTTCTAATTTCTTACAGATACCCAAAAAATAACACTTATTTTAACACCTGATCAAAAATCAGTTATAAATTAATTCTACACATCAAGAGAAACGATATCCTCATACGTCTCCCTTTTAACTAAAAGACTATCTTTCCCATCTTCCACCATCACCATGGCAGGACGGCCAAACCTATTATAATTGCTCGCCATAGAGTAATTGTATGCGCCAGTAGTGAAAATTATTAGCAAATCGTCAATTTCCACCTCAGGCAGAGATATTTTTTCTACAAGCATATCTCCCGATTCACAAAACCTGCCCACTATCTTTACTTCTTGAGCATTCTCGGTCTTGACGTCAAGCTCTGCGTGATATTTAGCCCTATAGAGAGCATATCTTGGATTATCAGCCATTCCACCATCCACGGATACATAGGGCAAAAAACCGTCAATTTTTTTGACAGATCCTACTCTATATACGGTTATTCCAGAAGGACCTGCTATAGATCTCCCTGGCTCGACAGTAAAAGCTATATCTTTCATACCATATTTGTTCATATTCTTATTTATCTCAGAAGATATTTCTCTTATGAAGTCTTCAATAGAGGCAGGAGAGTCTTCCTCTGTGTAAACCACTCCAAATCCTCCGCCAAGATTTATATTCTTGACGTCAATACCCTCATCGCTGAGCTTCTTTGCAAAGTCAAACATCACGTCTACAAGTTCAATATAAGGCTTGGGATCAAAGATCTGAGAGCCGATGTGAGCATGAATGCCCTTGAACTCTACACCATCAATATTTGACAGCTCCTTTACTGCAGAAAAAGCATCTGTCCCAACAGGGAAACCAAACTTTGAGTCTATTTTGCCTGTTTTTATAAATTCGTGCGTGTGAGCCTCTATGCCAGGAGAAACCCTTATCATACAGGGGATGTGATTATATTTAAATGATAGTTTTTTTATCTTTTCAATTTCAGAAAAGCCATCTACCACGATATAGCCAACTCCTGACTTTATGGCAAAATCTAACTCTTCGAAAGACTTGTTGTTTCCGTGAAAATATATTTTTTTCGTATCAAATCCTGCCCTGATAGCTGTATAGAGTTCTCCTCCAGACACCACGTCAAGCCACATATCCAGATCCTTTAACTTTTTCAGAAGGCCGGTCACACAAAGAGACTTCCCTGCAAAAGCTACCCTTGACTCAAACGGAAGGTATTTCTTGAAGCTTTCTTTAAAAGTCTCAACTCTTGACTTTATAGTCTGAGCACACATTATATATAAAGGAGTAGAATATTTTTCTGATAACTCTTTTACACTTATGCCACCAATATAACAAGACCTGTCTCTTCTCTCAAATGTTTGGGGATATGCCTTCAAACAGCTGCCTCCCCTCTCTCCTCTGTTCTAATTCTTATGACCTCATCTATTGAGCTAATAAATATCTTGCCATCTCCAACCTCACCTGTTCTTGCAGAGTCTACGATAGTTTGAACCACACCTTCCACTTCATCCTCGGGAATTACTACTTCTATCTTTATTTTTGACAAAAGATCGACCACGTATTCAGAACCTCTATACCTCTCGGTATGTCCTCTTTGACGTCCATAACCCTTTACCTCTGTAATTGTCATGCCCATAACGCCCATCTCTGTAAGTGCAGCTTTAACTTCATCAAGTTTATAAGGTCTAATAATAGCTTCTATCTTTTTCATATTATGGCCCAGTCGGGCTCACCTCCTTAAGTATTAAAGATCCTAATATTTTACTATATTATATAGAATACTATAAAGGATCAAAAATGAAAAATGAAGGAGTCATAGCATAAGATGAAGATAATATTGGTTGAGCCTGAAATTCCACAAAACACTGGAAACATAGGTAGACTTTGCGTAGCAGCAGGGGTTTCTCTGGTAGTAGTAGGCCCCACAGGATTTTTAATCGATGACAAAAGGTTAAAGCGCGCTGGAATGGACTATTGGGAACACCTTGACTTTACATTTTATCCGACTTTTGGAGAAGCAATGTCCAATTTTGACAAAGAAAATTTGCTTCTTTTTTCTCCTTCTGGTAAAAATATTTATACAAAGGGAACTTATTCTAAAAATAGCCTTATCGTTTTTGGCAAGGAAAGCACAGGCTTGGATGAGAAGATACTCAAGGAGTTTGAAGACAAGACATACTTCATACCAATGAATAAAGAAGCAAGATCGCTAAACCTCTCAAATAGCGTCGCAATAGTTCTTTACGAGGCTCTAAGGCAGATAGAAAAATGGTAGCTAAGAGAGGTATCTCTCAGGGATGTATTTTATCCATTCATGATATTGACTTTTTGCACACCTGATAATATCCAATAAGTTAGAGGGGATTTTGGGTCTCTTTGGCCGTCTAAAGAGAATCATATTCGCCTCTTCAGGGGTTTTGTTACCCTTTTTCAGGTTGCATGCCTGACATGCGGCCACTACATTCTCCCATGAAAGATCCCCACCTCTGGATTTCGGTATCACGTGGTCTACAGTTAAATTTGCGGATTTTTTGCCACAATATTGGCATGTATTCTGATCTCTTGCTATTATGTTTCTTCTGGTAAGAGCGACATCTTTATACGGTAAAAATATGTTCCTATCGAGCCTTATCACGCAAGGAAGCCTTATGTCTTCTCTTAAAAAGTGACCATTGTATTCAATAACCTCTGCCTTTTTCTTCCAAACCAGTAAAAAGCCCCTTTTCCAAGAACTCACTCCCAGAGGATAAAATGAAGAGTTCAAAACTAAAACCTTTTCATCAGAAAGCCCCTTTTTCGTAAGGAAAACTATCACCCCTCAAAAGATTAATGTAATTCTAATAAGACTCTAATGATTATAGCACGGCACAGTGTTAATATTATGTTAATACTTTAGGTTACTTTTTCGAACCTTGAGAATAGATAACGTATAAGAAAAATATAGCCAGCAATATACGAAATAGATTCGAAGCAACTTTTATTGAATTTAGTGTCCTAAGTTTGAAGTTTTCTAACATAGCTTAATTATATCAGCTTATGGAAAACTATACACAAGAGTTTGGAATCAAGAGAGATAGATAGAGAACTCATTTATTATGTATGTTATAATATGAAAATATAATATAAGAATAATTGCTTGATTTACACTTGACAAAGGTATATAATGTTTAATTATTTGAAATATTCTGTCAACTTTGACAACTGAATATTGTTTTGCTTCTCCCAAAGCTTTGGACGGCGTTAGCCTTCAAGGAGCCATTTACAGTTCAATTCAATCTGCAAAAAAAGGAGGTGTATTCCCCC
>JAJXTU010000046.1 GCA_021783475.1 bacterium
ACCTAATAATTGAGGAAAAGATTAGAGAATTTATAGGTAAAGAAATACCATTTTCGTTAATTTATTTCGATCTAAATAATTTCAAATCTTTCAACGACTACTATAGCTTTGAAAGAGGCGATAGAGTTATAAAATATACTGCAAACATATTAGAGAGGCATATCGGTTTTCATAAAGATGCATTTTTAGGGCACGTAGGAGGAGACGACTTCATAGCAGTTATAGGATCCTATGAGATAGAAAGGTTATGTTGTAACATTATTGAAGAATTTGATTTTAATATCAAAAGATTTTATAACGAAGAAGATATAAATCAGGGCTATATAACATCAATCGATAGGGATGGCATAAAAAAGCACTTCCCAATGATTAGCATTTCAATAGCGTCTTTAAACAACAAGAAGATTGCAAATTATGAAAATATGACCGAAAAGGTTTCAGAAATTAAAAAAATATGCAAAGAATTGTGCAAAAAGTTTAAGAAAAGTTATTTTTTGTCGGAAGAAGAAGTTCTTATAAAATAGTAAAATGATAGATAAAACAAAATGACACTTGCAAACAATTTTTAAATGTGATAATATACTTTTCATTCAAAGGGGTGGTGGTGTAGTCGGCCCAACACACCTGCCTGTCACGCAGGAGATCGCGAGTTCGAATCTCGTCCACCCCGCCACTTAAATTAAAAATTAACCCAATCCTTAGTCAGGAAATTGGTTAATTTTTAATTTTTTTCTAATCTCATAGTTTATAATAGATTAATTACTATTGCAAAAGAGGTCTTAGTGAAAAGGAAAATTTTCTTAATATTAGTACTTTTTCTTATATTTTCTTCTGCGAGCAGCTACTCCTTTGCTGTCACCCTCAGGCCAGGAGATAGTTCTGACGAGGTCCAAAACGTAAAAGAAAAGCTTTACGACCTTGGATACAACGTAACAGTAAACAAGAACTTCGATGAAAAAACCGAAAATGCAGTAAAGCTTTATCAAAAAGAAGCAAAACTCCCTGTCACAGGAATCATAGATGACATCACCTACCAGTGTCTCACAATGGGTAGAATGACAGTAATAGAAAAATACAAAACCTTCGACCTTGCATCCCTTTCCAGACAAATGGACGTTAATTCAAACCCCATAATAAGAACTGCAATAAGATTTATGGGCATCTCATATAGGTGGGGCGGAGAAATGCCCTCTACAGGGTTTGACTGCTCTGGATATGTCCAATATGTCTTTAGGTTAAATGGAATAAACCTTCCAAGAACAGCCGATCTCCAGTATGACTCGGGAACTCCAATATCTGTGTCAGAGCTTAGACCAGGAGATTTAGTATTTTTTACAACTTATCTGCCAGGAGCTTCACACGATGGTATATATATTGGCAACGGAAAATTTATCGCAGCGAATACTAGCACAGGAGTTAGCATAAGTTCTCTTGATGACCCTTATTGGAAAACCAGGTATTATGGAGCAGTTAGAGTTCGATAAGATCCATCTTTAGTGGCGTTAAGACTGAAGGCTTCACCTGAGCCAGTTCCTCAAGCTCCTTTCCTATCAAGGCTTCATTTTCTGATTTTGCAAAAAAGACAGAACCAGATCCGCTCATCAGATTCCAATCAGAAAGTTCATTTAATACTTCTTTAATTTTTTTTAAATCAGAATCTGTTGGCAAAATCAAATCTTCAAAAACATTTCCTGTTTTAATAAAACCTCTCTTTCTTTCATTATAAAACTGTTTCGTATAGTTTGTAATTTTTGGATCTTTATCGTACAAGTTATACGCAAAGGATGTTGATATACCTTTGTTCGGCAAAACCAATATTATTTTTTCTTCTAAACACTCTTCTAGTTTAGTAATCTTTTCACCTCTCCCCTCGACCAGGCACATTCCGCCATAAAAAAAATATGCTATGTCAGAACCAAAATTTAGAGATAAATTGATCAAATCTTTGCGCGTTAAACCTAAAGAAAAAATTAAGTTGATAGCATATAGAAAAGCTGCAGCATCGCTTGAACCGCCCCCAAGACCAGCCATCAAAGGTATGTTTTTTTCTAAATTAACATATATCCCACTCTTAATACCACAATTTGATGAAATATAATGCCAAATTTTGTGTAAAATGTTGTTTTCAATTTTAATATTAGAGTCAAGAATTAGGTTTTTACCACCAATAGGTCTCAGCGACAATGAATCAAAAAAGTCAATACTGTGAAAAACAGAAGTAATTTCGTGATAGCCATCAGGATACCTACCTAAAATATCAAGACTTAAGTTAACTTTTGCAAAAGCATTTATAGTAAAAATAACCTTTTTCCTCCTGATAAAATAATTAAATTAGTCTAATCAAAAGCAGCTTATAACAAACTATAATTGATATAATATTTTAAACTATAAAAGAGGTGAAGTTTTGGAACAAATTTCAAATTTGCTAAATGTAATTTATTCAAACGTACTAAGTATGAATATGAACATATGGGTTTTTTGCTCTATAGCTTTTTTCTGGCTTTTTTTAGATTCAATGGGATTACCACTGCCCTATGAGGGGATGTTATTAATTACAGGCGCTCTTGTAGGTGCAGGTTTCATAAATCCAGTAGAAGCTGTTGTACTCACGATATTTTCAACAATTTTTGGAGCATGCTTATCTTTCTTAATCGGCGTAAAACTAAAACCATTTACTAAAAAGTTAGGTCCAAAGTACGAAAATATATTAGAACATATTTTATACCTCATTGAGGGTGATAAAGGATTTATAATTCTTATAGTTGTCAGGTTTCTGCCTGGAATAAGACATTTTTCTTCTTACATCGCAGGAATTTCGAAAGTTGATTTAAAAGATTTTTTGCTCCCAACTAGCATAGGCAGCTCAATATGGACTATTTTTGTATTAATAGTTGGCTTTTCAGGAATGGAGAGCATAAAGATGTTCAAAGAAAATTCGCTATTAGCATCCTTAATTCTCGTAATCACAATTTCTATATTTGGCTATGTTTATTTTTCTCTACATAAGCACAGCAAAAGAATCCTAAAAGTAAAAAAAGGAGATATATATGAAAAAAAGACTGTTAATTGAAATGGGTATGGGCGTAGACCAGCACGGACAGTCTCCTACAAAAGCAGCTATAAAGGCAATTAAAAACGCAATACAGAACGTTTACATATCTGGATTAATAGAAATATTTAACATTAAGAATCTGGAAGAAATCGAAATTTTAGCAGAATTAGGTGTTCCAAATCCGGATATGGTGGATATAGAAGAGCTAAAGACTGCCTTTCCAATTCAGGGGAATATAAAGATAGATGTAAAAGATGGAGGTATGAAAATAAAGGCTCTTAAAATAGAAGAGCTAAAAGACCTCAGCGATGAAGTAATTATTTGCTGTGCAGCAGTAAGCGTATTTGTAAACGTAGTAAACTAAGATTAGATTATGTTATTTATGCTTGAAAGATTTTCTAAGGTTCTTGCCCTTATTGTTGTGCTGTCAGGATAGGGCTCTTCAATAGGCGAAAGCAAAGGACTTGTCTGTGATTTGCAAACTGGACATGTACATCGGTAATCTTTGTCTTTGTAGACGACAAACCTTTTGTCACACTGCGGGCAATATATTAAATCTTTTCGCCCTGACTTCTTACCCCTTTTAGCAATAGGCCCTCCTTCAATCTCCACAATATCCATTGAAAAGTTTATTATTGGCGCATTTGTCAAAGCAGTGCCCACGCCAAAGATGTCCACCACATCGCTAAGATCCTTGGCCACATATTCATCAATACCCCCTGAAAGGGCAATCTTTACCTTATTAAAACCGCGCAAATCGAGCTCCCACCTAACCTCTTCAAGAATCTTTCTGATATTACCCCTCCTTGAGGACGGCGTATCCAGCCTTACGGCATAAAGTCTTTCGCCCAAAAGCTTGGCAGCCTCAATAGCTTCAAATTTTTCATCACAAAAGGTATCGACAAGGGCAATGCGGGGTATAGCTTTATCAATCACGTCGTCAAATGCCTTAAGAGCGTCTTTGAGCGATCCCATAAGCAGCACTAAAGAATGAGGCATAGTCCCCTTTGGGGTTTGATTGATTACTTTGCCGCCAATAATGCTTGAAACCCCATCACAACCTCCAATATATGCGTTCCTCTCAAGATGAGCTGTAATAGAAGGGTGAGCGCGCCTCGAACCAAATGAGATAAGCTGCTTGGAACCTATGACCTTTTTGATTCTGGCAGCCTTGGTGGCTACCGCTGATGCCTGGCAAAGAATGCCCAATATTGCAGTTTCAAAAAGAGCAAAATCTACATATCTACCCTTAATAGACAAAACTGGCTCGTCAGGATAAAATAAGCTGCCCTCTCGCATAGATAGTACTTCTATGCCTCTTATATCATTAAGTATCATCCTGGCTTCATTAATGCCCGCAAAAATCCCCCAATCATAACCTGTCGGCAATGAAGAAGCTTTTATCTCAACTAAAACACTCTTGTTTATATCTTTTTCATTCAGGATTTTCAAAGTTCTTAGAAAATACGAATCAGCGGTAAAACCGTCTATTATTTCATCAAAGTCTGAAATAAGCAATTCTTCTAAGACTCTTTTTTAGGTTTTCTGCCGCAAGATTTCTCCTCATTGCAATAACCTGTAATTTCACACTTTGGGTATAAAAATTCTGACAAGAAGGGAGAAACCTCAAAAACTCTTACCTTTATCTCCTCAAATATTGAACGTATTTCCCATTGTGCCCTTTGACAAAGCCTAAGATTGGATGCATGCATAAGCTCCCTGAAGTTCATAGTCATAATAAGAGATGTATGAGCGCTATTCGGCAGAATATACCTTGCGTCCTCAGCAGGAACTCCCTTAGACAAAAGATCCTCGTACAATCTCCTCCCAAGCTCCAGGTAGTCCCTGTATTTCGTAAGAATTGATGGATGTTTCTGGAATGTTTGCGGGAATACGTACAAATCTTCTATCTCAACTCTTTTGTTAGATTCAGAATCTCGGCTCCTCATGCCAAACCTGGTATATCTTTGGCTCTTTTGTGTAAAGGACGCTATTCTGTGCCTTACAAGCTGATGAGAGCAGGATCTGGAGATATTTTCAACTCCGAACGTAAAAG
The DNA here is from genome assembly GCA_021783475.1 of bacterium. Taxonomy (GTDB): domain Bacteria; phylum Thermodesulfobiota; class Thermodesulfobiia; order Thermodesulfobiales; family Thermodesulfobiaceae; genus Thermodesulfobium. The sequence goes on from JAJXTU010000046.1 coordinate 5,109, forward strand.
AAACATGCTCAAAAGGAGTATGATGCCCCATCTTATACAATCTCCTTACAAGCTCCTGGGCATCATCTTCTTTAAGATCAGAATACACGTCAAAGATAGATTTTGTAGTTACTGAGACCCTTGCCCCCAGGGCAATAGCCCTGACGGGGTCTGGAGTACAATAAATAAGTGAAATCTTAATTTTTTTCTTCCTCTTTGAATTTCTTGCTATATTTTTTGTTAAACTTCTCTATCCTGCCTTCAGTGTCAACAAGCTTCTGAGTTCCTGTAAAAAATGGGTGACATTTTGAGCAGATATCTACCTTTATAGCCTTCTTGTTTGAACCTGTGGTAAAAGTATTGCCACAAGCACATGTAACAACGCAGTCCTCATAAAATTGAGGATGAATTCCTTCTTTCAATTGATACACCTCCAATACAAATTAAAAATATTTTAACATAATTTGAAATAGAATGTATAATTACAAGGATTGTAAAAAATAAATTTATTGAAAATAATTTAAAGGAGGAGCTATGCCAGAAAAACTTGTTGTAACAGTAACGGTGGGACCAGATGATCCAGAAAAGGCTACCTTTGCCTTTATAATGGCGAACACTGCTCTAATTATGGAGATGGATGTAACAATGATATTTCAGTCAAATGGAATTTATAACGTCACCAAGGGAGCATACGAACACATAAAGGCAGTAGAGCACGAAACCATTAAAGAGCATGTAGACAATTTTATTGAAAATGGAGGGAAGCTGCTCGCTTGCATCCCTGCTTGCATTTCAAAAGAAATACCAAAGGACCAGCTGATAGATGGTGTCCAAATGATAAAGGCAGGGAGAGCACTCAAGGAAATGATGGAAGCCAATCTCGTTCTGAATTATTAAAAGTTAGCTCATAATTTCTTTATCAGTTATTTTTGAAAAGTAAATGATCTGATAAATCTTAATTAACGAACTTGCTTTAAATTTAAAAAAGGTGTATGTGTTAAATACATACACCTTTTTATTGTTAATTAATAGCCCTCTACTTCTCCTTCTTTTATCTTGTAACTAAATGTTTTATATGTCCAAAATTTATATGCAAGTACAATCGGCACAAATATTATCACAACAACTGTCATAACGGTTAAGGTATATTGGCTCGAAGATGAGTTAAAAGCACTCAAACTAAATGCATTATTTATATTCGATGGTATCAGGTTTGGATACAGACCGCCCACACCGGTAAAAGTTAAAAATATTATACATATCGCCGATGACAGAAAAGCCATAATTTCAGAGGAATTAATAAAAAATCCTGCTCCCAAAAGCCCAAGCACACAAAGAGTGGGCACAATAAGTAGAAATGGCATAGAAAAATAGTTGGCATAAAGATTGGTTACAAAGTAAGCGCTTACCAAAAACAAGACTGCAAAGAATAGAGTGATAAACCATAGTTTCCTTGCAAGAGCCTTCGCCCTAAGATTGATATCCCCTTCAGTTCTAAAAGAAAGCCAAAGAGAGCCATGCAATAAGAAAGCCACCACAAATAGAATTCCGGTAATTAGCCCAAACGGGTTAAGAAGCGTTATCAGATTTCCATGATAGCCGGTCTGGTCGATTGGAAGCCCTTGAAAAATATTTCCAAAAGCAACTCCAAGCAACAGTGCAGGCAAAAGGCTCCCAAGAAACAATCCATTTTCTAACAAAGAAACTAAAGAAGGCTTGTTTACCTTATACCTAAATTCAAGGCATACAGCTCTAATTATCAAGCCATACAAAATAAGCATAAGCGGAAGATATAGGAAACTAAACATATAGGCATATGTAGTAGGAAAAGCAGCAAAAGTAGCGCCTCCTGCGGTTATAAGCCATACCTCGTTAGCGTCCCAAACAGGGCCAATGCTTTCAAGCATCGTCTTTTTGTCTTGATCTGTTTTTCCAAAGAATGGAAATAGCATACCTATTCCAAGATCAAATCCATCAAGAGCAAAATACATAGCCCAAAGCAGTCCCCAAATGATAAACCACAATATATTTAACATAACTTCACCCCCTAATCCGTTTCCAAAGGACCCTTGCGGGCATAATAAGTTAATAGCGTAAAATCAAGAACAGCAAGTGCTGTATACAAAATAATGAAAATTCCAAGAGTTAATATGACATCTCCAATTGTCAAGTTTTTGCTAACAGCATCGTTCGTCTTCAACAGGCCGTACACTATCCAGGGCTGTCTTCCAACCTCAGCAACAATCCAGCCAACTTGAGTGGCAATATATGGAAGAGGAAGTGAGTAGAGCATAATTCTCAAGAAACCACGATGATTAAGCAATTTGTCTTTCTTAGCAAACCACCATGCCAAAATCGTTAAAAATATAAAAAGCGTCCCCAAACCAACCATTATCCTAAAACTCAGAAAAACTGGAGTTACAGGAGGGATATCGTTCTGAGGAAAGCTATTTAGTCCCCTGACTGTAGCATTGGGATCATGATAAGCAAGCAAGCTTAAGAGGGATGGTATAGGAAAAGCCTCTACCAGGTTTGACTTTTTAGCGTCATCAGGTACCAATAAAAGGTAAATTGGCGCTGCTTTTTCGGTATTCCAAAAAGACTCCATTGCAGCTAATTTTGCCGGCTGGACATGTGCAACTTCTGCAGCGTGCATATCACCAATAAAAAATACAAGTAAACTAGAAATCATGCCAAAAGTGGCAGCAATGTAAAATGACTTTTTAAAAAACTCAACATTTTGTTTTTTCAAAAGATGATAGGCAGATATACCCATTACAAAAAAGGCACCTACAACAAAGCCTGCAGTAATTGTGTGAGTAAACTTAAGCCATGCGTATGGGCTAAACACCACAGCAGCAAAATTGGTCATTTCTGCTCTGTTGTTCTTAAGAACAAAACCTACAGGATCTTGCATCCAGGCATTGGCAATGAGTATCCATAAAGCAGACAAATTTGATGAAAAAGCCACAAGCCAAATACTAATTAAGTGCATCTTTGGCGATATCCTTTTCCACCCAAAAAGCCAAACGCCCAAGAATGTAGATTCAAGGAAGAAAGCAAGTGTAGCCTCTATTGCAAGAGGCGCGCCAAAAATGTCACCTACATAAATAGAGTATTGAGCCCAGTTAGTACCAAATTGAAATTCAAGTGTAATACCAGTTACAATTCCTAAAACAAAATTAATAAGAAATAGCCTTCCCCAGAACTTTGTCATCTTCAGATAAATCTCATTTTTTGTTCTGTAGTGAAGAGTTTCCATTATTGCCACAAGAATACCTAAGCCCAAAGTTAATGGGACAAAAATAAAGTGGTACATTGCAGTAGCTCCAAATTGCAGTCTTGACAATGTTACAACGTCCATAAACTTCCCCCTTTCATTTTTTATTATAATAAATTATAGTTAACAATAGAGAAAAGTCAATAGAAATGAGAATTACTTCTAAGAGGTGAAATAATGGAAAAAATTAATAAAGATTCAAGGATCTCGTTATCAATAGATTTAACATGGGAAGAGAACGGCATTAAGCATGTAGAAAATTATTTTGCAAGACCACATATGTGGCTTGATGCAGATACCTTGCCAGACAATTTATATAAATGGTTACCCGGAAAAGAAGTTGGAGAAGTGTTTGAGTTTGCTTATGGGGCAGGAGAGCTTTTTTCACCTTACTCGTCCAAAAATATAATACCAATAAAGTGGATCTCAGAAGAAGAAAAGAAAACTTTTAAAGTTGGCAGGTTTTATAGAATAGAGGCCCTAATGGGCAGGGAAGGCAAAAACTCTATTAAAAAGCCTTTGTTTAGGTGTATAGAGAAAAGAGATGATTTGTTCTTTGCTGATTTCAACCACCCACTATCAGAGATAAAGTGTACCCTCACAGCTAAAGTAATGAAGATTGCCCAACAACCAGAGGTTCAGTTTGGCACAGGCGGAATGTGTTTTGATTGGATATCTGACATCGGAAATGGCATAGGAATGCAGGGAAAATTTAAACAAATTGATACTGATTTTTATTCAGCCAACTCGTTTGAAGTAGAGGATACAGAAGAAGGAGGAATATTTTATGAAAAAAATTCCTCAATAATAAACGTAGACGTTGTGCTAAAAAATAAAATAAGCGAAGTTTTAGAAAACATGATTGATGATGGCTCCAAAATTTTAGATATTATGGGCAGAACTTCCCCCTATTTAAAGAACAATCCTGATATAACGATAATTGGCTTAAATAAAGAAATATCCTCAATAGACAAAAAAATTTCATCAATCAATAATAAGAATATTGTACAAGATCCACGCCTGCCCTATTATGAAGACCAATTCGATTTTGTAATATGTAGCTTCTGTTTCGAATATTTACCTCGTCCACAAGAATTTGTGAACGAGGTAAATAGGATTTTAAAACCTAGTGGTTCCTTTATAACAATATTTACAAATAGATACTTCAAACCTAAATCAATACTTTTATGGTCCGAGCTAAATGATTTCGAAAGGCTTGGATATTTGCAAGATAATTACAAAAGAACCAACTTTAAAAACATCGCCACCTATACTTCACGTGGATATTTAAGAGCACTTTCTGACCCTGAAGCCGTAATAGACAGACAAAGCGCCCCTCTTTTTTTGATAAAGGGCACAAAATAAATCTATTTGACAACCTCTTTGTCAACATCCTGATTTATAAATTCATAATTGCCATCAGTTTTGATTTTCAAAACTTTGCCGTTGACAAGAAAGTCAGCCAGCTTTTTTCCTGCGATGTCTACTGTTCTTCCGACAGTCTGTCTGGAAACGCCAAGCTTCTTTGCGGCTCCATCCTGATCTAAGCCTTCACCAAAAACAAGCCTGAGAGTTTCGACTTCATCAAGATCCATCAAAACCTCTTCTTTTGTTTTGCCTGCGCCTTTTGGAGCATATACGCTATACTTAGGCTCCATTTGAATAAATCTTTTCAATTTCGGTCTTGGCACAAAAATCATCTCCTTATATTACACAATTGTGATTAAAAACTATTACATTGTAGCATATTGCAATAATTAAAGATTAAAAAATTCTGTTACTTTCTAATGAAAGATACCGTATATAAAAGTATCAAGAGAGTTTTAAATCTGATATTTTAGGAGGAAAAGAATGAAAAAGTTTTTCGTAGGCGTTATGGCTTTAGCTCTACTTGCATCTGTTTGGTTTATGGGAAAGTCGTTTGCTTTTGGTACAGGAGGTTTTGGTCCAGGTTCGGGTCACGGTTACGGTTATGCAATGGATCAGGCCCATAATGGACAGGGCTTTAATTACGAGCAAAGAGAAAACTTTACGCTCGATAAACTGAAAGCAAAGTTAAGCTTGACAGATGACCAGGTTACACAGATTAAGTCATTGCTCGATAACAAGTATTCACAAGCTAAGGTTTTAAGAACAAAGCTCTGGAACCTAAACAATGACTACAGAAACTTGGTGGCCAATAAGGCAGATATGTCTACCCTTGAATCAAAGATAAAGGAGATAAATAGCACAAGAGTTGAGATGTTAAATTTGAATACTGATTATAGAATTAAAATATTAGAAGTGCTAACCCCTGACCAGAGAGTTTTAATGTCTATGAGATAGACTTATCTAAAAATCAAGTGCTTTACATAAAAAACCCCCGCTATTGCGTGGGGTTTTTTATTATGAAAGTAGAATGCGATTCATTACTGACGAACTAATTCAAAGATATGTAATTCATAATTTGTAAATATGCTAACTATTCCGAAAGAGAATATCCTAAAATTATTGAAATAATTTTAAAAAAATACCGTGATAAGATGTCATTTATAAAATTTTTAACTCTAAGTTTAACAGTTTGCAGTGGTTAATTTTAATTAAAATTTTCAAGATTGGTGTTGTATAATTAATTAAACAAATGAAAATTAAGGGGGATAAAAATGGAAGTTGAAAAAAATGGTGCAATTTTACAAAGAGATAAAGAAACATACGCCGTAGTAGCAAGGATTCCCTGTGGGATACTCTCTCTTGAAACTATGGAAACAATTTCATCAGTAGTAAAAAAGTATTCTATACCGATAGTTAAAATCTCATCAGGACAAAGAATTGTGTTAGTTGGAATCAAACCTGACGAAATTGATCTAGTCTGGGCAGATCTAAAAACAGGAATTGGCAGAGCACTTGAGCCTTGTTTACACTATGTCCAAGCATGTCCTGGAACAAGCGTTTGCAGATTTGGGCAAAAAAATTCTCTTGAAATGGGCATGAAATTAGAAAATATTTTATACGGCTTTCCTACAGCGGCGAAATTAAAAATTGGTGTATCAGGGTGTCCATTTAACTGTGGCGAATCATTCACAAGAGACATAGGTTTGATTGGAACAGTTAAAGGTTGGAAATTGATTTTTGGAGGCAATTCTGGCAGGGCTCCCAGGATTGGCGACGTTATAAAAGAAGAACTATCTGAGGAGGACGCTATAGATCTTGTTAAAAAGACCATAAAAATATATACAGAAAAAGCTAACCCAAAAGATAGGACAGCAAGGTTCATTGAAAAGTTTGGCATAGAAAATTTTAAAAAAGAGGTTTTTAGCTCTTAAAATAATTATGATTCTAATGTGTTATAATGAGAAATTCTAAGTAATTTTCTAAATTTACTTGCAAAATATTTAGAAATAAATTATATCTTAAAGAGGCATACGGTGGATTCTTTTATAGCAAGGCAACCAATATTAAATAGCGACAAAAAAACATTTGGGTACGAAGTTTTATTTAGAAGCTCATCAAAAAACGAATACACCCAAGAAAATCCGGAAGAAGCCACGTTAAGAGTTCTGGTCGATCTATTTACAAATTACGGGATAAATTACATAGGCAAGGGATTGCCTGTGTTTATAAATATTCCCCTTGATACCCTGAAAAGATCTATTCCGCCTACGCCCAAAGAGTCTGTTTTTTTTGAAATTAATCAAAAAGACATTGACGTTCAAAAAGACTTTGCCTTTTTAAGAGACCTGTTCTATGCAGGATTTAACTTGTCACATGAAGGAACAGATCTGCCTCATTCATCAATCATAAATTTCTTTAAAGTCGTAAAAATTGACTTCACCTCCACTCCAAAAGATAAAAGAAAAGCTCTTCCCAAATTCATTGCTCCAAATATATTGTTAATTGCACACAAGGTAGAAAGTCATAAAGTTTATGAAGAGGCATTGGAAGAAGGATACGGACTATTTCAGGGGTTTTATTTTTCAAAGCCAGAGACTTTGCCAAAAAAGGACTTTACGGCTTCACAAGTTGAACTCTTGAATATTTTAAAAATGCTTTCATCAGAAGATCTAAATTGGGATAAGGTTGAAAAGGAAATAAAGAAAAATGCATATTTAACAATTAAAATACTTAAGCTTGTCAATTCTTCTTTTTTTGGCTTTAGGTGCGAGGTTAATTCGATATTACAAGCTATTGTTTTGTTGGGAAGAAAGCAAATGGTAAAGTGGATAGTGATGATCCTTATTATTGAAAAAACTTCAGCACCTTTAGAACTTATAAAAATTACGCTGACAAGAGCAAGGCTTATGCAACTGTTGGCGCAGGAAACATCAAAAAAATTTAAAGAAGATGAATACTACCTCATAGGATTGCTCTCTCTGTTTGACGTCATAACCGGTTTTTCAAAAGATAATCTTTTGGTACATCTACCTCTTAGTGATACAGTTTCAAATTCTATAAGAGGCGTCGACAATCCACAGACTAGAGGATATGTCCAAGCCCTAAAACTTGTCGAGCTCTATGAAAAGGGAGATTGGGACAAAGTAATATCAATATGTTATGATCTTAGAATTAGACATGAAAGGATGGGCAATCTTTATATGGAAGCAATAAGCTGGGCTGAGGGCACGCTCGAATCTATAAATTAAACAAGTTTATATCCAATCTTCCTCAAAAATGCTTTTCTTTTTCCCTTATCATCCAAATCTTCGACACCTTTAGGCTTGAGCCCGTCTATGACTCCCAATATACCACCGTTTCCATCTTCATCGTAGGAAATCACAACTTTAACGTCGTTTGCAGTAGCACAAAAGATAGATGCAACTTCCTGGCAATTTTTTATGGCATTTAAGATGTTTATTGGAAATGCATCTGATAATATAATGATAAAGCTATGACCACAAGATAACTCGATGAGATTTTTTACGGCAACGTTAACAAGGTCATTATTGTTTCCCTCAGTCCTAATCAGACAATCTCCAGATGCCTCTGAAAATGCAATGCCAAATTTAGCGTTTGGACTGATGGATATTATAATTTCATAAAGATCCTCAATTGTTTTGATAAAATGAGCTTGGCCCAGTATTACGTTGGAATCACTTGGAAAAGTTAACCTCTTGATCTCTAAGTTCATTGTGTCCTCCATTCTACGTTTATAGATTTAATGATACAATTTTAGCAATAAAAAGAAAAAGAAAAAAGGAGAAATAAATTGTCAAAAAGTTCTTATTTCGGAGAAATTGAATTAAGCGAAAAAACATTTTTAGCATTAAAAGAAATGGGATTTGAGGAGCCATCCCCGATTCAGAAACAAACAGTACCAATTGTAATGCAAGGAGCGGACGTAATTGGCCAGGCACAAACTGGAACAGGAAAAACAGCAGCATTTGGAATACCAATAGTTGAAAAAACCACCAACGAAAAGGTGGCCCAGTCTTTAGTCCTTACCCCCACAAGAGAGCTCGCAATACAGGTAGCAGAAGAAATATCCAAAATTGCAAAATACAAAGGGCTAAGAGTTGTACCAATATATGGAGGACAATCTATTGAACGACAGATAAAAGCACTAAAGAATGGAGCTCAGGTAATAATTGGAACTCCAGGGAGA
>JAJXTU010000047.1 GCA_021783475.1 bacterium
TAGTCTTAATTTAAAAAATATTTTAATTATAAATTATCTACAGTAACTATATTTCTGCCTAACTTTTTAGACTTGTAAAGCATTTTATCTGCACGTTTTATCATAGACTCGACGCTATTAGCTAATTTAGTTGTAACCCCCACTGATATGGTCAGTTTTGTGCTGTTTTCAGCATCTCTAAATTCATAAGAGGCTATATATTTTCTCAATGATTCAAAAATGCCAGCAGTATCATCACCCATAATTCCAATAACGCAAAATTCATCTCCGCCCAACCTGGAAACGATATCACCAGCCCTGAACCTATTTTTTATTAGCTTTGCAAGAGTTTTTAAAACCATATCTCCGAATAGGTGACCGTACGTGTCATTTATATTTTTGAAATTGTCAACGTCTATTATAGCCAAAGAAAGTTCAAGGTTGTTTCTTTTAGCATTATCTAAAAGTTTTTCACCTGCATCGAATAAAAACCTTCTATTGTATAGCCCCGTAAGAAAATCTGTAGTTGCGTAAACCTTTTGGGATTCGAACATCTCTAATATCTCTATATTTTGCATAACTCTTAAACAAAATTCTTCTTTATAAAAAGGCTTTAATATAAAGTCATTTGCACCACGCTTTAAGAATTCGACAGTCAGCAAACTGTTTGAGTATGAACTTATACCTATAATAGCCATTTGTTCTTTGGTAAAAGATTTTCTTATGTTGTTTACTAAATCAGAACCTCTCATTCCTGGCATATTTTCATCAACAAGAATTAGTTTTATGTCTTTATTTTTATCTAAAAGAGACAATGCCTCATCAGAATTTTTTGCAGAAAAAACATGGAGATTATGTGATCTTAATATATCTTCCATAAATTTTCTTGAAACAGAAGAATCATCAACTATAAGGACCTTTATATCTTTGTTCTTATAAAGTCTTTTGACAATTTTTATAACATAGTCGAGATTATTGTTGCTATCTTTTAGTACATAGTCTGCCACACCTTTTTTAATCAATGTGTCCCTGATGTCATCATTTAAAGTAGAAGTAAAAACAATTGCTGGAATTTTATTTTTTATACAAACGTCCACAGCTTCTCCGTTTGGAGCGTCTGGCAGGACTAGACCAAGAACAGCGCAAAGAATATTATCTGAGTTGTTCCCAACAAAATCTTCAAATTCTTTAAAAGAACTGAAAATTATCGGTTCGAGATTACTATCCTGTTTGATAGCATTGTAAAGATACTTTGATATGAATTTACTATATTCACATATTAATACAAACAACCTGCACCTCCAGGTTCTTTCTTAAAAAATTAAAAAATTATTATTATCATTATATACCAAGATTTTTAATAATATTATCAGTAATCTTTACCGAACTTTTCACACATTGCTTACAAACGTTATTTAACAATTCTTTTTCTTTAAACTCACTTTTGCCAAGAGGCGTCTTCAGTGAGCAGCCTCCCAACAAATCTCTACAATGATATGAACCGTGTATACCTTTAAAACTTTCTAAGAATATAGTCGTTTTTTGTTCTGTTAGTTCTTTCAATTTACTTTCATCGCTAACCACATTGCCTAAATACAAACCTATGACCATAATAGCTGCACTTACAGCACCACATATTTCGCCCATTCCGCCAATGCCAGCACCAAACCCACGAGCCAAATTTAGAGCTCTATCTCTATCAAAACCTAAATCTTCACAAAAAGTATGTAAAACTGACTGTGCACAATTGCCAAGCTTCGGAAAATACTGCAAAACGAGCTCTTCTTTATCCATATGTGCAAAAACCTCCTTAAGAAACAATATAAAATTTTATCTTGATATTATATAATAAATTTCTAATAGTAAATGTTTAACATAAATATTTTAAGATAACTAAACATCTATATTATTCACTATATAAATTTTATTCGATATACAACCGATAACATTTAATGAGGGATAATAAAGAATATGATATAATTTTTTTAGTTTGTCTTTCGTCAATAATATGTTATGAAAGGAGACAATACAATGTCAGTTCAAGGAATTAGCTCATCTTTACTTATTCAAAATCAATTATATACGAATTCTACTTCGAATGTGACTCCTGGGAGCAACACGACACAGTCCACACAACAAGCATCTCCTCAACTAGGACAGGCATTAATGCAAACTTTGCAACAATATGGCATTACACCTCAAGCTATGCAAAATAATACCCAGGGAAATCATCACGCACACAATGGAGGAGGAGCAGGAAGTCAATTCGTACAGCAGTTACTTGCAACCTTGAATCAAACAAATTCAACTTCCACTCAGACGAATGCTGCCAATTCCAATACCAATTTTTTGTCATCTCTAAATTCATTGGTTTCATCGCTCCAAAACACCCAGGGAACAACTAGTACACAAAGCACTAGCATAACTGCTCTAAATAATTCTTATACGAATCTGATCAATTCCATTACATCAACCAATACCCAAAATAACTCTTCAAATGCGAATTCATCTAACCAGTATCCTACACTTGCGAATTTCTTGCAGACTCTTTCACAAAACCTCTCAAATAACCTTGCAAGCAGCTCATCTGGATCTATCTTAAACACAATAGCATAAAATTATCTCTGTTTTTGTTAGTAGTAGTTAATTTATTTAAAGCAAAAAGCCTTCAGACTTTTGGGGCAACGTAGTCTGAAGGCTTTTTTTATTTATCTACTATCTTTTGTCCTCATACTCTCTAAGCAATCTTGCAAACAGCTCAGGTACCAATTTCATTTCTTTATCGTTTAGAACGCAAGCTATTCTCATCTGAGTATTAGCGTAAGGATTTTTGTTTTTATAAAATCCAGCAGCAGGAGCTACAAGAAGGGTATAATTTATTCCATTAATCTCTACGCTACCCTCGCTCGCACAATACATAACAAAGTCATTTGCGTCGAATCCAGGCTTTACTACATTTCTTACGTCCACCATAGAATATATTGCTGCCTCTGGTTGAGTAACAATTAGATCTGGCATTAGAGATTTCAAACCGCTATAAAGTTCACTTAATATCCTCTTGTAGTACGATCTCAAAGATCCTACCCAGCCTTGAATTTCTTTTTGGTCTTCGAACGCAATTGCAGAGGCAATGTACTGATCAATACAAGAAGGACACAGATAAGTGGTATTGGCAGCCCTTGCCTGCTCAAAAAACAGTTGATTATCTGTGACAAGCGCCCCCATTCTGAGACCACAGGCATTAAATAACTTTGAAAATGACTCTATACTAATCCTTATTTTTGCTTCATTGATTCCAGGTACTTCATCCTCAGAAACGTTCCATATTGAAGGAGCAAATTTTATATCATCCCTATAATAAAGCCCCCTGTAAGCCTCATCGCTTACGAAAAATATATTATGTTTGATGCAAATTTTTGCGAATTTATTTATAGTCTCTTGAGTCATAAGCGTTCCCGATGGATTGTCATAAGGTATTATCAGAAAAGCTGAGGGGTTCTTTTCCTCAATTATCTTTTCGATGGTGTCTGTTTCAACATCACTAAATATGCCATCAGAATTTAATTCCCTATCTATCGCCACTATTTCCCTGCCCAATTCCTGAGCAATTGAAATATAGTTAGTATAAACGGGATCGAGCATCATAAGAGGTCTATTTGCACCCTTGAACTTGCCGCAAACTCCCAGCATTACCAGCTTCATAATATGCGACGCGCCAGTATCCACCATTGTAAAAAGTTCAGGATCTAAACCAGGCTTTAAAAAAGACTTTATAATATTTTTAAAAGTCTGATTTACAGAATCTATCCCTTCCGTCTGGGTATATCTCCATATACCCTTTTTTAAGTTTTCATCCTCCACAGATAACAATCTTCTTAACATTGCAGGATGAGTGGGCAAGGAAATATTGCCTATAGCGACGTTTATGGCACTGACAGGTTCACCAGTTCTCTTAAGCCTATCTGAAAAAACTATGCTGGACTTTCTAATACAAGAAGGAGCAATTGAATTGAAAAAATCAGTTGTAGCCAAATCTAAATTTTTCATTTTATAACCTCCATTAACAACTTATAAACAAAAGTCTAAATTATCTAATAATCAAAGTCAATTTATACTCTATTGACAACTTAAAAATACTAAAATTCCCTCCAGGAACCTTTTACTATGACAAATTTTAATCCAAGAGGCGGCCCAAACCAATTTTCTGGCGGATCGAAAAATACGACACTTGAGCCGTCATTAAATAACGTATTAGAGTTGGGATCTTCATTGAGGATCAATAAAGATCCCAAAATATTCCCTGATATATCAGCAGAATTAAAAACAGTTACAGTGGAATTGACCGATTCATTTGGCCCAATAGATATAGAATTGGCATATAGCGATGAGCTTTTTAGAGAACCCTTTAACGCTGGATCTGACGTGCTTATATTAAAAATATTATTTACATAAATGTTGGAACCAGTTGCATCTAAGACTCCCCCATCCAAAACATAAATATTATTAAAATTTAATTGAGCATTATTTGAAATTAATTGCCCATATATTCTTGAATCGCCCTCTACATTCAAGGCTTTATTTATGGTAGCGAAAGAGCTCTTGTCTTCTAAAAAGTCGCCTTTAATCTGGGCTCCGTTATTCACCATAACTTTGGAAGAATTTACCAGATTCAAATTTTTTAACACTAAAAGCGCGCCGCCAACGTTTAGATTGTTAGAATTTAAAAAATTTAAATCTGACAAGACATTTAAGCCATTTTTAATATTTACTTCTTTACTTCCCAACGAAAGAATCCCTCTCACAAAAAGCTGCCCGTTGAAGTCAAAATTAGCGCTCGATGGAAGCAACAGATCCCCATAGGTAGAGACGTCAGAAGAAAATGTAATTTTACAGCTGCTCTGGGGATTATTTATCCTCAAACTTGTGCCCAACTTTACAGGAACCAGATAGGTCTGGTTACAATTCAATGAGTTTATTACTGGCGCACTGTTAGCTGGATCCATATAGTTGACTACAAATCCAGAGGGCAGATTTTGCAAATTCTTTAAATACTCTTGCCAAAAGGCAGAGCTTTCGTCAAAGTTTATTTTTGTAGGCTCAGATGAGCTAAGCGCCCCATCTGCACCCGAAACAAAAAATATATTAGGATAAGAGTCACCAACATAATTAACTAAAACGCCAGGCACGGCTTTATCGTTAGCATTGGTTACAACCTTTACACTGCCTATTGTAGAAGTATGGCTCCTTACCCCAAGAGCAAATTTTGGAACAGAGATCTGTTGCTCGGCTAAAACTTCAACATTCTTATCAAGAGAGGTTGCGACTATTCTTTTGTATTGTCCAATATCATACACAACAATCTTTACAGGTATTGAGTTCTCTACTAAATCCTCTCCAGAGTATTCTGGATCAGTTGACAATGTCAACACAGCATAATTGATGGCCTTTTCACATGCAATGAGATAATTAGCGTTTGTTTTGACTACAATATCGGTATTTAAAGTGTTTTTTATAACTAAAAAAGTAGTAGAAAGTGCGATAATAATGAAAAACATTGTTAGCATTACAAAAAGAAGAGAAAAACCCCTTTTATATATTTCGCAGTTTAATGTATTTTTCAATGTGTGCTTTTTCAGGTGAATCGATGTCAATCGCAATCTTCACGATGTCTCCCGACGCATCCTCTATAAAATTTCCCCGATCGACCCTGCCCCTAAGAGCGACCAGACCAGACACGTATACATCAGGCGCATTCATAGGCTCTGTATTGCCATTTACATATCTCATAAGGAATCCATTCGAAACATAATATCCTACATGCTCGTAGTTGCCGTCTCCATCGGGGAAACTATCACTTGGGATATTGTTTAAATCAAGATTAAAATAAATAGCATTCTGATTTATGATTATTCCTGGATCTGAAGTTTTATCGCTTGCTAACAGGAGGTTCTTGTATCCGCTCTGTCTAATTTCTTGTTCAATTCTCAATATTACAAAAGAGCTCTCTGATATCACTTCATCTTTGCCTTGAATTTTCGTCAGGGTCTTTGAAGAGTTATATAGGTTCATTACCAAGGTCAAGATTATAATAGATCCTAATAAAACCGACAGAAGAACTTCTAAGAAGGAGAGTCCGTTTTGAAATTTATCCTTATATCTCGGTTTGTAATGTAACATCTTCAAATCTTTTTGGAGTCTCTTTGTCAACTACATTTATGATTATAAGTTTCTTATTATTGTTTGCAATCTTTTGGATGTTTACCTTAAAACAGTCGCTATCTACGCAACTGGTCTCCTCAATATTTAAATCCTGGTCACTTTTATCTGACAAAGCTCTTTCAAAATTGCTATGAGCAACTTCAAGAGCCTTGTTATATAAGTGTAAATTTTTTTCCACTATCATAGAGCGAGATAGACTGCCGAAAGAGATCAACATAAATATCGATAGAATAAATATGCTTACTAAAATCTCCAACAAAGTTATGCCGCTTCTGTTATGCAGAGTCCTCACCGCCAAAGCCCCTTTAGAGAGTAAAATGGTGTCCACGACAGGAATCGAACCTGTGACCCCCGGATTAGGAATCCGATGCTCTATCCTACTGAGCTACGTGGACACACATAATAAGTTACCAAAATAGCTCTATTATGTCAAATTAGATATATTATGCTTTAATATAGACTATGGCTGAGAAGGTAAGCTTAAAATACAATTTTGATGATAGACCTGCGCTATACATAATCTTTCTTCAGGGTTTGCAATGGCTAGTCTTGATACTCCCGCCCTTAGTTATAGTAGCTAGTACCATAGCAAAATTAGACAACTTCTCATACTCAGAAGAGGTAAACTTTCTTGCAAAGATATTTCTAATTTCAGGAATTTTTCAGATACTTCAACTAAAATTTGGTCACAAATTGCCCCTTTTGGTTGGGCCATCCACTGCTCTAATGCTGGGCTTTGTCCTGAATCCTGGTGCATCTTTGGAAGAGATCTCGTTCGCCTCAATATCAGTAGGTATATTCATACTAATCCTTGCAAAGAGCAATATCATCAGACGATTTTCAATACTTCAGTCAAAAGGCGTGACAGTAAGCGTGCTATTACTAATAGGGATTTCTCTCATTCCCATTTCTATAAGCCTGACCCTTTCATCGGTGCCCTTTACTTCTACCGAAAATATAATTTTTATTCTGATATTATCGATAATTACGATTTTCTTTTCTAAACAAAGCTTTCCCCTATCAAAATTTTCGATCTTCTTCTTTATGAGTATATCTTCAATCATTTTCTTAATATTTATAAAGCCTATACACACAGAACCTGTTTTAAGTGCTAATTTATTTTCACTCCAAATGCCAAAATTCGATCCTGTCATAACAATATCGTTTTTATTTTGCTACCTTGGAGTGGTAATAAACGAAATAGGCTCTACTCAATCTCTTTTCGGAGTGCTAAATATTCCCCCATCTCTTGAAAAAACAAATAAAGGCATTCTATTTGACGCTATATCTGGAATATTTTCTGGAATTTTTGGATCAGTTGGAACTGTTAGCTATTCGCTTACTCCTGCCTTGATAGTAATGACACAAAACGCATCAAAGTATTCGTTTTATTTAGTTGGTTTAATATTTATACTCGCCTCGCTATACCCTACTCTGGTTGGAATTTTCGTTCAGATACCTACTCAGGTAATTGCAGCGTCTCTTCTAGTGGTGGGATATATCCAGATAGAGGCAGCGATAAAGCTTTCAAAATCAGAAAAGGGTTATCACAGCCTTCACATAGGCTTAATTTCTTTTATGGGATACAAAATCATTCCATACATCTTCGAAAAAGTAGTAATTATTCTGCCAGAGTTAAACATCTTATCCGGTCTTTTCTTAAATGGCTTTAGCGCTGGACTATTATCAGCAATTATTGCAGAAATTATCTACAAAATTTTCAACAGAGCACAAGGTATTCAGTTAAAATAGTAATCTTTCTTATTTCAAAAATTTACTAAATTTATGTATAATGAAATCTAATCATTAGGAAGGGGTGGTTTAGTGAAAAAGATTTTTGCTCTTTTGTTAATAATATTAGTTGCTTCATTTGTGTCTATAGGTTGTTCTATCAATAGTAAAAATAAAACCATAGTCATTGGATCGAAACCATTTAACGAGCAGTATATAGTTGCAAATATGATGGCAATACTATTGAAAGAAAATGGATTTAATGTAGAGATAAAACAAGGCCTGGGCGGATCTTTAATTAATTTTGAAGCGTTGAAAAAGGATCAAATTGACGCCTACCTTGAATATACAGGCACGGCATATAATGTAATCTTAAAGTTGCCGCCTTTGAAGAGTTGGAACCCAGACTATGTTTACGAGAAAAGCAAAGAAGAAATGCTATCTAAATATTCAATACTTACCATTGCAAAGCTTGGTTTCAGAGATGATTATGCTATAGCGATAAAAAAAGATTTTGCGCAAAAACACGATATAAATAACCTGAGCGAGCTATCAAAGTATGCTCCATCAATGACTCTTGGCACCGATCCAGAATTCGCCACCCGACAAGATGGCCTGCCAAGGATAAAAGAGATATACGGCTACTCATTTGGAAACGTAAAACAGATGGAACCCACGCTAATGTACGAGGCCGTAAAGAACAATCAAGTGAACGCAATTTCAAGCTACACCACAGATTCAAGAGTGGATATGTTTGGGCTCAAAGTCTTAGAGGATGACAAATCTGCCCTGCCCCCGTATGACGCAATAATCATTGTGAACAAAAAATTTGCAGAACAATACCCGGAGGCTATCAAAGTACTTCAGAAGTTGAACAACGTTATCAACACAGATGAAATGAGAAAACTAAACTATAAATTTGACGTTGAAAAAGAAAGTGCGGATAGCATAGCAAAAGAATTTTTGATCAAAAAGGGTTTAATAAAAAAGTAGAAATAAAATAATATGATTTTTAAAAATGTAGATAGTATAGAAATCGTCCGCTTAGTAAAAAGTTATCGCGATCTTATGGCCATAAACGATGTAAGTTTGAAAATAAATGGCAAAGAGCTATTTGTGATAATCGGACCTAGTGGATGCGGAAAGACAACTCTTTTAAAGACGATAAACAGATTGATTGAGCCCGACAGCGGCGGCGTATTTATCAATAACAACGACATAAGAAATCTCGATGTAGTGAAATTAAGAAAAAATATTGGATACGTAATCCAACAAGTTGGGCTTTTCCCTCATATGAACATAAAGGACAACATATCTTTAATTTTAAAACTTGAGGGCTGGCCTAGAGAAAAAATAGACAAAAGAGTTAAAGAAATTTTAAAAATAGTTTTCTTAGATGAAATTTATCTAAGAAAATTCCCAAATCAATTAAGCGGTGGGCAGCAGCAAAGAGTAGGGCTTGCAAGAGCGTTAGCACTAAACCAACCGCTTCTTCTAATGGACGAGCCTTTTGGTTCTGTCGATCCAATACTAAGAAGACAATTGCAAGATGAATTTTTACAGATCAAGAAGGTGCTTGGAAAAACTATTGTATTTGTGACCCATGACATAGAAGAAGCATTCAGACTTGGTGACAGGATTGCTGTAATGAAAGGTGGAAAGATAAAACAAATTGGTGAGGCAAATGATCTAATTTTAAACCCTGCTGATTCTTTCGTTTTAAACCTTGTAGAATCTGATAAAAAGTATAAACACATCTCAAATTTAAAAGTTAGGGATGTTATGATACCTGTAAAAAATTATATGATCGATTCACAAGCAAAAATTTCTGATTCTATTAAATTTATGCTGAAAAATAATACAGAATTTGGAATCATAGTTAAAAAAGATAAATTTTTAGGCACAACAGATTTGAAAACCCTATTAAATAGCAATTTTATAAAAAACGATCAAAAAATTGAAAATTTATATAACAAAGAAACGCTAAAATTTAGCCCAGAAAAGCCACTTTATGACGCACTGGCTGAAATGAAAAAATCAAATATATCAATTGCTGTCATATTAGAAAGAGATGTGCCAATAGGCACAATTCTGTCAAGTGAGATTTTAAATAGGCTTATATGATAAACCTTTCTGAGATTATAAACTTCATAAATTTTCAAGATCTGATCCAAAGAACATCAGAACAAATATATATGTTTTCAATTGCAATATTGTTGTCGATTTTGTTTGGCTTAATCATAGGCATCGTCTTACATAGAGTTCAAAAATTGTCAAATATAGTATTTAATATTTTAAATATCATAGAAACTCTGCCCACAATAGCCCTTTTAGTTTTATTGCTACCATTTTTAGGACTTGGGATGAAACCCACGATCTTCGTATCAGTTCTTTATGCAATACTGCCAATTGCAAGAAACTGTTATGTAGGCCTAAATAACGTTGAGCAAAGCTACATTGAAGTAGCGCGTTCGATTGGCTTAAACGAATTTGAGATTCTAACAAAAATAGAGATTCCGCTTGCCCTACCCACGATAGTTTCAGGCATCAGAATTTCTATCGTATTTACAATGGGCGTAGTAACGCTTGGCGGTCTAATTGCAGCAGGAGGCTTAGGCGCTAGCATTCAAACTGGTGTACAGCTTTATGATAAAACCCTAATATATGTCTCTGCAGTATGGGTAGGGATATTAGCCCTTTTTTTTGACGCATTAGCCTATCTGGTTGAAAGATTTTTACAAAAGAGATTCAATAATGTTTGACCAAATATTAAGCTCATTTTACGTTCACATACTGCTTACATATATATCTTTAATCTTAAGCATAGTTATAGGCATACCTCTTGCGGTAATATCTTTAAAAAATCGCTACATTGCAAATTTTATAATAGGATTTTGCAATTTAGTTCAGGCAATACCTAGCTTTGCAGTGGTAGCCATAGTTGTGCCATTATTTGGCATAGGATTTAAACCTGCAATATTGGCAATATTTCTTAGAATATTGATGCCTATTGTAAAAAACACTTATGATGGACTAATTAACATAGATATTTTGGTATTAGAGTCGTCAAAAGGAATGGGTTTGAGCGAGTGGCAGATATTAAGATATATAAGATTTCCAAATGCCTATCCATCAATATTTGCTGGAATAAAGTTTGCAGCCATACTGTCAAATTCTGTCGCTATATTGACCGCTATAATTGGAAGCGGTGGTCTTGGATCAATAATATTTGAAGGTCTGGCAAGTTTTAACATAAATAAAATTCTGGCTGGCTCAATACCAGCAATTCTTATTGCATTATTTATGGACATAAGCTTTTCAATGATAGAGAAGAAATTCTTTACTTACCCAGATATCATAAACAAAAATCATCCCTAGAAAGGGCTCTTAGATAAATTTTTTAATTTTTATTGTCCAAATTAAAACCAACAAAGGTCCTTGACAGGCATATATAAAAGTGATAGTTTAATTACAAATAAGCCATGAAGGCTCTTAACCCCAGAAAGGGTTAGCTTTCATGGCTTTTGTTTTTATAAGGTTTTTAAAGGGGGTGTATAAATTAAATTTTTTATCGTAATCTACTTAGATTACAAAGTTTTTTGAAAGAAAATTTATCACGAGGATAGGGAGGAGTAAATGCACATTCCAGATGGTTATCTTAGTCCGCAAACGTGTGCGGTAATGGGAGCTGTTATGCTACCTGTTTGGTGGACATCAGTAAAAAAGGTCCAGAGCACCATTAATAAAAAATATGTGCCATTAATGGCACTTGGTGCAGCGTTTTCTTTTGTAATAATGATGTACAACGTTCCAATTCCTGACGGCACTACTGCACATGCAGTTGGAGGTTCACTTCTAGCAATAATATTTGGTCCGTGGGCTGCAACGTTGTGTATAACAATCGCTTTAGCAATTCAAGCACTTCTCTTTGGAGACGGAGGCATACTTTCTTTCGGTGCCAACTGTTTTAATATGGCTTTTGTTTTGCCATTTAGCTCTTATTTCATTTACAAAATATTAACCACAAATTCTGAAATATCCAGTGCAAGGCGGTACATATCAGGGTTTATTGCAGGCTACATCGGCATAGTTCTTGCAGCAATCTGTGCAGGAATAGAGTTAGGACTACAACCTTTGCTATTTCATACAGCTGCGGGAGTTCCCTTATACTGTCCTTATCCATTAAGTCTTGCAGTACCAGCAATGGCATTCGCACACTTGACAGTAGCTGGCCCCGTTGAGGGAGTAGTAACTGCACTTGCAATAAAATATTTACAGGCAAGCAACCCAGAAATGCTCAGTATAGAAAAAATAAAAGCCCCATCAAAAGCTTTTGGCTATGCAAAAATTTGGATAGGTATGGCAATAGTTGCAGTCCTTACTCCACTCGGACTTCTTGCGTCAGGTAGCGCATGGGGAGAATGGGGAGCAGATGAGATTAAGGACAAGATTGGGTTTGTTCCTGAGGGCCTCGCTCAGATGTCCGACAAGTGGCACGCACTTATGCAAGATTATGGCATTCCGGGTTTTGACCAGAGCTTCTTGCAATCTGCAGTAGGATACATAGCAGCAGCAATAGTTGGTATAATTCTTATAAGCCTTATCACATACTTGTTTGGAAAAACCTTGAAAAATAAAGATAAGGAGATTCATGAAACTAAATAACTTAAAACGGTGGTTATATGTGTCCAAAGTGTTTTAAATTAAGTTTTACAAAATCTACTAAACCTGGATTTTTGGAAAAAACGATCAATGAATTAAATAATGTTATGAAAGAAGAGTTTGTTGCCGGGAAGATAGCTTCTCGGCACGGCCTTTTAC
The DNA here is from genome assembly GCA_021783475.1 of bacterium. Classification (GTDB taxonomy): domain Bacteria; phylum Thermodesulfobiota; class Thermodesulfobiia; order Thermodesulfobiales; family Thermodesulfobiaceae; genus Thermodesulfobium. The sequence goes on from JAJXTU010000047.1 coordinate 12,751, forward strand.
AAAACCTTGATCCAAGGATCAATTTTTTAGCGACACTGCTGCTTATTATTTCTGCGAACTTTATCCATCAACCATTGGTATTATTGTTTTTCAATTTCTGGGTTATCTGGTTAGCAAAGGTGTCGCTCGTTCCTCTTGGCTCATTTTTAAAAAAAATATGGTTGGTTGTTCCTCTTTTTACTGGAGTTATGGTGATACCTACTATTTTCAGTCCATTTTTACCAGGTGAGCCTTTATTAATTTTATTTCAATTGCCACATCCTGTTCAAGTTCTGTTATGGCAAATTCCACAAGTTATATCCATAACTAAGCAAGGAGTTTTGGCTGCTATTGTATTGGTGCTCAGAGTTGGAATATGTGTTTCATTGAGCTTATTGCTAACTCTCACAACTAAATGGTCGCTATTGTTAAAAGCCTTAAGCAAAATATGTATACCGACTATATTCATCACAATTTTAGAAATGGCTCACAGATATATTTATCTTCTTTTGCAAACAACAGTTGATATGTTTACTGCAAAGAAAAGCCGAAGTGTAGGACATACAACTACAGGTGAACAAAGGAAATTTGTATCAAACTCGATGTCTATACTTCTTGGAAAATCCTATTTCATTAGCAATGAAGTTTACTCTGCAATGCTTTCAAGAGGTTATAATGGAAATACGTTGGTTCTTACAGAGTTTAAATTGAAAGCATTCGATTGGCTCTGGCTATTTTTCATAATAATAGTTTGTTCATTCTTTATCGGAGGAGATCATTTATTTGTCTGGAAATAATAATATTTTTGCACTAAAAGAAATTAGTTATCGATATCCAAGCAGTGAAGAAGCGCTTTCAAAAATTAACTTAGAAATTAATAAGGGAGAATTATCAATCTTTTTAGGGGCAAACGGGTGCGGTAAGTCAACGCTGTTAAAAATTTTAGATGCACTTATATTCCCTCAAGAGGGAGAATTTTATGCATTTGGTGATCTTATAACTGAAGAAACACTTTCAAACGAAGAATTTTTCTACTCGTTCGGCGAGGTCATAGGCAAAACTGGTAGTGCGCAGCAATGTATGGGTAATAATCTAACGGTCTGGGTTGAAATAGTCTATGGACCCTTGCAATTAG
>JAJXTU010000048.1 GCA_021783475.1 bacterium
CAGTCCTGGTTTTGTTCCACCTGTATGATCGTCAGGCAGAGACATAATTACAAGATTTGGTAAATTGTCGTTTTCTATATATGAGTTAAATTGTTTCAAGAAAATGTCCACTCTATACTGATCTGGTATATTTAGACAAAATGGTGGATAATCCCGAATTAAAAGCTTATCATTTGATACTACATCTGATACAGATTGGAATCTTCCAAGTGGAACGTGAAGTTTGCCAGTAGCCTTTCCTTCAAGGATCTGTGAATCTTTATACCACTCATCCCAGCTGCCAAGAGGTTCTACACCGGCTCCAGTGGGAGTACGAAAATACATCACATATTCGCCGAAATTAGCCACTGATTTACCATGATTCACTGCATCCTCCCAAATAAAACCTGATGAAAGATAGGCTAAGCTATCTCCGCCCTCATTTGGATAACTTCGTGGAAAATCACCAAATTGTCTTTCTATATAGTCTGGGTTTAAACCTTGATCGGTCCATTGATGCCCATCAGCAGAGACTGAACCGCTACAATAAAAGTTATCGAATAAAATAAAATCCCTTGCTAGTGCATGTAAGTTTGGAGTAGCTTTTTCGCCAAATACTACCAGATTTGGGTCGCCATTCCCTTCTTTTATATCACCAAGTACCTGATCGTAGGGTCTATTTTCCTTAATAATATAAAAAACATGTTTTATAGTAGAGGTCTCCCCCATATTTAAAGGTATTGGAACAGGATCTGAGCTATTTTGAACCTTAGCACTATCCTTTATCAAACTGCCCCAATTATTGTTTTCATATACTTGTTTTGTAAAGTTAGATAAAGTTAAGTCATCAGGATATTTTACGATAGATATACTACCAAGCCAAGCATATACTGAATGCCCAAAAAATTGTTTAGACTTACCAAATGGCACCTCGCTTCCCAGAGATCCGACACCTTTTATATTTGCTACTACAATACTATTTAGCGCATTATCAATAGCAATATCACCAGGATACCACCCTGTAGGAATTAGACCGTCAAATTTTACCGCTTCGTTTTCTCCATTCCAATCATAAACAGCTACAGCATTATTAGAACCAAGGCTAACATATAATTTATTTTCAGGCGAAATTGCGATTGCGTTAGGTTGACTGCCAAATATAGAGTTTGGATACGGATGAATGCTGATAGTCTTTACTACCGTTAAAGAATTCTTGTTTATAACTGAAATCTTATCACTATTGGTATTGGTTACAAATATATCTTTCTTATTCTGGCACATTGCAGTAGACTGCAAACCTACAATAATATTTTTTATTACCGAATCTGTGTTCAGATCTATTACAGAAACCGTGCCAGTACTTGCTGCTCCTGTAGCAGGATTGGAAACTATAGATGTTCCACTCGAATAATTCGTATAGTCTTCAGCTGTAGCAACTCTTCCTCCCTGATTGGTAACAAAAGCTAAATTTGAGTCAATCAAAATAGTATAAGGTGCGTTACCAACAGAAATCTCACCTATAAACTTATCATTTGAGAGATCTATTATGCCTACTGAATTGTTCCTGCTTAAAGCTACGTATAATTTTGATGAGTCAGGAGAGAGAGCTAATCCGCCAGGATCAGCAGTATTACCGTCTATATTTTTTGGCAATTCTATTATCTTGTGTAGAGTTAATAGCCCGTCATTGTCCACATTAAAGTCAAGAATTTTACCATCACTAAAAGATACATATAACTTAGAGCCATCTTTTGAATAAATTATCCCGGTATAAGATCCACCTTTTTCGCTTTTTGACAGGCTGATACTCTGAATTACCTTATCATCATTTAAATTTATTACCACTATTGGAGAATAGCCTGGAGTAAAGTTATCTGGATATCCTCCTACATTCGCCACTGCAGTTTTCCCATCTGGACTTATAGCTATGGCATTAGGTCTACCAGAAAAAAGCACCTGCTCTCCTGCAGGCGTCAAGCTCTGATCTGTAGGAATAGAAATTGAACTTCCAGCAAATGAAGAAGATTCAAAAAATATAAGTTCCAAAAGCAAAATAGCAACTGCAAAACATAAAAATAATTTTTTCAATGTCCCAACCTCCCTTTTTGGTATTTAAATAGATATTAAATGAAAATTGTTAACAAAGTGTAAATGTAAAGTTAATCATAAGTTAAAACTATTACGGATAACTATATAATTTTTATCAAAATACATTAATTTCATTTTAACAGATAATTAACAAACAATTAACATGATTTTCTTAATATTATTACAAAAATCTACAAGAGAAAGGAGGAGAAATTGAATCTTTTGTAAGAATATATTCTAACTCTATAGGAGGTATTAATGGATAATATTGACTTTGATTCACTGAAAAATGTTAACGAAAATACGGTTTCAGACGCTCTAAATACTTCTAGTTTTAGTCTGTTTCATCTTAAAGCACTTTTTGCTTCTGGAATGGGGTTTTTACATGTGCTTATGATCTTTTTATTATTGGAACTGCCCTGGTTCTCATAAAAGATGAATGGCACCTATCTAGTAGCTTAATTGGCCTTATAGGTTCTATATCACTGATAGCCACATTTGTAGGAGCATTTGTTTTCGGTAGACTTGCAGACATACTTGGGAGAAAGTCAATTTATGGTTTAGAAGCAATTCTTATGACTGTGGGATCAATATTATCTGCAATTTCCCCAAATGTTATGTTCTTGCTAATCTCAAGAGTTATTCTAGGTTTAGGAATAGGCGGAGATTATCCTCTTTCTGCTACTCTTATGAGTGAATATGCAAATACAAAATCACGGGGACGATTAGTAAGTATAGTCTTTTCAGCCCAAGCGCTCGGTTTGGTGATCGGGCCAGCTGTAGCACTTACACTTTTAGCAGCAGGAATGAATCATGATCTTGCTTGGAGAATTATGCTGGGACTTGGCGCTCTACCCGCAATGTCAGTTATTTATATCCGCAGAACTCTTCCTGAATCACCTCGATGGATAGCAAGGGTTAAAGGAGATGCTAAAAGGGCTGCAAATGAACTAGCCTCTTTTAGTCTTGGAACTGCAATATCAAATGGTAAAGATAGCATTGTAAAAGCCCCACTTTCAAAATATATTTTTACCTTAATTGGCACCGCTGGAGCATGGTTTGTATTTGACTTCGCATATTATGGAAATGCCATATCAACTCCGCTAATCATGAAAGAAATAGTCCCTCATGCCAATATTCTTGCATCTACAGCAATGAGCTTAATTCTATTTTCAGTTGCAGCTGTTCCTGGATATATCTTAGCATTGCTAACAGTCGATCAAATAGGTCACAAAAGGCTTCAGATTATAGGTTTTGCACTTATGGGATTGATGTTTTTTATAATAGGAGCTTTCCCATTCCTTACACAATCAATAGCAATATTTTTAACACTGTATGGCTTTTCATACTTTTTTGCAGAATTTGGAGCAAACACCACCACTTTTTTGTTGGCAGCAGAAGTATTTCCTGTTAACTTAAGAACTACTGGACATGGATATTCAGCGGGAATAGCGAAGATTGGAGCATTTATAGGGGCTTTTATTTTTCCAATAATTTTAAAATCTCTAGGATTAGACAAAACTCTTGTATTGACTTCGGTATTTTCTGTTGTAGGAATATTGCTTACAATGGCGTTCATAACTGAACCAAGCGGTAAATCTCTAGAAGAAGCTAGCAACGAATCAAGTCATATAGTTGCTGCTGAAGTGAAAATCTAAGTAAATTTATATCCGAGTCATATATTTTATATGGCTCGGATTCTTATCTTAGCTTAAATACCAAGATCTCTGAATAACAATCTTAATCTTATCCCAAATTTTGCAAGAAGTTAATTCATCTGATTTTGTATGGCTATTCACTTTAAAATATGCTTGTGTTAGTTATTAACTTGTAGTATGTTTTTTCTAATTTACCTATAATAAACTTAAATCAAAAGCAGACGCACAGTTTTTAAAAAATTTGACACCTGGTCTTACAAACTATAAGCAAAACTAGGTGTCATTTGACAAATTATCTCTTATCCTTGTTAACCCTGCTAACAATATCTTTCATATCCTCTAACCTAGAAAAATTTTCAAAATCGTTATTTTTCCACGCAGTATTTTGGCTTTTTGATATATCTTTTAAAACTTTTTCATTGCTCTTCTTGTCATTAGACATCCCCACAACAAGTGCCACACCCTTAAACATAATGTCCATCCAGCCCATTTTATAACCTCCCTAAGTTTTTTTAAAACATTCAAGCTTATTTATTAAACAAGATTCATTGTCAGCATCTTCCTGTAATTGAAATGGACAGAGTATCTGCATTTATAATCAATATAAATAGCTTTTATGATTATGAACCAATTGCACCTAATTATCGGCGTATTATAGCTAAATAATACATGAAGCTTAGGTAACTCAAGGATTTTATGACTGAAGTTATCATTTTTCTCATCTATATAATACTTAAATTTTGCATCAGATTTCATAAAAACGATTCGGCAAAATCTTATGAGGGTATTAATGTGTTGGTCAAATATGGAAAAGCCTTTTTCGTTTGAAAAACAACCAAACACATCACTGACAGCAATCTCATTATGACTCATGATACCCTCCAAACTTTAATAGCTTTTAGAAAATATCATATTTTATTCTAGTGACAAACCTATGTCATTTTATTTCCAGCTATCTAGTGTTTGTTTCATTTCGTTTATCATTGTATCTCTCAATGACTCGGGCTCTAAAATTCTAACGTGTGGAATCCATGAATAAAGCCACCACTTAACCTCTTCGATGTGAGACACCCTCATGGTTAACTCTACAGAGCCATCATTAAGTACTTTCTTTACCTCTGAGTTGTGCCATTTCTTCTTTCTTCGAATAATACTGGCAATTTTTTCTGAAAAGACAACCCTAACAAGAACTTCACTATCTGATTGCCAAAATTTAAAAGACTTTTTAAACCTATCATCAATAAATTTTTTTTCAGGAGGTACAAATCCTTCATTTAAAGGTTCCACTGAGATCATTCTATCAAGAGCAAACCATCTAAAGTCTTCTCTATAGTTGCAATAGCCGTACAAGAACCAAATGCCGTCATGGAAAAAAAGCATAATTGGATTTACGGTCCTTTCAGTTTGCATATCATTGGCAGACTTATATTTTATTAAAACCTTTTTTTTGTTAGATATCGCAGTAAATAAATTTTTAAATTTAATTTCGTCTAAATCTACTGCTAATGCGACATTAGAAATTTTCATTACATTCGATCTATCTTCTAATGTAATGAACCTTTTGAGAGCGAGTTGAAATTCAGTTTTTAAAGGTTCTCCCACTTGCTCTAATATGTCAGACATGACAGTAAAGAAGGCAATATCACTATTTGATAATCCATAAAACTTTCTTGAAGACTTCAATTCAAACCTATAACCATTTTTATTTTTATCAAAAAATACAGGAATTATCTTGTTTATAATATTAAGGTACCTATATGCAGTTCTGACAGATACTTCGCATAAATTAGCTAGAGTTTGAATAGATGGATAAGCGCCTTCTTGTTCGATTTTATTAATAATTGCGATTATATTAATTACCTTTTCAGATATTCCAGTAGGTTTATTCAAGTTTGTTTTAACTTTTTTCATAGATAAACACCAAAAAGACAAAATATTTTCACAACACACCCCTTCTGTAAAAAGTTTAAATTATAAAGTATTTCATGCATAATTATAACAATTTTATATCAATTATAATCAATACTTAACCTAAAATTCATGAAATAAAATCGTTAATGTCAAAATAATATAAAACCTTACTGTAAAAATCCATCTTGGAAGGTTTTAAAGAAGCCAAGCACATCCATTTTTCAGTGACAAACCAAATTTAAAATTTGACGATATTCACAATAAAATAAATTAGTGTGAGTTATATAAAATAATTGTGTGGTCAAATTTAACAAAATATTGCCAAATAATGACTTGTATTTAAGTTTTCTAACAATCATGAGATATAGAAAGTTTCAAAGAACCTGACTTTTTACAAAGGATCTAATATAAAAAATGATATTAGATATGCTAATTAAAGGCTAGTTAAGATGAAATTATTTTCTCGATTTCCCAGGACAATATTATAAAGATTAGTACTTAATGCCTAAAATATATAGTGACATAGCTATGTCACTAACAAAGACTACAATCCTTTTCATATAGGGCATTAAGTTGTTTAATCGGTCAAGATAATCATGAGAAAAGAATTTTTTGTTTGAACTTTGAATAAATAAAATTTTCAAAATTTATTTTTAATTTTATAATTGGCTTGTAAATAACTTATAAAAATCGTAACATTATAAGAAAAAATTATTTGACAACTGAAAAGAATAAAAGAGTAATTTATGTCAGCTAATTTGAAGAAATAAGAAACTTTTACGCGAGCAACTAAGAGTGGTGAAGACATTAAGAAAGCTTATAAATACTCGATCTTTCTTGAAGAAATATCAGAAAGGCTTTAAAAAATTGAATACATGGAGGAGACTATGGAACTTTCATCTCAAGAGTTAGAACAACTTATTAATGCAAAAAACCTTTTAACACAGCCAAGTATGGTTGATAAATTAAACAAGATTGCTGGAAATGCTTTAATGGGTGCTATAGATAAGATGAGTACACCAGCAGTCATGAACAAAATAGCCAATATTACTCAGAGTGCAATAGAAAAGGCTGCCGATGTCGCACTATTCTCAATTGATAAAGAGTTAACCACTTCATCAAAGTTTTCCAATAACTTACACAAAGGTCTTGCGATATTATCCGGTGTTGGTGGTGGGTTTTTTGGTCTTGTAGGGTTCTCGGTTGAGCTTCCTGCGATCACAATACTTATACTTCGATCGATAGCAGATATTGCAAGGATAAAGGGTTTGGATATAGATTTGGTAGAAACCAAGTTAGACTGCTTGAATGTCTTAGGATACAGCAGATCGAGTAGCAGCCACGATCTAGATGTGAATAATTATTTTGAAAGTAGATTAGAACTACTGGGTTTAATGGCTACGGGTACAAATATGTTATCAAGAACGATTTCAAGGGTAGCTGCATATTTTGCGATGGATGCCCTGGATCTAGCCGCAGCTCAATCAATACCTTTAGTGGGCGCAGCATCTGGTGGAGCTGTTAATTATATATTTATGAAGCACTATCAAGATATAGCAGATGGTTACTTCACAATTAGAATGCTTGAAAAACAATATGGAACTGAATTTATCCAAAATGTATATGAAAATATAACATAAAATTTTACGATTATTATAATTTAAAAACCAAAATAAAAATCAATCTAAATTTAAGAATAGAACAATCTGATTAGTCATCTTAATGTTATTCGATTATCATTTATAAAGAATTCATACAATTCTTAATTAATAGCTTAACGTTCAATGTATATACTACAATTTCAATAATACCTGGCAAATAGTACACATTTTTTTTATTTTTCATATACTCCTTTATAAAAATACCTTAACTCACAAAATATCTTATAATAAAATCTTCATTTGAATGGTTTTTTAGGATGAACATAAAAATTATAATATTAAATTAATAAAATATATTTATAATAACAATTTATATTTTAGTGATAAAATGAACTTAGTAAAAAATATTTTTCAAATGGAGGGATACTTGTGGAGTACAAAATTTTTGGAAAAACAGGTCTTAGAGTTTCATCCCTATGTCTTGGAACTATGACTTTTGGATCAAATTTTTATAACATCGGTGCAGTAAATCAAAATTTGGCAGACCAGATGGTCGCAAAAGCTCTTGAGGCAGGAATAAATTTTATAGATACTGCTGATGTATACTCGTATGGCGAATCTGAGATTATCCTTGGTAAATCCTTGAAGAATCTTTCTGTAAACAGAGAAAAGGTAATAATCGCAACAAAGGTAAAGGGTGCTATGAGCAAAGAGGCGCTACAAGGAACGAGCGACTTAAACAATGTAGGTCTATCAAAAAAGCACATTATAGAGGCATGCAACAATAGTTTAAAAAGGCTAGGAACTGATTATATTGACCTGTATCAGATTCACGGTGTAGATCTTATTACCTCATTATTAGAAACCCTTGAAGCATTGGATATCTTAGTAAAGCAGGGCAAGGTAATCTATATTGGCTGCTCTAACCTAGCGTCAAGACACATTATGAAAGCATTAGCAATCTCACAATTAAAAAATCTTTCTTCATTTGTCAGCCTGCAAGCGTACTATTCGCTTCTGGGAAGAGACCTTGAACATGAACTATTGCCCCTTTGTATAGAAGAGAGTCTTGCAATTATGACCTGGTCTCCACTATCAGGAGGATTTTTGTCAGGCAAATATACAAGGGATAATCCAAAACCACAGGGAGCAAGGCGTAGCGAATTTAACTTCCCACCGATCAATGAAGAAAAGGCTTATGACACTATAGATGTTTTACTTGGAATCGCCAAAGAAAGAGGCGTCTCTCCTGCACAGGTAGCTCTTGCATGGCTCTTACACCAAAGAGGCGTAACATCGGTTATTATAGGCGCTAATAAAATGAATCAGTTAGAAGATAACATAAAATCAGCAGATCTAAAACTTACTAAAAATGAAATTGATATGCTCTCAGAGGTAAGTGCAGTTAAGGAAATCTACCCAAACTGGATGATATCAAGACAGAACGTAAATAGATCATAATTTTTTGTTACAACAATGTATAAGTTATATTCTTAAGAGATGTTGCGCTATGAAATTTATCCTATGAAACATTGAACACATATATTGTACGATTAGAAAAATTAAAATTGTCCGATTAATATTGACAATTTAGTGCTATTTTTATATAATAACATTGGAAAATTTAAATAATAAATTTTGTATAGGGAGGCATCACTATGCAAATAACAGCAACCGAATTTAAGAATAATATTGGCAAGTACCTCATCCTTGCCTCCAAAGAGGATATATATATTACAAAAAATGGCAAAGCCATTGCCAAGCTTACAAATACAAAACATGACAAAGTTAAAATGGCAAAATCATTGTTTGGTATACTACCTGTAGACGCATCCTTGAAGCAATCGAGAAAGGAGCGCTTGAGCCGTCATGAACGTGTTAATTGATACCAACGTCATGCTAGACGCCATGCTTGCCCGCTCTCCTTTCGCCGAAGTCGCACAAAAAATATTTATTATGGCCGCCGAGGAAAAAATCAACGTGCATATAACCGCAAGCTCCATTACTGATATCTATTATCTTCTTCACAAATACCTGCACGACAAGGATCGGTGCAAAGATGAAATGTATAAAATTATAAAAATCTTTAACATCCTTGACGTAACAGGCTCAGACTGTGAAAAGGCTCTTGAGCTGCCTATGGAAGATTTTGAGGATGCCTTACTTGTCACATGCGCCAAACGAAAGAAAATGGAATGCATCATTACCCGGAACATTAAGGACTTTGTTAACTCGCCAGTCAGGGCTGTAACGCCAGATGACTTTTTGAATAATGTATAGGGCTTCAGTAGTCTACCTTATCTGATGGCTTTTCTAACATAAAGTAAACATATACTATGTTGAAATCTACCCAAACTGGATGATATCAAGACAGAACATAAATAGATCATAATTTTTTGTTAGCTTATTGTTATCGATAAACTCTTAAAACATTAAATGTTTTTTTAATAAGAGTATCTTTTTCAAGGTGATTAGAATTTTTTGGAACCTCTATAACCTCAAATTTCCAATATGGAGAAGAAGTTGTGTCTAAAAATCTACCATCCAGATATTTATCTGAATAAGCCTCTTGGCTTTGTTTACCAGTATACCAGCATCCATAAGGGTATATAATGCCATTTGCTGCAAACCTTGTTCCAGTTAGCATCGAACAAGCAACGTTGTTATCGAGCTGTACTAAAAATCCCCATTCATTGTTGCCTTTCTTTGGTACATTTAATTTTATCCCATCAAGAGATTTGGTTAACTTCAGCAAGATAATACTTTTATTGAATGGGTTAATATCGCAAGCCATTACGCCATTGAAAGCAGTTGTAAAGCAAGGATCGAATATTTGATTCTCTGACATACACCTGAAAGCCATTTTATTATAACCATCTGCAACAGATGATAGCCAGCAAGACCCAGATAAGATCTTTGAATTTTCAGGAAAGGCATCCAGAGGCTGGTAATTAATTATTTCTGTCTTAGGAGGAATTTTGCTTAAATCGTGTCCAAACCAATTTTTCCATGCCAATGAATTGAGAACAGCTTTATCTGAAAGTAAAGGCTCTTGTATATCAGATTGTTTATCTTGAGCTTCAGTCTCTTTACTTTCTAACTTTACAGCTTCCTTTTTGTCTATAGGTTTATTTACAAACAATAAGAAGATAGCGACAATAAATATTACAGCTGAGAACAATATGAAAATCCTTTTTTTCATTTTCTACACTACTCTCCCCTACCAAATTATTTATCGTGAGATTTAGAAATTAAAAATTTAAATTAGTTAAAAGCAATATCATTTAACAAAAAATCATTCGTTAATTGATAATATTTTAAACCTATTTAAACAGATTATGAATCATTTTTTACATCACACTTCACACGTAATCAACTTTTATGTCTTTAGTTTTAATTATCTTATTTGGATTCATAATATTTTGTGGGTCGATTGACTTTTTTATATCAGAAAAAAACTTCATACCCTCTTTTTTAAATTCTCTTTCCATAAACTTTGCTTTTACTACTCCTATTCCGTGCTCTCCAGTAAGCGTCCCACCAAGCTCTATACAATAATCAAAGATCTCGCTAACTGCTTTTTCAACTTTTTCCATCTCAACTTTGTCCCTTTTGTCTGTAAGAAGAATTGGGTGCATATTGCCATCCCCTACATGGCCACAACTGTCTATAAGAAGGTTATATCTCTCTTTAATCTCATGAATTCTTTTTATCATCAATGGCACTTTGCTTCTGGGTACTGTAGCATCTTCAGTAATCGCTGTAGGTCTAAGCCTTGCCAAAACAGGAAACAAAGACCTTCTTGCCTGCATCAGCCTATTTCTTTCACTTTCATTCTTTGCCACTTCTATAGATCTAGCACCCGCCTTTGAACAAACCTCTTCCACAATTTTGGCAGATTTTTCAACATCCTCTGGCTCACCGTCTACTTCTATTAATAGGAGAGCTTCGATGTCTCTAGGCAAACCAACTTTGTTAAAATCTTCAATTGCGTTTATCGATACCTTATCCAATAGTTCCATAGTGGATGGTATAACCTTATTTTCAATAATACTTGCCACAGCAATGCCCGCTGCCTCTATTTCATCGAACATCACCAGCATAGTCTTTATCATTTTTGGCGGATAAATTAGCTTTAACATTATCTTTGTAATAATCCCCAATGTTCCCTCTGAGCACACAAAAAGGTGAGTCAGGTCAAAGCCTGGAGCGCCTCTAAGTGAAAAACTGCCCGTCTGAACTATATCTGAATTTGGCAAGACAACCTCCAAACCTAATACATAGTTTTTGGTTGTTCCATATTTCAATCCCCTTCAGTATCCGGCTCCCTCTGCCACACATCCACCAATTGTAGCTACGGAAAGGCTGCCAGGATCTGGAGGATAGAATAAACCTCTTTTCGAAACCTCAGCATCTAAAACAGCAGCTATCACTCCTGGTTCCACAATAGCTATCTTATTTTCTGTATCAATATCCAATATTTTGTTCAGTCTGCTTAGCTCCAGAACTATACCACCATCAGTAGGTATTGGGCCGCCACTAATACTGGTGCCCGAACCCCTTGGATAAAGATTTATATCGTATTTACTGGCTACTTTTACCACTTCTGAAACTTGTTTTGAGTTAGATACAATTACTACTAAATCTGGTACTTTGTGCAGTTGCGTAGCATCATAAGAATACACAAAAATATCAGCGTAATCAGTGAGCACATTTTCTTTCCCGACTATATCTTCCAGTTCACTTAAAACATTTTTTGGTATCATTTTTCTCACCTCTAAATGAGTTTTACAACTTTTTCAAAGTATTGTCAAATCGTTATTAGAGGATGAGTTTATCTTTGTAAGATAACAGCTGGGTCAAATGAGCTGGCTTTCAAAGCTGGCCTGATACCAGAAATTAATGCAATTACAGTAGAAAAGCAAAAAGCTATCAGGAATAGAAATGGACTCACAGATATAGGTATACCAGTAAAGCTGTTCAATGCGATTGAACAAATTGTTCCAAATATTGTGCCAAAAAATGCACCAATCAAACTTATTACAAATATTTCAAGAAAAACCTGTATTATAATTTGAAATTTAGTAGCTCCAAATGCTCTTCTGAGCGCAATCTCTTTCTCCCTTTCAGAAATTGAGGCCTGCATAATATTTGATACTACTACAGATCCGATAATCAAAGATATCAAAATTGCTACAACTAAGAATATATTCATAGTTAAATTTACATTGTTCAGAAATTGAATTATTTGATCAGGAGTAATTATAGTAAAATCATCTGGCAGCCCGTTAAAAATTTTGTGATTTCTTCTTAAAATATTGCTAATGTCAGGTACTGAAGAAGTTATATATGATTGTTTGTCAAATTTTATCCTAATAGAAGACAGATAGGTCTCGTTTACCATTCTTTTTAGCATTGTTTTCAATGGAATGATAATTCTGTTGTCTCTATCATTGCCATGTGGAGATGTACCTTCTGGGCTTAATATCCCTATGACTATAAAAGGCGTGTTTTCTATTCTGATAGTCTTTCCTATAGGATTTTCACCTAAGAAAAGATCGTTTGCGACCGTCCTACCCAAAACAGCTGCTCTTCTCATATGAAAATCTTCATTATGAGTGAAAAATCTTCCTTCTATTACGTTCCAATCCCATGTATCAGGCCACGATGAATTGGAACCTGAAACTGTGGTATCAATATTTTGATCCTTATACTTGGCATTCATACTACTATTGAAAGCTGGCGATAAGGATTCGATACCGTTGATTTGAGATCTTATTGTATCTACATCTTTTAGCGTAAGTGTGGTAGATCTCTCGAAAGGCTGTCCAGGCTGTCTTTTGCCACCAGCAAGAATTACAATTGACTTTGGCCCGAACTTTTGAAGGAGATTATTTACCTGTTCTCTTGCTCCCAGGCTGATTGATGTAATCAAAGTAATGACCAAAATGCACAGTGCAATACCTGAGCTCATGATAACAACCTTTAAGATCTGTTTCAGATTTATTTTTACTGTAGAAAAAAGAATTCTTAAAATCATACAGTTATATAATTAAAAAATTTAAATTTACCATACTAAATATTTTATAGTAAGAAGTTTAAAAAAGGTATAAATTTATTTTAATCTACCCAATGCCTTTAAAATACCTTTAATTATCAATAATGGATTTGGTGGGCAGCCGGGGATATAAACATCTATAAAGTCATTGTCTGGTAAATTATTTTTTGCATATTCAGAAACAAACATATTATTGCCGCATGCGCAATTACCAACTGCAATAACAATGTATGGTTTTGGGATAGCTACTAAAGTGTCCAGAAATGGCTTTTCCATATTTCTTACTATTGATCCAGTAAACACAATTACATCAGCATGCTTTGGAGATGCTACAAAACTAATGCCATATTGATCGATATCATAAAATGCATTTGAGGTAGCATTCACTTCGAAAAGACAAGCGTTACACTCTCCTGTATCCACATATCTTATGTGAATCGAATCTTTAAATTTTTTTCTGAATATTTCAATGTTTTTAGAATTTTTGTTTATAATTATAGGCCTCTCAATAAGTT
>JAJXTU010000004.1:0-7500 GCA_021783475.1 bacterium
CAGACGTTCAGCTCTTCAACCCAACGGTCTGGGATGAAATAGCCTATGGACCCTTGCAATTAGGATTAGACAAAACCGAAGTCAGGGATAGAGTAGAAAAAACTTTAGATCTATTGGGCTTGAAACGCCTTAAAGACAGACCACCTTTCAAGCTGAGCGGTGGAGAAAAGAAAAAAGAAGCAATTGCATCCATACTTTCAATCGAGCCAGAGGTTTTATTATTGGATGAGCCAACCAACGGCTTAGATCCCAGAACCCAAAGACATTTGATAAATCTTATAAAAGACTTTCACAAACAGAATAAAACCGTAGTTATATCCACCCACAACCTTGATCTAATATATGAATTGGCTGACAAAGTCTATGTCTTCTCTGAAGACCACAAGATCATTGCATCAGGATCGCCAGAAGAAATCTTAAACAACAAAGATTTGCTTATAAAGGTAAACCTTATCGATGAACACTTTCACAAACATGTCCATACAGGTGACCACCTGCACTTTCACTCACACGAATAAATTTGTTCTTGTCGTCTGTTTAATTAATAAATTTTAGCTTCGATAGCCTTTGTGTGTTATAGAGCGCTTTTATAATTCTTTAGCTCGCTATAGCACACAAGATTTAGGTTATAATAATAATTATATTAAAAAGTGGGGTGAGAGCGTGAAAGAATTCACTGAAAGTTCATTGAAAAAGTTTAATGGAAAAGATGATAAGAGCGTTTATATTGCTTACAAGGGAAAGGTGTATGACGCTACAGGCAGCAAGCTATGGAAAACTGGGACACATATGAATACGCATATCTCTGGCAGGGACCTCACAGCAGAAATATCAGCAGCGCCTCACAACGAAAGCATGTTGGAAAGGCTAAGCGTCATTGGGACATACAGAGAAGACCCCCAAGACGAAAGAGTGCCCACCTGGCTAAATAATATTTTAGAAGCGCATCCAACTTTGAAAAGACATCCCCACCCTATTTCAGTACACTTGCCACTGGCTTTTATGATGGGTTCTAGCTTGTTTGCATTGATTTTCTTATTTTTCGGGCACAAATCTTTTGAGAGCACTTCCTTTTATCTTTTTACTGCAGGTCTAATTTCTACTATACCTGCAATTTTTACGGGATTATTTACCTGGTGGTTAAACTATAAACTAAGCCCGTCTATCCACATAAAACTAAAAATAATATTTACCATCTTAGTCGATCTTGATGCCCTCATATTGCTATATATGAGATTAAATAATCCATCAATACTCTCTTCAATACACACAACCCCCCACACCTCAACATATATATATCTAATCCTAATATTGCTTCTTACTCCACTTACAACAGTTATAGGATACAATGGAGGAGAGTTAGCATTTCCAACTAAAAAGTAATTTTAAATAAACAAGCCAGCAAAAGGAGATACAACCTATGAGAATAGAGATAATAGATCCAGATCGCTGTGTAGGATGTGAAATATGTATGCTCGCTTGTGTCAGAAGGCAGGGTTTCGGTGGACTTGCCAAGTCAAAGATTGCAGTTCATTCTTCTGGTGGTATGGAAAAGGGCTTTACTGTATTAGTTTGTAGAGCCTGTTCAGACCCACCCTGTGCAGCAGTGTGCCCCACAAATGCTCTTGAAGTAAGAAAGGATGGAGGGGTAAATCTTATTTCAGAAAAGTGCATAGGCTGCAAAAATTGTGTTGAGGCATGTACGGTAAATTCAATATTCTGGGATAATGAGGCAAATAAGCCAAATATATGCATTTACTGTGGATTTTGTGCCATGAACTGTCCTCATCACGTACTATATTTTAATAAGGAATGGGGTAAAAAAAATGTTTGAAGACAAATTTACTCGCGTTCTTTATATAGACTTATCAAAAAAGAGTTTTGCGATAAAATCAAGGCCTGATTTGTTTGAGAAGTGGCTAGGCGGATCAGGTGTGGGAATTCAGCTATTGAAAGAGGAGTGTCCAAAAAATACAGATCCCTTTAGCCCAGAAAACACAATAATATTTGCAGTAGGACCTATTACTTCTCTTTATCCTCTTGCATCCAAAACAGTAGCAATGTTCAAATCCCCCTTGACAGGCAACCTTGGGGAAAGCCACGCAGGCGGCAGAAGCGCAGTAAGCATTATGATGGCTGGATACGGCGCAATAGTTATTAAAGGAAAATCAGACATTCCAATTTATCTTTCAATATTTGACAATGAAGTTAGATTCCATGATGCAAGGGCTATTTGGGGAATAAAGGATGCAATCACCGTTGGAAAGATAATCAGACAAAGAGAGACCTTTTCAGGCCAAAGAAGCATAATGAGAATAGGTAGAGCTGGAGAAAATCTTGTAAGTTTTGCATCGCTAAACACTGAAACATATAGACACTTTGGCAGATTGGGTTTAGGAGCAGTTTTTGGCAGTAAGAATTTAAAAGCTTTAGTGATAGCGGGTAAAAGAACGATAAATTTAACAGACCCAAAGGCATATTTGAGAGTCTATAAAAATATTTTGGATGAAACCACATCAAGCCTGATGAAGAAATATCACGACCTTGGAACCGCTGTGAATGTCCTCCCTCTTCATGAAATTGGCGGCCTCCCTATTGAAAATCTAAATAAAATCTCTTATGAGGGTGCAGCTGAGCTCTCTGGGGAAAATCTTGCTCAAAATTATCTGGGCAGAAGAATAGCCTGCACTGGATGTCCAGTTGCATGCGTTCATATAGCAGCCTTCAGAGATCCGCACGAAGAAGAAAAATATTTTTACAAGACATCTATGATTGGATATGATTACGAACCCATTTATTCACTAGGAACGATGCTTGGAATCAAAGACGCTAAGGGTTTTCTGAAGTTGATGGACAGAACTGAAAAATTAGGTCTTGATGCAATGTCATCTGGAGTAGCCCTTGCCTGGGCCACAGAGATGCTTAACAAAAACATTGTTACTGAAAGCGAGACATTGGTTAAGTTTTCGTTTGGAGACTGGGAGAAGTATATTGAAGGCTTAGAAAATATTGTATTAATGCCAAATGATTTTTATAAAGCGCTTTCAAGAGGCACAAGTTATGCATCAGAAATTTATGGCGGCAAAGATTTTGCACTCAATTTTGGAAAAAATGAGATGCCAGGATATCATACAGGAGCAGCTACCCACCTTGGATGGTTTTTAGGAGCAAGACACAGTCATCTGGACAATGCAGGCTACAGCATGGATCAGAGCCTGAAAGGAGACTATCCAGAACCAGAAAAATTGGTAGACAACCTAATAGAAGAAGAGGCAAACAGGCAAATTCTATCAAGCCTTGTGGTTTGTTTCTTTGCAAGGGCAATATATCTAAATTTTGACAATACTATAAATTGTCTAAAAACTATAGGCATAGATCTAACGAAAGAAGAGCTTAAAGAGTTAGGTATGGAAATTTATAGACAAAAGATGTCATATAAAACTCAGGAAGGATGGCTACCAAGCCACTTAGATCTCCCAAAAAGAATATTTGAAACCCCAGCACCATTTGGAAAGATTTCTGAAGACTATATGAAAAAGGCAGTAGAT
The DNA here is from genome assembly GCA_021783475.1 of bacterium. GTDB lineage: Bacteria > Thermodesulfobiota > Thermodesulfobiia > Thermodesulfobiales > Thermodesulfobiaceae > Thermodesulfobium. The sequence continues at coordinate 3,549 of JAJXTU010000004.1, forward strand.
CATTTTAGAGACAGGTTAGAAAAAGATTTTCAATAATTCTTACAAGATTTTTTTCAAAATTTAATAGCCAGAAATTATCTAAAAACTAACTTTTGGCTAAATTTTTATTATTCATTCTTTTTTTCCTCAGTCAAGTTCTACAAAAATATTTTAAAAATGCTTGATCTCCTAAGAATATATAGAAGTGAACTATATACTATATTATAAAATTAAATAATTTTTATGATATAATTTACTAATGAAATATGTTTCATAACTAATGTTAGGAGAATTTTATATGACTGAAAATGATTTTAACTCGTTAGTCAAGCACTTTTCACCAGCATGGTTTGCGTCTGTCATGGGCACAGGTGGTTTTGCAAACGTTCTATATTCGCTTAGTACACATTTTACCTTTTTAAAGATTGTCGCTCAATCGCTGTTTTTTTTAAATATCTTTCTTTTTCTGATTTTAATAATTCCATGGGTATTGAGATGGTTTTTACACATCAATAAGCTATTAGAAGATTTGAGCCATCCAATAATGTCAAATTTTTTCCCAACAATGCCAGTTGGAGGGCTCGTACTTGGAACAAACTTCTTTCTAATAGGCAAAGATTTTTTCAGCCACGAAAATATTGTATTTATAGGCAACTTATTATGGCTAAATGGTGTAATACTTTGTCTGATATTCGGAGTTATTGTAACTTACAATATGATTGTTAAAGAAAAAATAGAACCAGAATTTATAAATTTCTCATGGTACATACCACCAGTTGCAACAATAGTCGTTCCCCTTTTGGGAAATATGGTAGCAAGATCTTATCTAAACACAAATATAGAATATGCGCGTGCGATTAATTTTACAGACATCATCTTTTTTGGAATTGGACTCTCACTATTTATTCTTCTCAATAGTATTCTGTTAAATAGATTTATAGTTCACAAACTACCAGGATCGGTTGCGACGCCTACCTTCTGGATAATACTGGGTCCATAGGAGTAGGTACACTTAGCTTACTTGGTATTGCAGATGTTTCGGCATCTCTAAATATAATTGAATCAGCAGGATTGGGGACAATTAATTTTATGGGTGCAATATTTTGGAGTTTTGGCGTTTGGGCATTTTTACTGGTAGTTTTAATAACCTTGAAATATTTAAAAAGCGAGAGAAATATACCTTTTACGCTTTCTTGGTGGGCATTTATATTTCCCCTGGCAGCATATACACTGTCAAGCTATAGCATATACGAACATTGCAAAGTCGAATATGTATATTGGTACACAGTACTTCTTGCAACGCTTTTAACATTTCTTTGGATATTAACTTTTATTAGCTCAATTTATGGAACATTTAGCGGAAAATATCTTTTTCCAAAGCAAGTAAAACAAATAAGTACGGCTAATAAAGCTTCAAAATAATTTGATTAGAGTTTTTATAGATAATATAGTTTTCATTATGATCAATATATTGCCCATCTGGAGAGATTACTTTTCCTGAAGAAATAATTTTTATTTCATTATTGTATTTTAGCAATCCAACTTCGTTGTTCTTCGGGAAAATTAAAATTGAATTTACATTTACAGGAATTTCTAAATTAATTTCATTCCAATTACTAAAAATCTGATCTGTCTTACCAACAAATATTTTTGTAATACTGTTATTTTCAACTTTTCCTATGTAAACCGAATCGTCAAGACCGATTCCCAAAAGCTCATATCCCTTATTTAAAAATAGGCTGCCAATCTTATTTTTAAATAGATATATTCTTCCATCGGTTGACTGTATAAAAATTTGATCTCTGTGCCTTAATTCAGACATTCTGCTGATTCTATTAAAGGGCAAGTAAACATGATCAAATTGACCCATTATATCTATTCTATAAAGGGTGCTATTGCCAAGCCTATTAACAATATTTACATAAATCATATTGGTTAAGGTTGAGAGGGTTACATCTTTAACGTCCTCCCCACTTCGAACATATATCTTTCCAACTTCCATATAATGGAAATTATTAAAGTCATAAGCGACCAACGAAATCTCATATTCGTAACCCAGATTTTTTTTATAAAAGTACAAAATCCTATCCCTGTCCGGGAGCCAGGTATAATATTCTACAGCCCCATCATCCACATCAATAATCTTTTGTAAACTAGAATCCTTAGAATTTAAAACAAAAATTTTGCCGTCATTTAAAAAAGAAATATACTTTCCATCATATGAAGCATTAATGTTATTAGCCTTGTAAGCGAGCTTAACCTTAATTTCTTTAGGCAAATCAGCATTATCAGTAATTTGTTTTATATCAATATTTCCAGAAGTAAGAAAGACATTGTTTATATAAAGTAAAATCAAGATTTGAATCAAGACAGGTATGATAAACCAGGTTAAAAATCTTTTTTTCATATAGGGTTACTTAACTAAAAAAACTGTTGGCACAGTTCTCTCCCCAAGAGGGTTAGAAGGATTATTAATTACTCTTCCTTTGTAGAACATTGTAGTAGAAGAACCACCATCAAGGTTGGCTGCATTATAGGCACCATATTTAAGCATGATATCCTGAACATCTCTAAGGGTTGCGCCTACACTTTCAAGCGCCCTGCCATCAATAGTCAGAAATATTACAGTTCCATCAGCCTTCTGGCCAATTGCGGTCCTAGGGGCTATTCCCCAACCGCCATCACCGTTTTTTATCATTGGCTGCCCGTTAACGATAAGAGGAGGACCAAAGCTTACCGCTTCCTTTATATCTAAATTCTTAATCTCATCAAAATTCAATTTCCCAACTATTAACTTCCCTTCAGCGGTAAAACCTACAATATCTCTCTTAATTTTATCGTTTACAAAATCGCTATAGAAAACCTTCCCATCGTGGATAATAATACCCTCAGGCACACCTCCAGTAGCGCTCCAGGAACCATTCTCAAGGCCTAAGAACCCTCCAGCATTTATAGCGGCAATAGCATTGTTTTCATCAGCAATCTGGCTAACAGTCTGACCTTCTTTCGGGAGGAGTTTCGAGACCCCAACCTTTACTCGAGTAGGATCCTTTATTAGCAAAACCTTACCAACAAAATATTTACTTTTAATCTCATACACATTGATAGTATTGTCATGATGATTTACAAATTTAAGAAGATTTGGATCGGAATTGCCGAAAATAATAGAATTGGTTTTATCCATAATAGTTTTTATTTTCTGCTCAGGTAAAAAGAGAGTAGCCAGAAATTGATGACTGGAAGTAGTCATTGCAGACTCAACCCACATATCCCTAATATTTGAAAAAGGACCATAAAAAACAAGCGCAGGAATGACAATGCACGCCAGCAAAATTTGAAAAAGACAATATATGACAATCTTTTTCAAAGAAAGTTTATTATTTGGGTTATTTGATTTAATTTTTCTATTTTTCAAATTTTAATAAGTTAGAATAAAACATAAGAATTATATTATATCTCAAAAATTAATTTTTTATTAAAAAAAATATAATACTACTTAGACAAATATCCAAACAGATATATCTAAACTAAATAGTATTATATTTATATAATAGAAGAAAAAAAATCTCCCGGCAACGTCCTATTTTCCCAAATAGTATCGTCGGCGCTAAAGGCTTTCACTTCCGTGTTCGGAATGGGAACGGGTGGGGCACCTTTGCTATGGTCACCGGGAGAAGAAGATTTCTCCTCTCTTCTTCTAGAGGAATAGTTACCGTCAAGTCCTCGACTTATTAGTACCAGTCAGCTGAACATGTTGCCATGCTTACACCTCTGGCCTATCAACCTGGTAGTCTCCCAGGAGTCTTACTCCATTACTGGATGAGAAACCTAATCTTGGAGAGGGCTTCGCACTTATATGCTTTCAGCGCTTATCCACACGGAGCACAGCTACTCGACCTTGCAGTTGGCACCACAGCCGATGCACTGGAGGCTCCGCCATCCCGGTCCTCTCGTACTAGGGATAGACCTCCTC
>JAJXTU010000004.1:12500-52311 GCA_021783475.1 bacterium
CCCTATCACAGCCCTCTGGGGCGCTGATTCTCTCTCTTTATAGGTAAAACTGCCCATAGTCTGGCAGCCTGAGCCCCACGGAAAAATTACACTTTCGAAAGAATCCCTGCCATAATTTGCAAGAACAACTAAAGCAGCCAGTTCATGTGGGTTCACAGGAAAGACTACTACCTCTGGCTTCTCTATATTAAAACCTACATCTTGCAAGGGTTTAAATATTACATATTCTGTAGGAACTTCCGTCATAGGCATCTGTTCTAAAAATTTTCTAATCTTTTCAGGGGTCTTTACGTATCTTTCCCACTCAAGAAAGTCTTCAATAAAATCTTTCCTTGCCAAATTCTTTAATCTTGCAGCGACTTCCCTGCCTAATTCATCTTTTTTGTTACCGCTTGAAAAAAATTTTCAAAACACGTTTGCCCCCAGGAAAGTATTTATAGGTGTTGCCAAAACCAAGACCAACTCCGCCACCCCCAACAGCCATAGGTTTTTTTGTCAAAGACAGCAGCCCTTCCTTTAGCAGCATTTGCAAACAGCCCCATCTGCCCTCTTTGAATCTCATTGCATCTGCAGGCAGTTTGTCTGACCAGATAATCGCAACAGGATTAAACTTCATTTTCAAAGCCGATTCTATCTGACTTTGCATGTTTCCCCCTTTAAAAATTTAAAAAATTTTTAAAACATATAATATTATTATATTACTGCAGACTAAATATCCTTCTGTCAACCAAAACGTTGAAATCGCTTCTGTATTTTTCTACCAATGAAAGATCTATATCAGAAAAATAAAGGCCTTCTTTATCGCCGCACTCCAAGATAGTCGCCCCACAAGGAGCGAAAATAAGAGAGTTGCCCGAATACAAGTTATTTCTATCAGAGCCCACCCTGTTTACTCCGATTATGAAACATTGGTTTTCAATCGCGCGAGCCTTTAAAAGAGCCTTCCAGTGTTCTATCCTGCTCTTTGGCCACATAGCGCTCACTATAGTAACCCTTGACTTTGTGGAAATCTTTCGAAAGAGTTCTGGAAACCTTATGTCGTAACAGATTGCAAGACCTACCTTGCCCAAATTCTTTGAATCTACCACAACAGGCTCATTCCCCTCTGAAAAGATATCTCTCTCCCCCATAATACCTATTAGATGGATTTTCTTGTATCTTCCAATGCAGCTTCCGCCGCTAAAATAAAAACCGCAATTGTACATGCTGTTGTCTTCTTTTAAAGGCAATGAACCATATATATCTATGTTGCATTCTCTTGACATGCTTGAAAGTTGATCAAAATAATATGATAGGTTTTCGCTAACCTTTTTAATTGAACTCTTGTAATATCCAGAGAGAAAGGTCTCAGGCAAAGCTAAAAGATTTAAGTTGTTCTTCTGAGCCTCTAAAATCGCCCCCTTAGCCCTCTCAAAGTTTAATTCAAAATCTCTTAATATGTCCGTCTGAAAGAGCCCTATTCTCATTTGTCCACACATCCTTTTTCCATAAACCATATATATAAATCCAAGACTCCCGGTGATTTTCCAAAATCACCTGCAATTTGAAAAAAAGCTTTCTCGAAATTAATATATGTTTTTTCGGTAATTGTTTTGGGAATATCATCAAGATAGCCATATTCCTTCATAACCCTTAATATGTGCCTGTCAAGAATCGCCACATCAAAGATACCAACGTTTCTAAGAAAGTGGCTTGCCTCTTTCATGCCAAAGCCCTTTACCTCTTTTACCAGGGTCTTTCTCTTATCAAAAGTGTTTACATCAGAACCCAGGATATCTCTCAACCTTCCAAAAAGTCTTCTGTTTTCTACGATAAATTTATATCGCGGATTCCAGAACCTATAGCCCAGCTCTCTAAGAGTTAGCTTTAGCTCTTCTTCCTCCATGTACAAGAAACCATCGCCTATCTTGTTCTGAATAGATATTCCGCCCTTAGCAGAGTAGTTTGCAGTCAGAACACAAAAACAAAGCTCCTCAAAGATCTTTTCTTCGCTGCGAGAGCCAACTTCTTTAAACTGAGAAATTCTCAATTCAATTTGACTCTCGCAAGGAGATCCCCTAAGAGAGTCTAGCTTATCTAATAGTCCCAATTTTATTTGTGATGTCCTGAGATCTCTCCCAATTCCAGCATAAAGCCCTCTTCCTTCATCTTTTCTATAGAGCACTCGCCTTCCATGCCCTGATCGTTGTATTCACATATCCTGTTCTCTATATCCACAGTAAGCTTCCCGTCGGCAATTTCATCTGAATGATACCACCACATAAAGATAGGCTTGTATTCATATTTTGAAAAATACTCTTTCCCTATAAACGATACTATATATGGAGCCATAAGCAGGAATTTCTTATCTACAGACTTAATATTGGCTGCCAGATCTCCTTCTAAATCAAGCTTGTTCTTCCACAATTGTTCTCTTGCCTCAAGGCCTCTATCGAGCTTAATAAGCATGTCCTCTTCATTTTGTTTTATAACATTTTGCCACAAAGCAAAAAATTCATTATCCAAATCTACACCTCCAAAATATTTAAAACCTAATATAAAATTAGATATTATATTATACTATAATGTTGATATTAGCTTTTTGATAGAGAACTTATTGGTTTAACCAATTAAAATTTATTCTCAGTTTGCTAATTTCAGGAGGCAAGATGGTTGATATCAATTTTAAAATAAAGGATAAAATTTTAGAAATTGTTAAAGGAGATATCACGCTCAGGGATACTGATGCCATAGTAAATGCGGCAAATAAGTATCTTCAACATGGGGGCGGTGTAGCCCTTGCAATTGTCAGAAGAGGCGGAGATATAATCCAGACAGAAAGCAATATGATAATTAGAAACCAGGGGCCTATTCCTACAGGAAAAGCGGTATATACTACCGCAGGCGATTTAAAGCCAAAACACATAATCCATGTAGCTGGTCCTGATTACAATGAATATGCACCTGACGCAGCTATGGAACTACTAAAGATGTCTATAAATTCGTGCTTTGATCTCGCATTGAAACTTAGGCTAAAAAGCATTTCTCTTCCTGCGATTTCATCAGGCATATATGGCTTCCCCAAAGACAAATGTGCTGATATTCTTATTCGAGAATCATTTGAACATCTTATGAAAGACGAATCACTGAGAAAAATTGAGTTTGTGCTCTATGAAGAAATTACGGCAGAGATTTTTGCAACAACAGCAAAAAAATATTTTGAAATTTATAAAAATAGAAAATAATTAAATGGAGAATATTGTAGATATACTGAAAAACAGTCCATTTTCCGACCTACTCTCGAAAGATCCAATCCCAGAAGTCAGCTTCCTGATTGGCGACTGGAAAGCCTTAGGCTCAAAGTTTGAAAACAAGATATCATCAATAGACAACAAGATACTTTACAGGTTTAGAGGGCCTGTAGCCCCTGACATAAAACAAATTATAAATATCTCCCAGGAGGGCTTCTTAGAGCTTTCAAAAATAAGCCATTACAAAAGATTTGACATGTTGATGAAATGCAGAAAGTTAATTGAGGAGAATTTCGACCTCTTGTCGAATGTCATAGTTATGGACAGCTCAAAGCCGATAAAGCTTGCAAGAGGCGAAGTAAATTCCACCATAGAAAGGCTTAATTTCTCAAGTATCGATCTGATGGCGCTAAAGGGAGAATACATACCGTCAGGTGTATTTGATGACTTGAAGGATAGAAGCGTAATTACCCTGAGAGAACCATACGGCATATCTGTCCTTATCAGCCCGTTTAATTTTCCCTTTTTTCTCCACGCATCCAAGCTCGCAAGTGCTCTTATAGCTGGCAACTCTACCATATCCATACCTAGCGAACACACACCTTTATCAGTCCTACTCCTGATAAAGATATTTGAAATGGCTGGCTTTCCAAAGAAAGCCCTCACCACCATTGCAACCTCAGAGACACAAATAAAAGAGATGATAGTAAATAACCAGAAAACAGACCTCGTTTCTCTTACAGGTTCGAGCAAAACTGGTGAGAGCGTAATAAGAAATGCAGGTATAAAGAAGCTCCACCTTGAATTGGGCGGCAAGGCATTTGGCATAGTCCTGAAAGACGCCAACCCAAAAGAGGTTACAAGGTGCTGGCTAAACGGGGCACTAAAGAATGCAGGACAGCGTTGTGATGCCCTAAATGCAATATTAATTCCAGAAGAATTAGAAGAGGCCATTGTATCTTCAACGCTGGACAAAATAAAAAACATAAAAAGAGTTGACCCTTTTAGCGAAGAGTGTAACCTGGGACCATTGATATCTATCTCGTCTGCACATAGATTAAAGAAGCTAATAAAAGAGGCAATTGACTCTGGCTCAAAGATAGTATTCTCAGGCAATCCAACCAATGCCTATTTTCCACCACAGCTGATAAAGGTCTATAATCCTGAAATAAAGCTGATGAAGGAAGAGGTATTCGGTCCAATTTTCATATATTACGTATATAAAGATATAAATGAAGCAGTAAACATTATAAATTCTTGCAAATACGGCCTGGATCTTGCAATATTTGGCTCTGACGTGAACTATATGATTAAGCTGTCAAGAAGGCTCAAGGCTGGGCAGGTACATATAAACGACTATCCCAGACACGGCACGGGGTATTATCCTGTCGGAGGGGTCAAGTCATCAGGAACAGGCAGCAAAGAAGGTATATTCTACACTGTTCAAGAAATGAGCTACACAAAAGCGATAATAATAAAAAATTGACATATCAATTTTATCTTTTTTATTAGCTAAGCGTATTTCCTGTTGGTTCAATGTGACCAGCTTTTTTAAGGTAGTGCACAACAACAGCCTTTAAGACGCCAGTCGCTGGTATAGCCAGAATTAAGCCTTCCAAACCAAAAAGCTGCTCACCAGAGACTAGAGCCAATATTATTAGAATTGGATGAACCTGAGCCTGCTTCCCCATTATCCTGGGGCACAATACATAGCTCTCCAGCCAGTGAATACAGAGTATCACTACCACAACCTCAAGAGAAACCGCCCAGGACTGAGTGAGTCCAAGAAAAACTGCAGGCAAGGTGGTAGAGAGGGTTCCGAAAACGGGTATCACAGAAAGACATCCTGCGAGCACCCCTATCAGGATTGCATATTGGATCTTTAAGATAACAAGAGCTATAGTAGTTAAGGTGCCATTTATAAGACATATCAGGAATTGCCCTCTAACAATTCTCTTCAAAACAAAATCTACATCGGTAGAGAGCTCCACGACCTCTTGCCTTCTGTCTGGAGGGAATAGAGTTAAGAGACCTTCTTTAATATTCTCAAAATCGATTATCCAGAAGGCGGCTACCATAAACACAATAAATATATTAACGCCCGTTCTTACAGATTCCAAAAAAAATGTCTTCAGAACTTTTGCGCTTTCGTAAAAGGAGAGGGAATATGGGTGAGACTGAACGTATTCCTGAGACAAAAAGACTCCGTTAAATGAAGACCTGATATCAAGGGGTATAGAAAATGAATTCAAAAGCGCCTGCAAGTTGTCCAGATAGCCCTTAATCGATTCAAAATATACAGGTATATGCCTTGCTATGCTTCTTACTTCGTTAGAGAGTCCAAAGAAGAGCACGGTACCGATACTGCCCAGGAAGGCAAAAACTATAACATAAGATATGATTAGGGATATTACCCTATTTTTTTGAAATCTCAACACTAAGTTAAAGAGGGGCTCTATCAGGTATGCAAGAAGAAGGGATATGAAAAATAGTATCAAAATGCCCTTAAAGATCCATACAACAAATAAGCTCAGTATTATAACAAGAGCGATAATAAAGACCTTTATTCGCGGATATATCAGATGCTCTTCGAGTTTCATCTTATAACTTATGCGTCATTGAGAAATTTTGAGACCCTTCTTATAACGATGTCCTTTCCAAGAGCGTCCACGATCTCAAACAACCCTGGGCCTACCTTCATTCCAGTAACTAACAGCCTAAGGGGGTGAACTAAATCCTTGAAAGCAAGGTTAAGGGAGGCTACCATTTCTCTTGACTTGTTCTCCAAATCCATATGGGAATCATAGCCATTATTCAGCAGTTCGAGAAATTTCTCCAAAAGCAGTGCGGTTGAATTATTTGAATTTATGCTATCCATTTCTTCAGCCGAAAGCTCAGGCTCTACAAAGAAATACTTTGTGCCGATAACAAGGTCTTGCAAAGTCCTTGCCCTTACTTTGCCAAGATTTATCGCCTTTAGGGTAAAGTCGTCTTTCACAACCTCTATACCTGCTTTATCATAAAAGGCTTTAGCAAGGTAAAATAAATTTTGATCGTCCATATTTTTTATATATTGAGAATTCATCCAGTCCAATCTCTTCATATCGAATACAGCGGGATTCGAGTTTAGCTTTGCAAGACAAAACATAGATATTAGCTCATCTCTTGAAAATATCTCCTGGCCCTCTTTTGGCGTCCAACCAAGGAGCGACAAAAAGTTAAAAAGGGCGTCAGAAAGGTATCCCATTTCCTTATATTCCAGGACGCTCTCAGCTCCATGCCTTTTCGAGAGCTTTGCCTTATCGGGTCCCAGAAGAAGCGGTATGTGGGCGAATTTTGGCAATTCTTTGCCAAAGGCTTTATAAATGATCATCTGTTTAAAGGTGTTCGTCAGGTGATCGTCGCCTCTTATGACGTGTGTAATATCCATATCTATATCGTCTACTACCACCGCAAAGTTATAGGTCGGATATGAGTCAGACTTCATTATTACCATATCGCCGCCCAGGCTGTCATTCGCAAATGAGACATCACCCTTTACGGCATCGCGCAAAAATGACTTTCCATCGGGTATCCTTATTCTTAGAACTGATTTTAAGCCCTTGGCTCTGAAGTCCCTCTTCTGATCCTCGCTAAGATCCCTGCACCTGCCGTCATATTTTGGAGGCCTGCCCATCTTTACCATCATCTCTCGTCTTTCTTTTAGCTCCTCTGGAGTACAAAAGCACTCGTATGCCAACCCTTTCTGGAGGAGTTCATTTGCCTTTTCTCTATATAGATCCAGTCTTTGTGACTGATAATATGGCCCCTCATCCCACTCTATCCCCATCCATTTCAAACTTTCTAAGATGACTTCCTCGTATTCCTTCGACGATCTCTCTTTATCCGTGTCTTCAATCCTTAAGATAAATTTGCCTTCAAGGCGCTTTGCAAAAAGGTAGTTAAAAAGTGCAGTGTGGGCTCCGCCAATGTGAAGTGCACCTGTAGGAGATGGAGCAAAACGAACTCTTATCATCAAGATCTCCTTTCATAAACGGTTCTGATGTGTAAAAAAATATATAAGTTTATTATAAGCGATATTTTAAATTTATTAGCAATTTTAGAAATTAAATGCTTATTAAGACTTATTTTTGTATAATGTTTAAGTTTATTGCAGATAATTTTAGGAGGGCCTTTTGAAAAAAGAAATGTTCTCATCGATTGACATCAAAAGAATATTAAGCTCCTTGAGATCAAGGCTTAACTCTTCTGCCCTGAAAGATAGCCTCAAGCTCAGCGAAGGGGCGTTTGCATTTATTGCCCTCTTCTTCCTTACTTTCTATGTTACGATTGTGCCCTTTGCAGCAGGGCTTGACCCCTCCTGGCAGTTCGCAATGAACTATGCCTTCGAGCACAGCCTGATCTTCGGCAAGGATATAATCTTCACATACGGACCTCTGGGCTTCCTGGTAACTCCTGGGCCAATGTATCTGCCACTAATCTTTGCAAACCCCATACTCATACTCATAAACTCATATATGATACTGTCCTTTATATTTCTCATTAAGCTATGTAGTCAGGAAGGCACGAAAAAAAGATACTTTGGCTATCTTCTAACATATATCTTGATTCTCGTCATAAACGATCACAACTATGTAAGATCCCTTGATTTAGAACTTATATTTACGAGCTTAAACCTTTCATTTCTTTTTTACCGCACGAAAAAGAGAGCCTACCTTCTAATGAGCGCACCCCTCCTGGTGCTGAGCTTTCTTTACAAGTTTGGAGCCTTTGCGATGTGTGCTGCCATCTATCTATTTAGCTATTTTATAGCGATCAAGAATCGCCGCTTTAAGCTCCTATCCTCTTATGTCCTTCTCATCGTCCTTCTTTTCGCTCCCTTTTACCTTTATTTCTTTAAAAATCTCACAAACCTTATAAACCTAACGCACGGCTATCTTGAGCTCTCATACGGCTACTTTGCAGCCTCATCTTCATACCCTCCCATCCACGAAAACGCCTTTGCTATTGTATTTCTTCCGATTGCCTTTCTTGCATTTTATCTGGTAAAGAATAAAGAGTTTAAGACATTTTTAATATCATTAATTCCATTTTTCTGGCTTGTCGCAAAGTATTCATTTTGTATAGAGGGGCCCTGGTTTTCAGGCTTTTTTACCACTGTCTATCTGGGATTTGCCATCTTTACAATTATCGTCTTAGAGAATAATCAGATCGTCTCTTTTTTAAAAAGATTTGCCATCGCCTGGTTTATAATGCTTATCTTCTTGATATCGTCCAATTCAATAATGCCAAATTACTTCTCAAACCTCCTTGGGAACGTCTCAAGCAGCCTGGACTTTAAGTATTTCAATGTAGTCACCCTCAATGCGATGACACAGAATGCAAAGGTTCAGACGGGGAAAAACCTTGAAATAGACGCCCTGCCAGAAAAGATCGAGGGGAGAATCGCAAGATCATCGGTGGACACTTACCCCTGGGAGTCATCTCTTATCTTTGCTAACTACTTAAACTGGGACCCCAGACCTGTATTTCAGTCTTACACCGACTATACGCCCTGGCTTGATAGCCAAAACGATGCCTTTTTGCGCTCAAGTAGGGCACCAGAATACTACATATGGTATAGATCTGACGACAATCCTCCTTTTCAGAGCTTCAGGGGCGGGATGCTCCTGAATGATGACCCAAAAACTGTCCTGGATATCCTCAGGAATTACTCTATGATAGAAAGAGAGAAGAAGTTTACCCTCCTTAAGAGAAGTGCGTCCCCGTCAACCTCTGAGCCCACAAGGATAGGTCAATCTGAGACAGGCTGGAACAAATGGACAAGCGTTCCCATAAGTGGCTCGGACAAAAATATAGTGCTTGCAAAGATCTATATAAAGAAGAATCTCTTTGGCTCGATAAAGCGCATGTTGTATAAAGAAGAGCCAATTAGTATCGAGTATAAGGACATAAAGGGAGATATTCACACCTTTCGCCTCCTCCCTGACAACGCAGCAGAAGGAGTCTGGATAAGCCCTCTGCCAACAGGCATTGACGAAAAAGACTACTTTATGAGTGCTCTGCCAATAGAATCTTTTAAGCTAAGTACTCAGGACCAGCTGTTATACAGCAGCAATATTAAGTTAGTTTGGGAAAAGATAGATATATACAATAAAAATCTTATAAAATTATCTAACTAAGAAGTAAGCTTTACTAAGTTTATATTTCTAACCCTTGGGCCATCTGCCTCTACAAAAAACACCCCCTGCCACCTGCCCAGCCTGAGGGCGCCTCTCTCTACAGGGACTATTACAGATGAGCCAATCAGAGTTGAGATGATGTGTGCGTCAGAATTTCCCTCCAGGTGTCGAAATCTTATACCTTCAGGAAGATGAAGCCTTAGAAAGCTATCAATGTCAAGGGCTACATCTGGATCTGCTGCCTCGTTTATGGTAATTGCAGCGGTTGTGTGCGGCACATAACATAGAATCGCCCCATCATAAGCTCCGAAAATCTTCTTTACCGCGCTATCCATCATAGACGTAGCGTCTATTAGCTGAAGTTTTTTAGAGGTCCTGAGACTTAACACCTCTATCAACCTACCACCTCGTGCACTCTGGGGGATATGTGCAGCTTACACCCGCGGAAGTGACGCTAAGCTGATAGCTTCTCTCCAGGCCCAGTATCCCCTGAACTGTTACAAGACCGCTATCGTCCAACTTCACGCCAGCGACCTGAACAAGGCTGTTTATCTCAGAGAAGTTAACAGGATATGCCTTGTTTTGAATGTAGTAGAGGACGTAGGCATCCCTCTCAGCTGACAATACCCCTGCCGCCACCGCATCGCAAGCCTTCTGGGTAAGATCCACGTAATTTGCAAAGGCTATCACTGCGAGTATACCGATGATAGCTATAACCACCAAAAGCTCTATCAGCGTAAACCCGTCCCTATTAGATCGCATCTTTCCCCCTTAATATAAAAAAAGGGCCGCCGAAGCAGCCCTTTGAAGTCTTTACCAGCTTGTGCAGTTTGTGCCAGTTCCAGCAGTATTACAAGAAATAGTACCAGATGTAGAAAGATTAGTAGCATCTAAGGTATAACTATAAGTTGTTCCTCCAGCAGCAACAGATATTGTATTTCCATTAAATGTAATTCCGCCTTGAGCGTTAGTCACAGCCTCAACAGCAGCCAAACCACTTGGATACGTTCCATTTTGTCCATAATACAGAGCAGCTGCGCCTCTCAGTGCAGCCAAAGCGCCCTTTGCTGAGGCATCAGCAGCACTCTTGGTAAGGTTTTGATAAAGCGGAAATGCTACTGCGGCGAGTATACCGATGATGACGATTACTACCAGGAGCTCGATCAGCGTGAAACCCTTCTTGTTCCTAAGACTCTTTCTTGGTAAATTTAGCATATAACCCCTCCTAAGATTATTTTTAGAGCTTGTTACATTATAAATCAGTTACAAAAGCTGTCAATAGTAATACTCAGTCCTATATACACACCTCCTTACACTAATATGATATACCATATATCGGCAAAAGAAAAGAGAAATCGCTTGACTTAAGAAGCTATTTTACAATTGCCTGATACAGGCTAAATATAGGCAGATACATTGCTATTACGATAAATCCCACAATGCCACCTATTATCACTATCATAGCAGGCTCCAGCATACTTGAGAGCGCCTTTACCGTGGTCTCCACCTCGTCGTCATAGTAGTCTGCAGATTTGTCCAGCATCTCGTCAAGGTGCCCAGTCTCCTCGCCGATAGCTATCATCTCCACCAATACCATAGGGAATTTATCGGTCTTACTCATAGAATCGGCTATCGTCTGACCCCTCCTGACAGCGTCGTGTATAAACCTTATGCCCTTCTTCAGCACCACGCTGGACAATACGTCTTCTATTATCTCAAGAGATGTGAGCACTGGCACGCCGCTCCTCGTCATAGAGCCGAATGTCCTTGCAAACCTGGAGCACTCTATCTTCATATAAAGAGGCCCGAATATAGGCAGTCGAAATATGACAAGGTCAAATACTTCCCTGCCCTTTGGAGTCCTCAGAGCCCTGGTAAAAAGAAAGATGCCAACTATCAAAAATATAACTATCAAGATAAAGTTGTTTATCAGAAAGTGGCTGGCGCCTACTACTATAGAGGTCATAAGAGGCAGCTTCGCCCCCATCCCCGTAAGAAAGCCAGCAAACATTGGGACTATAAACATCAGCAAAAAAGAGCTTAGGGCCATGGCAATGGTCAAGACAAATATAGGATAGCTCACTGCCTGCTTTACCTGATTCCTAAGAGCCATCTCCTTTTCCAGATATGTTGCGATCCTTGCAAGTATTACGTCAAGAGAGCCAGATGCCTCACCTGCCCTTACCAGGCTGGTATAGAGCTTGTTAAAAAGATTGCTGTGCCTCTCAAGGGCCTTTGCAAGGCTCTCCCCTCCCTCTACCCTCTTCAGGACGTCGTCGATAATATCCTTAAATGCCTTTTTTTTGGTTTGCGACTTCAGGGTGTTTAGCGTTCTTGCTATTGGTACCCCTGCTGCCACCAGGGTAGCGAACTGCCTTGAGAATATCACAAGCTCCTTCTGGCTAACCTTGTTAAAAGGAGAGAAAGAGCCTGACGGCTTCTTGTCCTCCTTTTCGGCCGATAAAGCCTGGGCTTGATCTTTTATTTCGTTTATCTCCACCACCAGGAATCCCTTGTTTCTAAGGTCGTTTTTCAAGATCGCAAGGGATACCGCATCGGTATTTCCAGTAACCAGCTTGCCCTGAGCGTCTCTAACTCTATAGAAGAAATTAGGCATTACAACCTCCCGACCAGGCGCATAAACTCTTCCTTGTTCACGGCGACCGTAAAGGCGTCCTCAAAGGATACCTTACCGCGAAGCACCAGATCTTTCAGAGAAGAGTCAAGCTGCTGCATGCCGTATCTGCCCGAAGTCTGTATCACAGAATAGAGCTGTGCTGCCTTGCCCTCTCTTATAAGGTTCTTCACAGCTGGGGTAGCGATCATCACCTCCACCGCAGCCACCCTACCGCCCCCAATCTTTGGCAGAAGCGACTGGGACAGAACGCCTTGAAGGGCCGTGGAAAGCTGGGTTCTTACCTGCTGCTGCTGGTTTGTAGGAAATACATCTATTATCCTGTCTATAGTCTGGGGGGCGTCGTTCGTGTGAAGGGTTGAGAAGACTAGATGCCCCGTCTCTGCAGCAGTAATAGCCGCAGCTATCGTCTCAAGGTCTCTCATCTCGCCCACCAATATCACATCTGGATCTTCTCTTAAAGATGCCCTTACAGCGCGAGCGAAGGATTTGGCATCGTTTCCTACCTCTCTTTGATCCACTATGGACTTCTTGTGAGAGTGAAGGTATTCAATAGGGTCTTCAATAGTAATAATATGACACTCTCTTGTTCTATTTATTATGTTTACAAGAGAGGCAAGCGTGGTAGACTTTCCCGAACCGGTAGGACCCGTTACCAGCACAAGGCCTCTAACCAGCTTGGCAAACTCAGCTACCACAGGAGGAAGGCCCAGGGTTTCCAGGCTTGGGATCTCCCAGGGTATTAGCCTGAGCGCTGCTCCCCATACGCCTCTCTGCCTGTACACGTTTACCCTGAATCTGCCTATACCAGATATGCCGTAAGAGAAGTCAATATCGAGCTCCTCTTCTATCTTCTTCTTCTGAAGATCTGAGAGCATAGAAAATATAGTATCAAAGGCTATCTTTGGCGTAAAATTGCCATATTCTTCCAACCTTACCAATCTCCCCTCCTGCCTTATGACGGGAGGTATTCCGACAGAAAGATGTATGTCACTCGCATTCATTTGAACAGCTTTTTCGAGAAGTTCTGATATCTCCATAATGCCTCCTAATCTTCGGTAAATATCTTCTTTACAATTTCCTGGGGCGTGGTAATCCCCTTAAATATAAGATCTACACCATTTTCTCTCATTGTTCTCATGCCGCCTTTGATAGCTGCGCTCTTTATCTCTTTGGAAGGCGCTCTGGACATAACAAGAGACCTGACCTCATCGTTTATCACCAGGAGTTCAGGTACCACAATCCTGCCCTTATATCCCGTACCAAAACACGCGCTACAACCTGTGCCCTCAAAATATGTGATCTCGCCCACAGGCCCAAAGCCAAACCCTCCTGGAGAAATTCCCAGGGCCACCTTCAGGTCATCAGGCATCTGCACCTCTCTTACACATTCGGGGCAGACTTTTCTTACAAGTCTTTGTGCCAGGACGCAAAGGGTGCTGGATGCGAGCAAAAACGGCTCTATATCCATATCCATAAGCCTTGGAAATGAGCTGGCAGCATCGTTTGTGTGCAGGGTGCTAAGCACAAGGTGCCCTGTCATAGCAGCCCTAACAGCTATCTCAGCCGTCTCAGAATCTCTGATCTCACCAACCATTACGATATCAGGATCCTGTCTCAAAAAGGATCTCAGAAGGCTTGCAAAAGTAAGATTTATCTGTGTGTTTACCTGAGACTGTGTTATGCCAGGGATATAAAACTCTACCGGGTCCTCAGCAGTCAATATATTAACGTCTTCTTTATTTAGAAGGCTAAGAGCAGAATACAGTGTGGTAGACTTTCCTGATCCAGTAGGACCAGTTACAAATATCATGCCATAAGGTTTTTGTAATATAGACTTAAAGGTCTTTAGCTCCCTTTCTGGAAATCCCAGAAGCTCCAGGTCCATAGCAACTGCCTTTTTGTCAAATATCCTAAGGACAACCTTTTCACCCTGTGTACAGGGCATTATTGATACCCTCATATCTATCTCTTTGTTTGCCACATTCAGGTGCATTCTACCATCCTGAGGTCTTCTTCTCTCTGAGATGTCCAGAGTGGAGAGTATCTTTATTCTTGAAACGATAGCAGGGCCAATTGATTTTGGAAATTCCGAAATCATTAAAAGCGAGCCGTCAATCCTATATCTTAAGGCTATCTTGTCTTCATAAGGCTCAATGTGGACGTCTGATGCCCTTTTTAGAACTGCCTCTTCCACAATCGAGTCTACCAGATCTACTACAGATTCGTCATCGCCATAGGTAAATTTCTCTTTTTGCTGTTGAGAATCGGTATAGGCCGATATATCGTCAGCTTCCTTACCGAACATCGTCTCTTCTCTTTTTTTAAAGCTTATCTCGCCAGAAATATACTTTGCAAAATCACTTGCAAGGATCATAGCAGGCTCAATCTCTGTCTTTGTAATCATACGAACGTCGTCAACAGTGGACAGATCCTGTGGGTTTACCATCCCGAGAAGGAGGTTGTTCCCCTTTAAAGCTAAGGGCAAGATTCTTCTTTGCTTTATGAAATCTGGAGACAAAACCTGCAGGGCTTTTTCATCAAGCGGGGTTTCTTGTATGCGTTTTATCTTAAAGTTATAAATACCCTCCAGCCTCTGGAGCATATCCTTCGTCAGAAGCCCTTTGTTATCCAGTATGTCGAGCAAGGGCATATCTCCAACCTCAAGTTCGTATAAAACATCCCTTACGTGGTCTTCTGTCAAAAGACCATCGTCCAAAAGCTTGCTAACTACCCGTGCTTCTTTCGGCCTTTTCGCGCTCTCTACTGTCAAAACCCACCACCATTTTAAATAATTTATTTATGATACAAATTGGCATATTTTCAAAACTTATAAGTAAATTTTATTAACATTCTCACTTTATAATAAAAATTATATAATATTATTTGATAAAATAACAGGAGGTAATATGAACGAATTATTGATAGAAAACGCATCAATACTCGATGTAAAGTCTGGCAATGTTTTAGAGGGGTCGAATATCTACATCTCCAATGGCATTATAAAAGGTATAAACGTTAAAAACGAATGTTCTGAAAAGGTAAACCTAAACGGTCAGCTGGTGATTCCAGGACTGATAAATGCGCATACCCACGCAGCAATGACCCTCTTTAGAAGCTATGCAGACGACCTGTCCTTGATGGATTGGCTTACCAACCATATATGGCCCAAGGAAGCCCAGATTATAAACCCTGAAACAGTTTATATAGGCACCCTTATCGCCTGTTATGAGATGGCGAAAAATGGGGTCACTACATTTGTAGATATGTACTTTTACGAAGATATGGTAGCAAGAGCAGCAGAGGAAATAGGCCTAAGAGCTCTAATTGGCGAGGGGGTTTTGAGCATTCCTACTCCTCATGCAAAGGGCGAGGCACAAGGAATAGAAAATACAAAAAGGTTAATAGAAAAGTATAAAAATAGCGAGCTAATATCCCCTATCGTAGCCCCTCATGCACCATATACCTGTTCTGATACCCTATTAAAAGAGCTCTCATCAATAGCCATAAGAGAGAATTGCCCTATTCATATTCACCTGTCAGAGTCTGAAAAGGAGTTCCTCGATATGCAAAGGGAAAAGAACCTCACCCCCACGGAATACCTTGCAGACCTGGGACTATTTGAGGCAAAGACGCTCGCTGCCCATGCAAACTACTTAACCGATAAAGACATCTCTATTCTAAAAGAAAACAACGCAAGTATTGTTCATTGCCCTGAGAGCAATGCGAAACTGGCGAGTGGGATATGTCCTGTGGTAAAACTTTTCGACTCTGGAGTGAACGTAGCTCTTGGCACAGACGGGGCAGCCAGTAACAACAACCTTGATATCCTTGGTGAAATGGATTTCGCGCTAAAGCTTCAGAAGATATCCAATGGAAATCCTCAGGCGCTAAAGGCCCTTGATGCCATTCAGATGGCTACCTCTATGGGCGCAAAGGCGATATTTAAAGAAGAAATTGGCAGCATCGAAGTAGGCAAGAGAGCTGATTTTCTTGTGATAGATAGAGAAAACCCCTCAATGCTTCCAGGGCACAGCATAGTAAGCGATTTAGTCTATAGCGCCACTCCTGATTGTATATTAAGCGTTTGCGTAAATGGCGAATGGATCATAAAAGACAGGCTTCCTCAATTCGATAAGGATAAGATAATAGGACTTTCAAAAGAAGTTATGAAGAAGTATTTTCCATAAAAAATTCTTTGAAGACAAAGATAATCGGGCTTAAAGGGTATCGGTCTTCAATATCCCGTAAGAATGCCTTCGCATCAGAATACTGATGCATATGTATGTTGTATTCTACCAGGGTAATCAAGGTTAAAATTGAATCTGGGCTGGTCTCATAAAGAAGCTTGGCATATTTAAAAGAATTCCTGCAGTCTTCATACGAACAGGATATATTTAGCAAGCCTACTATAGGCTCTTCGTAAAACGGATGAAGCCTAAGAGACTTCAAGAAATATTCTTTAGCCTCAGGATAATTTCCTTTCAGTCTATCTGCCTCTCCCAAATAATAGTAAAGGACAGGGTCGTTTGGGAACAGGCTAAGGCCTAAGTTGGAGGTTCTCTCTACCGAATTAGCCATTTCTTCTCTTACGCTTTTATCTGACTTTGGTAAACTCTTAGCAATTGCAAGATATTTGTCATCAAGGCCAAGATATGCATAGTAATCATAAGGGTAAAAAGATAGAGCACTCGAGCCCACCATAACCTTTTGGAAATTGTTTTTTAGTTTATAAATTCCATTATCTATGTTGTAGTACACCCCCATATATGAAAAAACAAAAAGGCATATTATTGAGATAACCAGAGGTAAAATATTTAACCTAACTTCCTTCCCTTTGAAGGGCAAGTTTGCTAGTCCAAGAGCGAGGAAGAGAAAGAACAAGAGAGATACGCTTAATACAAAAAAGTTAAAGAAGAGATAAAATAGAGTAGCACAAAGCCCAAATAGAGGTATCAGGTTTAATTTATTTTTATAAATAGAAATATAATTCCCATAAAGTGCCAGTATTATTAAGATCACAAAAGATGTGAATAGTGGCAGCCCGCCCAGAGCCAGAAATTCCAGAAATTCGTTGTGAGACACGTCCACAAAAGTCATATTAGCGACGCTCCAATGGAAAAAGCTATCTGACTTATTAAAAAACCTTGATGCAATAGGATAGTAGTTTGAAAGGCCATAACCCGTAAGAGGCCTTCTCAAGAACATCTCAGATGACGCCTCCCACATTGTAATTCTCTGGGAAAGAGATTCGTCCTTTACATGCCCAACCTGCCTACTAAAGCCCATATCATACCAATTTGGATTTATATATGGAGTAGCGAAAAATATTATCACAGAAACAAGAATGCCAGCCATTAAGAAGAGACCTATTTTCTTCGACCCTAATACCTCTCTTTTCAAAATAAATAAAAGAGCGAAAAATAAAATGAAAAAGGCAGATATATTAGCCCTTGAATAAGTCAAAAGAAGCTCGAAAAAAGATAGTACAAAAACTGTATAAAAAAACGGAGTAAATTTTCTATATATATAGATAAAACATATAGCCGAAAGGCTAATAACAGACAAAAATACTGCATAGTCATTTGGCTGGCCAAAAAAGGTGGTAAGTCTACCAGGATATCCTTCAAGGTTTAGAAAATCAAAATTGGAATACTCAAATAACCCATATAAAAGCGGTGGTATAGAGGAGACAACAATGCTAAGAAATACCTTGAACAATTCGCTATCTTTAAACTTGTGCTGGACAATAAGCCAGGTAAAACACAAGAAGATTAGATAGAAGAGAAGTCCTGTAAGCCTTGCGCTCTGGCCAAGAATGGCATAAACCTTAGAAGGCGCCACGTATACTGATAACAAGAGAGAAAGGGTGAAGAAAGATATAGCAAGAGCTATAACTTGAGGTATACCCCTATCATTTCTAAGAGAATATATTGAGAACAAAAAACAAAATATAGAGATCAACACCAATTTTAGCAAAGAAAACGACTGAGGAATGTCCCAGGAGTAGAAAATAAATATTGGATAGATTGCTATAAGGAGAACCAATAAAGCCAAAATGGGCTCTTTTAAAAACCCCCTAAATTTAGAAAGAAAGCTATATGTACTCGACGTCGTCTTCCTCTAAATATTCTCCCTGCCAGATTTCCAATATCTGAGCGCTTATCTTGCCAGGATTAGATATCTTGTGAGGAGTAGATTTCGGTATCAAAACGCTCTCGCCCCTGTGATAGAATGCCTTCTTACCATCTTTTTCAACCTCTACCGCCCCAGAGAGTATCATCCAGTTCTCCGATCTGTGGTGGTGCATCTGAAGCATTATCTCCTTCTTAGGAAGCAGCAATACCTGATAGATAAGGAAATTGTCCCCCCTGCTCACAAGGGTTTTCTGACCCCAAAATCTATAAACAGTCCTGTGAATCTGACTCTCTTCTCTGCCCTGTTCTTTGAGGGCGTCAAAAGCGTCTTTTACATACTGTGAGTGGCCCCTCTTGCATACCAATATCGCGTCATCGGCGTCGACTACTATTAAATCTTCCAGGTCCACTCCCACCATAAGCTTGCCAGTGCTATACATAAACGAGTCTTTACAATGAAGTGCAAGCACATCGCCTGTAGTCACATTTTTGTTCTTATCCTTTTTTGCCACATCATAAAGGGAGTCCCAGCTTCCCAGATCGCTCCATTCAAAACCAGATGGGATGACCGCACCCAATTTGGAACGCTCCATCACAGCCTTGTCCACAGGGATGGACGGCAAAGATGAATATATTCTTTCGGTATCTGACCCAGGAGAGTTTTCGAATATGCCTTTTACCTTGTCAAAGGTCTCTATATCAAAATTTCTTACCTCAGAAAGGAATACCTCAGGCTTCCACATAAACATTCCAGAATTCCATAGATAGTTCTCATCCTGAATATAGTTATTTGCCTTTTCTATCGAGGGCTTCTCCTCAAATCTTGATATCTTAAAACCCTTAGAGCCCTCAATCCTGTCGCCCTTTAAGATGTAGCCATAGCCAGTAGAAGCAAAAGATGGTTTTATGCCAAAGGTTACTATATAGCCCTTTTCAGCTAAATTTTCGGCATCTCTTGCAGCTGAATAAAAAAGGTCTTCATTCGAGATCATATGATCTGCGGGAACGACTAATATCGGCTCATTAACACCAATTTTTTCAAAGTACAATGTAAGATAAAGGCAGGCCGCATAGGTATTTCTTGGGTATGGCTCGAGCAAAATATTATATTTTATTTTCGAATTACCGTTATTGCTAAGCTGCCATTCTAAATCTTCTTTGTGTGCCTCAATTCCTACAATTAAAATATGGTTTTCGCACAGTGGCAAAAGCCTATCTATGGTATTCTGCAGTAAAGACTTATCGCCCGTAAGCGATATGAGCTGTTTTGGATATCTTTCTCTGCTCAAGGGCCAAAGCCTGCTCCCTACACCTCCAGCAAGTACAGCTATCTTCATTTTTCACTCTCCTCAGAGAAGAAATCCATTACACTATCAATATCGTTTTCAAGATTATATTTAGAAAAATCTTTATTGTTTTCAATATTCATATAAAACAAGGACTTAACTTCAGGCACCTCTATGACGTTCAAGAGCCATCTGACAGAAAGAGCAGCGCACTCATATCCCTTGGCAAACGATGTGCCACCTATCAGCACGATTAGAGCCTTCCTACCATTATTATCAATCTTTTTGCCCAGAATATTTTTTCTTGCCCAGAAAGGTTGACATCTATCTATCGCAGATTTTAAAGTAGAAGTAACTCCACCAAAGAATACTGGGGAGAAAAACAAAAAATACTTACAAGCCTCAATCTCCTCATAAATCTGGTACATATCGTCTCTAATTATGCAGTTACCTGTCAAAGAACACTTTTCACATCCCCTACAGGGGGAAATATTCATCTCTCTGAGATCGAACCTGATAACATTATCCAAAAATGTCACAAATCTATCTATCAGAAAATCAGTATTTCCCCCTGCATTAGGGCTTCCATTGATAACCAAAAACTTTTCCTTAGTCAATATAACTTCTTGCCCCTAAATACCTCTCGGCATAGTATGATTCGTTCAAAGAATCAACCATTATCCCACCATGATAAGCTGCGTGAATAAAGCGGTTGTCACCGATATAGATGCCCACATGACTGGGACCGCTTTCATAAGTTTGGAAAAAAACCAGATCACCTGGCTTAAGGTCTGATGTAGAAATCTTATCCCCATCATAATACTGTGAGTCTGCATCTCTTGGAATGCTGATACCATTGATCCTAAAAACATATTGCACGAAACCAGAACAGTCGAAACCGGAAGGAGTTGTTCCTCCCCACCTGTAAGATACCCCCTTGAGATGCAAAGCAGTTCTAATTATCTCCTGTCTCAAATCTTGATTGTTTGCATACGCGCTCGACGCAAACAGAACAGAAGAAAAAGCAAAAACAGTCAACAACAAAAAACAAAATAATTTACCCTTCAAACATTCTTTCCTCCTTTCTTGGTCTAAAAACACACAGGCAAAGGAGTCCCTGCCCTGTCCCCTTATTCTTTGTCCAGAATCGCCTAATCTAACAGGGGTTAAAAGTTGTTTGCAAAATTAAATGCATTTTCTGCATCAGATTTCGCGCCAATTGACTTAAAGCCGTCTCCCGCTTTGACCAGATCTTCTCTGTTGCCCTCGCTAAGTGCTACAGAAAATGCATAGTTGTAGGCAGTCCAGGCGTCAGCCTTAGAACCCACACTCCTAAAACCATCTCCTGATTTGATTGCACCAGACGCAGATCTAAATTTCATAGCCAGTCCAAATGCATAATTGTAGGCATTCCAGGAGTTTTCTTTGTCACCCAAAGACTTAAAGCCGTCTCCCGCCAATATACACCCATCTAATGACTTTTGCATCTTCGCAAAAGCAAATGCAATAGTATAAGCCTTCTTCGCATCAGAATCATTGCCCAACTTTCTAAAACCGTCTCCAACTGTAACAAGGGCCTGAATGTTCCTCTGAGAAATAGCAAGACCCAGGGCATAAGAATATGCGTTCCATGCATCCTCGGTGTCTCCTGCATTCAAAAAACTGTCAGCAGCAGATAGAGTCTTGTCGATATTTCTCTGGATCATCGCAGCACCGAAGGATGTCGCAAGATCAGATGTAGAAGTCTGACCAGAAGAGAGGTCGGTAGAAGATGCGCTGTTAGATCCAGAAGCTGATGGCATCACATTGGAATTAACACCTTGTGCATTGCTTTGCTGTGAAAATGCGCTGTTAGATAAAAAAGGGTTCTTTGCACTATCAACGCTTTTTGCACCGGCAGAAACTGGAAAAAAGAATAAAAGGACAGTTAAAAACGCTGCCATTTTGGTGCAACCTTTCATTCAACTACCCCCTTTCAAGCGGGCAAATAAATTTTCAAAATAATTTAGGATAGTATAACATATTTTTTAAAAATACAATACATTTTGAAAGGAGAATTAAATTGACAAATAATCTAATAGATGAACTCTATATTTTGTCCCTTTCTTCCTACAATGCTGGAGAATTGCCTGTGGGCTCAATAATCTACAAAGAAGGAGATATCTTATCAGCGTCAGAAAATCTGTGTGAAAGAAAAAGATCCCCCATCGAGCACGCCGAGATATCAGCGATAAAAATCGCACTCGAAACTTACAATAGATGGCAGTTGCAAGGTTCTACTATATATTGTTCTCTTGAACCTTGCTTGATGTGCGCTGGCGCAATAATAGAATGCAAGATAAAAAACGTAATATTTTGTGTAGAGTCCAAAAAACCCACAAGGGAGATACTGGAATCAAACGGAGTTTTTTGTAGGCAGATATGTGACACAAGGTTCAATCATCTTTTAGAGAGATTTTTTAAAAATATAAGAAATAGAAATAGCGCTATATAGTATCAAGAGTCAGATATCCTCAGCGAAGATTGAAGTTCATTAAACAAAAAGTAGCGTAAATATTGACATAAAATTATAAAAAGTTTAGAATTACAACTTGTGAGCCGTTAGCTCAGCCAGGTAGAGCATCGGCCTTTTAAGCCGAGGGTCGAAGGTTCGAAGCCTTCACGGCTCACCATTTTGTTTTTAAGTAATTGTGCAATGAAACCTTTTGCTTAGCGATTATGAGACAAAATGAAAAAGCGCTATATAGAAGTTTATCAGATTATTACATCTTTTGCAGAAAACACAGGCCCATCCTTGCAAACCCTTGCATATCCGCTGACACTCTTTACTACACAACCCATACAAGCTCCTGCACCGCAGGCAAAAACAGACTCTAAACTTATCTGTGCGTTTTTGTGTCTCCTTTGGATTGCCTTCAACATTGGCACAGGTCCGCAAGCAAAAACGCCGTCATATTCTTTTTTCAATACAAAGTCAGCTACATTACCCTTTTCTCTATAAGATCCGTCATCAGTATAAACGAAAACTTCTCCGAGCTCAGCAAACGAATCTTCGTATATAACCCTATCTTTATTTCTAAACCCAAGTATTACGTCGATCTCTACACCATTTTTTTTGAGGTTCTTCGCCAGATAAAACATTGGCGCAATACCTGTACCACCCGCATACAGAAGAGCTTTTTTGACGTTGTCAAATTGAAATCCATTGCCCAGAGGTCCTCTGACCTTCAAGATATCTCCTGCCGTGGATCTGCTTAAAGTCTTTGTCCCATTGCCCTTTATCTCGATCAAAAATCTAAGAATATTTTTATCAGCATCAAAAACGCTAAATGGCCTCATAAAAAATGGATCATTAAGATCGTTTATCTTCAACATAAAAAACTGCCCGGGAATTGGATTCAAATTAACTTTGGCGTCTAAATCAATTAAAAAATGGAAATTACCAACTCTTTTTACGCTTACAACTGTCGTATCAATCATTTTCCCTATCTCCCAAAATTTTTTATCTTCCAGAAAAATGCAAGTAGGGCAAACTTTGGCAGCACCAACATTCTCCTTGCCCTCTTTGGTTCGCTAATCAGTCTGTAGAACCACTCAAGGCCCAAGCTTCTAAAGATCTTTGGCGCCCTTTTCTTTTTGCCCGACAATACGTCAAAAGATCCACCAACTCCCATACCGATTATATTACTCTTAACTTTGATAAGTTCATTTAAAAAGAGCTCTTGCTTTGGGAAACCCATAGCAGCCATCACAAATGACGCACCAGAATTAACTATTCTATCTACAGAAGGCCTAAAATCATCAAAATAGCCGTTTTCATAACCGACCACTTTAATGCCAATTTTTAAGAATTTATCGTTTAGAGACCCTACCACATCGTCACTTGAGCCTATCAGATAAACCCCTTTGTTGTATTTTTTGCATATATCCAAAAAATGCGGTATAAGATCAATCCCACACATTCTATTTGTATTTAGATATAAGGCAATGCCAATTCCATCTGGCACTACCAGATCTGCCCCGTTAAAAGTTTCAAGAGCAATCTTTGAGCTGGCATCTTTTTTCATAGAGTACATAACCATTTCAGGGTTAAGGGTTACAATCCTAAAACCCATATTATTAGCCAGCCTTTCTTCGAAGGATGATAGTATGTCCTCAAGCCCTACTATATCAACAGGTACAAGATCGAATATAAGTTTTCTCATCGAATTGCGCGTTTAAATATAATCAAAATTTTTATATGCCAATTTTTCAAGTTCTCTTAACTTTTTAGAAATTTGTTTTTCTGTTATGCTCTTTCTATCGTACATCTCTGAGAGATCTTTAAGAGTCAGAGTTTTATAGCAATATTCTTCTAAGCCTATCTGACGCATAAAGCCCCTAACCTTTGGATCATAATCAATAGAGACAAAAGGGGTCAATGACTTAGCGCAAAATACTGCGCCGTGAAACCTGGTAGCTACAAACATCTCACACTGGGCGACCGACCTAAATGTTGTTAAAAAGTCTCCATATAAAATTTCATCAAAATTTATCCCACAACTCTTTAGATATCTTTCATCTTCCTTGTCGAATGCTACGCCTCTTATCGCAAAGCCATCGCCCTTCAATCTCTCAGAAAACAACTTCAAATCTTGAACTGACTGAAAAGATTCTTTGCAAGATCTAAGGTTGATACCGAAAATTTTTTCTTTCTTAGGAAGCAAGAAATCTATTGTAAAAGTTATATCAGCAACCTCTTTGAGAATATCACCCTTCAATCTCAGTCTTTTTGCCAAAGAAAGAGAGAGAGAATCCCTCAGAGCCAATACGTCAACTCTATTTAAAAATCTAACAAAGAATTTTGATTTTTCAAGATTAATCGGGCCTAGCGATTGAGATAGCATTAAAGTCTTCTTCCCAAATAGGCTGGCAATAAAAATTATGCCCGTGTAAAAAACTAAACTGGAAAAGCTAGTTCTATCTTGGATAATTCCTCCGCCCGGAAAGACTACTCTATCAGCCAACAGGATATTTTTAATCACATCAAATAATTTGCTTTTCTCAACGTGATTGGGCGCTGATTTTTTAGAATTCCACAGAATCTTTACTTCATTTTTATTCTTTAAAAGATATGCCTGCAGGATCGCATCATCTCCCACATTGCCAGCACCGAAATATCCTACTAAAAAGTCCAACTTAAGACTCTATTATTATATTATCTATCAGACGAACTTTGCCAATCCAGCCAGCCACAAGAACAGCTACCGGCGGCTTAATATCTGATTTTTCATTAAGATTTTCTATGTCTACTGCTTGAAGATAATCTAATTTTATGCCCTTATCCTGAAGCCTTTTTTTTGCTTCTTCTATGGCTCCTATTTCAAACGAGCCAGATTCGATTTTCTCTTTTATCCAAAAAAGCTCTTTGCTAAGATTTAGAGCTAACTCTCTATCCTCAGTAGACAGATATGAATTCCTTGAACTTAAAGCTAAGTTATCAGTATCTCTTACAATAGGAGATGGAACAATTTTTACTGGAAAGTCCAAATCCCTTACCATCTTTCTCAAAATCACCATTTGCTGAAAGTCCTTTTCACCAAAATGGGCAAAATCAGGCTGTACTATATTAAAGAGCTTGCTAACGACTGTGCAGACGCCTTTAAAGTGGCCCGGTCTAAATAAGCCGCACAGCTTATCCTGGAGCTCTCTTACCTCCACAAAACAAGATTGTCCCTCAGGATACATTTCTTCTGGGCTAGGACAAAAAACAGCGTCAACTCCTTCTCTATCGAGCAATCTGAGATCTGAGCCCAAATCTCTTGGATACCTGTCTAAATCCTCATTTGGGCCAAATTGTATTGGGTTGACGAATATCGATACCACCACAATTCCAGACATCCCCCTTGCCCTTCTGACAAGAGACATGTGACCCTCATGCAAAAATCCCATTGTCGGAACAAGGGAAATTGTCTTACCAGCTGACCTTTTCGCTTCCAAAAACTTTCTCAGAGATTTCTTATCGAAAAAAACTCTCACTACAGGGCGTCCTTTGCTGTAGCGTTTATAATATCTTTTATTTTATTATCTATAAATTTAGGAATGTATGGAATATTTAAGTTCAAAAAGCCTGTGGTAATCAAAGAAACAGCATCGTCTTTATTGATCCCCCTGCTCATCAGATACTCCACCTGCTCTTGAGAAATTGGACCAATGGATGCCTCATGAGAAAGGTGTGCCCTTACAGAGCCTTCTGATACCAGAGCAGGAATTGCATACATCGTAGCCTCTTTTGAAAAGACTATGCCTCTGCAGTCAAGATGAGCCATACATGCTTCCTTTGTCTTTGCAATCATATCTCCTCTTGAATATATTACGCTCTGATCTGCTGCTATAGTCCTCGCAATCGACTCAGCGCGAGTGTTTGGAGCTTCAAGATACATCTTCGAACCGAGATCTATATAAGAATCTTTTAGTCCATATATTACATTGTTAAATTGAGCAGCAGCATTTTTGCCAGTAAGGTAGACATTTGGCGCCGATTGAATTGATTTTACGGGCTTCATAAGGATATAATTGTTAACAAATTTTGCATCCTCTTCAAGGTGAATGCTCGTCCTTGGCCTTACGTCAAAATTATCTGCCCAGTTGTGAATCATTGTAAAGGTTAGACTACCACCCTTTTTCACATAGAATTCACTAATGCCCAGATGAATGCCTTCAGCATCGTTCTTTGAAAGAGAGCACCCTGTAATAACGTTAAGCGAGGCACCCTCTTCGACGATGATGATATTGTGGACGTTTTGGCTTATGTTGTTCTCATCCACGAGCAAACACGCTTGCAAAGGGTACTCTACATGCTGATTTGGAAAAACCCTCATAAAATATCCGTGCGAGGGATTAAGTGCAACTGCTGCAGTATATTTGTCCTGATCGGGCTTAACTATCCTCCAAAAATAATCCTCAATAAAATCAAATTTTTCTACCGCGTCATCTGTGCTCATTATTTGGAGCTGGTCTTTATACTTTTCATTGAGACTCTCATATATTACGCTATGATTTAGCTGAACAAATGAGCCACTTCTTACATCTTCTTTTATATCCATACCGCTCATAATAGCGGCTTCCATAGTTTGGGCCTTTAAAGATGACAGGTTCTCAACTCTATCTCTTTGGGCAAGTTCCTTAAACCTTTCAAGATCAACGTCAGGACCTAATAGAGCCTTTTTATCCTTTGCAGCAGCAGCTAAAGATTTTATTTCAGAAAGCCTATTTTCACTTATTGGCATACCTGACACCCCTTATAACCATTTCGCTTTATTTCATTTAGCATATCTCTTGGATTACCGCTACATATCACCCTGCCGTTTATGAAAATATAACCCTTGTCAGCATTAACAAAATCAAGAATATAACCCGTATGGGTTATTATCAATGCGCCCCTTTTGGGGCTTCTCACCTTATCTTTGCCTAGCAAATGATTGATGGCATGTCCTACAAGAGCAATATTCTCCATATCCACGCCCGATTCGGGCTCATCTATAAGCACAAATTCAGGCTTTTGCAACATAAGCTGCAATATCTCAGATCTTTTCATCTCTCCGCCAGAAAATCCATCATTAATTGATCTCTTTATATGTTCTTTAATCTTAAGATTTTCCAAAATAACTTCAACTTCTTCTTCAGAGATGCCATTGTTCTTGCTTAACAAATTAATCAATCTTTCCAGGCTTACGCCTCCGACTGTAGGCGGTCTCTGGAACGATAGACCAATGCCCATTTTGGACCTTTCATATATGTCCTTGTCCGTAACGTCTTCACCTTTAAAAAATATCTTGCCCTGATCGACTTTATATTTTGGAAAACCCATCAAAGACATCATAAAGGAGGTTTTTCCAGCTCCATTCGGCCCAAAAAGAACGTTTACATCTCCATATCCCATAGAGAAGTCTACTCCCTTGAGAACTTGCTTGCCCTCTACAGATACCCATAAATCTACTACCTGCAGCATCTCTTGCATATCGCTACTCCTTAGGAAAAATTTTTATACGTCTAATTCTAACATAGAAAAATAGTAAAATTCAAAGAAAATATTTAGTTCAAGAGCAGTGTAAAATTGTCTGACAATTTATAAAATTTTACAAAAATATTTAGTTACATTAAAATTTTATAAGAAATATTCAGGAGGTGATAGGTTTGTATCCAACTCTTAAAGACTTTGCTGACAAGATTTTTATTGTCGACACAACGCTCAGAGATGGCGAACAAACGGCTGGAGTTGTTTTTGCAAACCAGGAAAAGATCCACATTGCAAAACTCTTAGACGAAGTAGGTGTTAATCAGATCGAAGCAGGAATACCTGCCATGGGAGGCGGAGAAAAAGAAGCTATCAGATCGATAGTAAACTTAGGGCTGAAAGCCTCGATAATGGCATGGAACAGAGCAGTAATTGAAGACGTAAAAAATTCAATTGACTGCGGAGTTGATGCTGTAGCAATATCTATATCCACGTCCGACATACACATTAAACACAAATTAAAAACATCAAGAGAAGACGTGCTTGATTCAATGTGTAAAACAGTTGAATTTGCAAAATCAAAGGGGCTTTATGTCTCAGCAAACGCAGAAGACGCATCTAGATCTGACATGGATTTTTTGATCAAATTCGCTGAAAAAGCAAAGCAATCTGGAGCAGATAGGCTTAGATTCTGTGACACATTAGGGATTCTTGATCCCTTTGAAACCTTCGCAAAAATTAAGACTATATGCGATAGCACGGGAATTGATATAGAAATGCACACACACAATGATTTTGGTATGGCAACCGCCAACGCACTTGCAGGCGTAAGAGGTGGTGCAAAATATGTAGGAGTTACGGTAAATGGCCTTGGAGAGAGAGCTGGAAACGCTGCCCTGGAAGAGGTAGTAATGGCTCTTAAAATAATACACAACCTTGATCTTGGATTCAAAACAAAGAAGTTTATTGAAATATGCGAATATGTAGCCAACGCTTCATCAAGGCAGATTCCAATATGGAAAACGATTGTCGGTGCTAACATATTTGCACATGAATCTGGAATACATGCCGATGGAGTGTTAAAGAATCCGACAACTTATGAGGCGTTTTCACCTGATGAAGTAGGTCTGGTTAGGCAAATCATCATAGGAAAGCATTCTGGAAGCGCAGCAGTAAAAAATAAATTTCATCAATTTGGCATAGAGTTGAGCAAAGAAGAGACAAAAATGATATTGGAAAGCGTTAGAAATCTCTCAATTCAGCTAAAAAGGCCCTTGTTTGACAAAGAGCTTATGTATATTTACAACGATGTCCAAAAGGATATAAACAAAGAATCTAACTTAGCTGTCTAATATTAATATCGCGGCCAGGTTAAATGCCTGGCCTATTCTTTAGAAACCAGCTTACCGTCATATCGATACCGCTCTTCAAATCTGTTTTTGGCTCCCATTTAAGGTTTTTCTTGGCACTATTATAATCCAACAAACTCCTTCTAAGATCTCCCAATCTTGCGTCAGCATAATTTGGAATGGTTGCA
Organism: bacterium; assembly: GCA_021783475.1. Taxonomy (GTDB): domain Bacteria; phylum Thermodesulfobiota; class Thermodesulfobiia; order Thermodesulfobiales; family Thermodesulfobiaceae; genus Thermodesulfobium. The sequence continues at coordinate 41,504 of JAJXTU010000004.1, forward strand.
TCATCAGGTATCGACAAACCATATTTTTTTGCGCTCTCTAAAATTAGTAAGAATATATCTTTAGTCTTGGTCGCCATGCCCGTCGAAATGTTAAATATACCACTCTCATCTGACATAAGGGCAAGATCGTTTGCCCTTACAACATCTTCAACAAACACATAATCTCTTATCATTCCGTCATTGTCTTCAGGAAATACGTTTATGGTAGACTTCTTGCCATTAACTATATTTTCCATAAATATAGATACTACGCCTGCCTCACCGTGCGGCACCTGTCTTGGGCCATATACGTTTGAATATCTCAAAATCACATATTTAAACCCCGAACTTAAAGCCAAAAGTTTTATATAGTTCTCAGAAGTTAACTTCGATAGGGCATATGGAGAAACCAAACAAGGCTCTGTGTCTTCTGTAGCGATATCTTTTATTTCACCATATATAGCGCCGCCAGTCGATGCAAATAAGAATTTTGCTTTCAGTTTTGAAGCGCATTCGAGCATTTTTATCGTGCCAAGTATGTTCATTTTTGCATCTGCGTATGGGTGGGTTACCGAATAGGGCACCGATATCTGAGCTGCCTGATGACAGATTGCATCAGGAGAGAATTCCAATATCCTATCAGATGTGCTGTCAGAACATATATCCCCCTGAAAGAACGAGCTCTTTGGGTTTACATTTGCAATATTGCCAGACGATAAATCATCAATTGATAGAACGTCGTGACCCTTCTCTATCCAATAGTCTACGATGGTTGATCCGATAAAGCCAGCTGCCCCAGTAACCGCAATCTTTGCCAAATTTACCTCCTGAATTATTAACCTAAGTTAAACATATTTAATTATATTGTATAACAAAAAAAGTAGGGACAAAAATCGTCCCTACTTTTTTTGTTATAAATTTTGGAAAATTTTAAATATTTGTTCCCTTTGCTTCCTTACCAGACAAGAGATTTGACCAAATTCTTATAGAATCTAACACTAACCAAATGCCCATAGCAAGGAGCAACAATGAAAGAAATGCGTTTATTCCCATAGCGAAGTTGCCCTTCATTGCAAGAGGCATATAAATATGGCTAAAGTTCAGCCAACAGGCATAAAATGTGACAATTGCCATAAAAACAGCAGGTAAAAATGTGACCATAGCGTAAGAGAGCTTGCCAGTTCTCCTTAGAATTTCAGTGGTAGATATTATAAGGGCAAAGGTCGCAAGGAGTTGGTTGGTAGCTCCAAAGATAGGCCAGATAGTAGATACATTGCCCGAATAAAGCAAATATCCCCAAAAGAACGACATAAGAAATCCTGTGGAAATAATGCCAAAGTTCCAGTGCATATCTTTAAATTGAGGTATAAAATACCCAAAGAACTCCTGCAAAAGATACCTGCCGACTCTTGTTCCAGCATCAATAGCAGACAAAATAAACATAGCTTCAAACATAATTATAAAGTGATACCAATAGGCCATCATGCCAGAAAGAAATGGTACCTGTTCAGTTATATAGGCTACACCAGCAGCAAGAGAAACTGCTCCGCCAGGCCTTCCTGCAAGATTTTCGTGAACCATTGCAGACAATATAGGAACCTGATTTGCAATCATGCCCAATTTTTCAAATACTGCAGGAGGAGTATTAATTGCAAAATAATCTCCTTGAGGCAGTACACAAGCGGCTATAAGGGCAAGAACGCCTACAAAGCTTTCTAATATCATCGCTCCATAGCCTATAAATCTCGCGTCACTCTCACAGCTTATCATTTTTGGCGTGGTACCTGATCCAACTAGTGCATGAAAACCAGATATGGCACCGCAGGCAATTGTTATAAACAAATATGGGAAAAGTGGGCCAGGAATAATCGGGCCGCCGCCTGCATCAAATTTAGTAAAGGCTGGCATTTGAAGATTGGGATGAACTATAAAAACACATATTGCAATAGCTACAGCTACGCCTATCTTCATATATGAAGATAAATAGTCTCTGGGGAGAAGGAGCATCCAAACTGGCAGGACAGATGCTATAAAGGCATAGGTAGGCAAAATAATCTTTACAGTATTCTCATCAAAGGTCAGCATCCTCCCAAGTTCTGATTGTGGCGGAACCAAGCCACCAACCCAGGTAACGACAAACAAAAGAACCACACCTATAAGACTAGCCTCCAAAATTTTACCAGGACGAAATACATACATCCAAAAGGCCATTATAAAAGCTATCGGTATGGTAAGACCGACGGTTATAATACCCCATGGGGAGTTCTTAAGAGCATTTACCACAGCTATAGAAAGTCCAGCCATGGCAAGAACAAGAATTAAGAATGTAGCAAGAGACAAAACTTTGCCTGTTGGGCCAGAAATCTCTCTTCTTGCTATATCTGCTAAGGAGCAAGCTCCTCTCCTGGTAGATGCTACAAGAACCACAAAGTCATGTACTGCCCCAGCAAGCGCCGCGCCAATAACCAGCCAAAGGAGCCCTGGCATAAAACCAAACTGTGCAGCAAGTACAGGACCTATAAGAGGACCGGCTCCAGCAATAGCTGCGAACTGGTGGCCAAATAAAACATATTTATTAGTAGGAACGAAGTCTCTCCCGTCATTGATCTTACATGCAGGAGTTTCGGCACCAGAATCCAAACACATCACCTTTGCAGCAAGAAAGGCACTATAATAGCGATATCCAATAGCCCAAACAGCAAAACCGAAGATTAAAAGCATTACAGCGCTTGGTACGCTTAAAACAGAAAGCAAAGCTAAGACAGCAACGATTAGAAGTAGAATGATCACAAAAATAGATGTAGCCTTCATTTCTCAAACCCCCTTAAAAAATTTGTCAAAACTGCTCCCTCCTTATTCCTCAAGATTTAATAAAAATATACAAATTTATTATACCACATAGTTATTAGCATTTATTGAGTTAAACCATAAGAAAGTATTATAAAACCAACCTTTTCATTAATATTCATAACGGGGGACACTACAAAAAAAATACCTTTTTCATTCAGAACAGTTATTTTTTGGAAGCTTGAAAATTGTTCAGGATAAAACCTTGAGAAGTCAGAGCCTTCATATTTTTTATTAGTAGATATCTGAATTGTATTGCCGCTCACAAAGCTAATTTCTTTAAAACCTTTATTTTTAACAATTTGATTAAAGCACTCTTCCACTTGATAAGCTCTATTTGACTGGATGCTATCCCTAACAAAAAAGGTTAATGGTATTGAGATATCTGTCAAAAAGTCTTTGCTATCGTTAGCAAACTTTTCACCTAAATCTTTTTTCACATTTTCAATGTTTTTTTGGCAGTTTCTATCATAAGTTTCCTTAGCAGAATTGATTGCAAATATCCAGTATACATTTGATACGATCAGACAAACAAGCAAGATAAAAATGAAGTAAACGTACCACTTAAATTTTTTCATATTCCCCTCCATCAAAATTATTTATGCAGCGTGTAACTTTAGCGATTTCTATCTAGCAATTAAATTTTTAAAATACAAGAAGGAAAGAACAATGTTTACGCTCATAGCGACGTTTAAAGACTCAACGTTTTGGGTTGGTATATAAACTGTTTTGTTAGAGGTACCGATAATATCATCGCCTATCCCGCTGCCTTCGTTGCCAAAAACAAGAAGAGTTCTTTTGTTGAATTCACAATTAAAAAACGGTGTAGCAGCCCTTGGAGAAAAAGAAAATATCTCTAAGTCATCTTTCATTTCATTGATAATTTCATTAAAGCCCTTCCTTCTAAATGGTACCTTAAAGATTGCTCCAGCTGATGACCTTATAACCTTTGAGTTGTAAACGCTGCAAGAGTCCTCAGATAAAAACACACCACCACATCCAAATGCCAGAGAACTTCTCAAAATAGTGCCCAGATTTCCAGGGTCTTGAATCCTATCCAGATAAATCCACGGCGAGGGGCCAAACTCTTTTAGCTCAGGAGGTCTGCCAACGCTAACAATGCCGGCTGGAGATCTTTCGCTTGAGAGCCTCTTTATGATCTCTTCTTTAACTATGGTGAATCTTAAATTTTTACATATTTCTGTAAAAGTTTTATCTTGAAAAAAGGCATTCTCGAGCATTTCTTCATCTTTTAAAAGGATAAGTTCTGGCAAACAATTTGCTCTGAGAGCTTCTTCCAGAGTATGAAACCCCTCAAAAAAAACAAATTGCCCAGATTTTTTCATTCTGAGCAATTCTTTAACTTCAGCCTTTGAAGCAAAGCTTATGTTCACAAAGTTACAAATCCTTGACTTGCATTACTACCTTTTTAAATTGCTCTGGATAAGAAAGAGCCATTTGTGCCAAAACTTTTCTATCAAGATCAAGCCCAGACTTCTTTAACGCACAAATAAACTTGCTGTATGAAAGACCATATTCTCTCACGGCAGCGTTAATTCTCACGATCCAAAGACTTCTATATTCTCTCTTTTTCCTTCTTCTATCATTAAAGGCATAAGCAAGTGCGTGAAGCAAATGCTGATTTGCAGTCCTATAAAGTCTGTGCAAAGAACCCCTAAAACCTTTAGTCATCTTTAAAACCTTCTTGTGACGCCTATGAGTCACAAAACCACCTTTAACGCGCATATTCTTTTCCTCCTAAAAGATCCTAAATTTAAAAATTAATTTACGTTGTGATATGGAAGCTGAATCAAAAGTCTTGGCAGGTCAGAGCCCGATAAGACTAAAATATTTGAAAGGCTTCTCTTTCTTTTTGGGCTCTTATGAAAAAGGAGGTGACTCCTATTTTGCTGTCTTCTGATAATCTTTCCAGAACCCGTTATCCTAAATCTCTTAGCTGCTGCTCTACACGTTTTCATCTTAGGCATCTTTCAACCCTCCTTTTTGTTCTATCTTTTGTTTTATTTTAGCTGGGCCGATAACTGCTACAAGGTGTTTCTCTGTCTCGACCTCAGGAAGTTTTTCTAAAACAGCATTTTCGAGTAGACCAAAAAATTTGTTAACAAGTTCTATTCCATGATTCATGTGAATCATTTCTCTGCCTCTAAATATAACACTAAGTTTAACCTTGTTACCCTCGTCAATGAAGTCTTGTGCAGCTTTCGCCTTGGTTTTAAGATCGTTCCCGCCTATAGCAGGTCTCAAACGAACTTCTTTAATGATAGTCTGCCTTTGATGTTTTCTTTGAGATTTTTCTTTTTTTGACTGCTCAAATCTGAATTTTCCATAATCCATAATTCTTGCTACAGGGGGGCTTCCCTGAGGAGCAATTAACACGAGATCGCTACCTTTTGTCCTCGCCAACCTTAAAGCCTCTTGCGTAGTCTGCACACCTAATTGCTGACCATCAATATCGATCAGTCTAACGTTAGGGTAGATCTGGATCTCTTCATTAACGACATACTCTTTGCTTATAACATTCACCTCCGAATTTAAAAATAAGACAATAATACTAACATAGATCTTTTATATAAAAAAGATCTAAAGTAAAATATATTTGATTATACGAAAAAACAAAAAAAATAACAACGATCAATTCATAATAAACTATAATAGTATAAACTATAATAGTATAAACTATGAATTATAAATTTGCACAGATATTTATAAATGCTCTGGAAGACTACCTTGTATTATATTCTCTATTGTGTCCGCTTGATAGCTCTAGTTTTTTTACAATAGAGTTCGCTATAGCGTATATAGAAAGAGGCTTTCCAGGACTATATATAAAAGAATTGAGAACTCAATGGAAACACTATGCGAATGATATCCAATTTGTAGATTATCTTGTGCAAAATTCTACATTTATAAAAAACTTAGATTCCAAAGAGGTTGATTTTGAATTAATGGTCAAAGTGAGAGAATTTTTACAGACTGCGAAAAAGCCTGTTATCATTTATGTCCCTGAGGTAACAGAGAAACTCTTTCCATATATCAATCTCGATGAAAGAGAGCTTCTTGACCCTGTAAAACTAAAAAAATCTTTAAAGAGGGGTGCCTTTTGATAGGGATTGATATTGTAAGCCACAAAAGAATAGAGAAAGTTTTCAATCGATTTAAAAATGAATTTCTCAGAAAAATATATACAGAAAATGAGATAGAATATTGTCTAAGTAAAAAATCTTTTGTAGAATGCTTATCTGCAAGGTTTGCGGCAAAAGAGGCTTGCATAAAAGCTATTTATCAATACTGCTCTGTGCGCCTGGAAATGAAACAAATAGAAATATGCGGCAAGAGAAATGAAGGAGCGACCATAAGGATATATTCCGATAAGTTAGATACATCAAGTTTACAAATATTACTCTCGATATCCCATGAAAAAGAGTGTTCTGTGGCAGTTGTATTAATTAATACAAATAGCTTGGAAAAAGGAGGAAATTGAAATTATTAGAAAAGCCAGGATTGATGATGCAAAGAAGATAAAAGCCTTGATCGAAGGCTTCGCCAAACACGATCTTATGCTTGTAAGACCGCTATCTGATATATACGAATGTATAAGGGATTTTTGTGTGGTAGAAATCGATGGAAAAGTGTGCGGTTGCGGAGCACTTCATATATTTTGGGATGATATAGCAGAGATAAGAAGTCTATCTGTAAGCTCAGAATATCAAAGAAGAGGAATAGGAAAAGAGATTGTGAATTTTCTTATTGATGAGGCAAAACAACTTAAATTAAAAAAGGTATTCGCTCTAACCTATCAGGTTGTTTTCTTTAAATCTGCAGGATTTGACATAGTAGATAAGTCACATCTACCGCAAAAAATATGGTCAGATTGCGTAAAGTGCCCCAAATTTCCTGATTGTGATGAAGTTGCAATGATTCGCAAGATATAGAACAGGACATTGATAATATTGGACTTTTTTGTGTTGCTCATATCTTTGCTCGCCATCTTAGCATTCTGTGAATTATTTACAAATGCTGTAGAATGGCTTGGAAAAAGTCTAAATTTCGGTCACTCAGTGGTGGGCAGCGTATTTAGTGCAGTTTCAACTGCCCTGCCAGAGACCATTGTGCCGATAATAGCACTTATAACCCTCCCAACCTTTACTTCCAGAGAGGAAATTGGTATAGGAGCAATTTTGGGCGCACCTCTAATGCTCTCAACGCTAACCTTTTCTTTGCTATCTATACCGGCTATCTTTAGAAAAAAAGATAGCAATCTAAATTTTAAAAGAGAATCTCTTCTCTTAGACATAAAGTTTTTTATATTAAATTTCTCTGTAGCGCTATTGATATCGCTCTTTGCAGAGCAGCTAAGAGGCTTTTTTGTTATATTTTTTCTAATATCTTATCTGGCATATTTATACATAGTTTTCAAAAATGATGAAGGCTTCGAAGAAGAAGATCTGCACCCTCTTATATTTTGTAATTCAGCAGACCCTACAAATATCTTTATATTTTCACAATTAGGTATTGGTTTGTGCGGAATTGTTTTGTCATCATATTTTTTTGTAACGAGCATTGAATCGGTATCAAAAATTATTGGCCTTGCTCCTTTTATAATATCAGTGATACTTTCTCCGATAGCTACAGAGCTCCCGGAAAAGTTTAACTCAATATCCTGGGTTATTAAGGGCAAAGACCATCTTGCTATGTCAAACATTACAGGCGCAATGGTATTCCAATCTTCTTTTCCAATAATAGTAGGGCTGACACTAAGCACATGGCACCTTGATGAGAGGGCGCTTATTTTAGGCTGTATAACAATTATTTCCTCTATATATCTATATTTCTTAATAAGAAGGGGCAGTATCAATCCAAAAGCACTGTCCATAAACTTTATCTTATATATAACTTACATCCTAATATCTATAAACTTTGGAGCTAAATAAATATGAATTTAGATTGCTTATTTGACAAAAAAGAGATTTTTCTCATAGTAGGGCTTGGCAACATAGGACAAGAATACAGCCTAACCAGACACAATATAGGTTTTTTATTTTTGGACTTCTTAGCAGACAGTCTTGGCATAAAGCTGTCAGGATACAAAACTAAAATTAACAATCTGATATTTCTAAAACCTACCACGTATATGAATAGATCGGGAATTGCAGTTCAAGAGGTTTCAAGTTTTTACAAAATTGAACCAAAAAACATTATAGTTATATACGATGATATGGATCTTGATTTCAAAACGATACGGTTTAGACCAAAAGGAAGTTCTGGAGGACACAAAGGCATAGGATCGATTATAGATATCCTTGGGACAGATTCAATTCCAAGAATAAAGATTGGCATAGGAAGAGAAAAAAACGCTGAGGCAAAAGACTATGTATTGTCAAGGTTTAACAGTGATGAAATGCTGTATTTGCCCAACATATTTGATGCTGCAAAAAATTGTCTTGAGATTTTTTTGGAAAAGGGAGCGAGTGCAGCACTTGAAAAATGCGGCAGAGTTAAAATTATCTCCTAAACGTCCTTGCGCTAAATCCTTGAAAGGGAGAATTAATTGAAATTCATAGAAGATCTCTTTGATAATATATTGAAGCGTATCACAAAATCATACAAGGATCGTGTAATAAATATTCAATTTGAGAGTGCCCTATTTCTAATTGACTCCTGTATGAAAAAGAAAAAGAGGTCGCTTTTTGTCTACAAAAACGAAAAACTATCTCAAGAAGTATATGCCCTATTTAGAAGAATCTCAAAATATGGTAGTGAAAAAGAAGAGATCCTGCCGCTTTCACTATACCCAGCGTGGGACATTCTGTTTGGGGAAAGGCTCTCGCCATCTCCCAGGATAACTTCTCAGAGAATCATAGCGCACAAAAGCGATTGTACAATGTTGAGCTCTGTAAAAGCCATTCTCGCGCCTCTCGAAGATAATTTTCAAAGTTTTAATCTCAGCCCTGGCATTGAGATTGACAGAGACAATCTAATAAGTATGCTAAACACTACATACGTTAGAAAGAGTCTTTGCGAATTGCCAGGAGAGTTTGCAGTTAGAGGGATGTTGTTGGACATTTTTCCGTTTTATTTAGAAGCTCCGATAAGGCTCATTTTTAGCGATAATACGCTTAAACAGATAAAATATTTCAATCCAGAAGACCAAAGAACCCTACAGGAAATAGAAAACTTTAATCTAATAACCATTAAAACATTAAAATTTTCAGATGAAGAAAAAGAAAATATCAAATCATTTTTCGAGAAACTGCCCAAAAATGACAGAGATCTGATATCCGACGAGATAGACAATATCATGTCAGACACGAATTTCTCTGGTATCGAAAACTATCTATATTTTAAGAAGGACTTAAAATTTCTAATAGATGATTTTGACTCTATCTTTTTTGTTGAAACAGATCAAATCCAATCTGAGGCAGAAAGACTTTTGCAAGAAACCAAAAAACTCAGAACCTTTCAGATCGAAAACAACATTTATGTACAAATGCCTTGTTTTATTGATAGAATTAAAAATTTTGTTTATCCATCAACCAAGGACAACTCTGAGATTGACTTCCATCATAAGGATGTCGTCAATTTAGATGAAAATCTCTTACAACCTTTTGCAATGGAAATTAAGCAAGCGCCACCTTTACCCAAAGGCAGAGTAGAAGACATTCAAAATACCCTAAAATGGTATCTAAACTCTGATTACACTGTCGAAATATCAATCAATCATATGCCAGATTTTATCAAAGATCTAGAAGACCCTCAGATAATATTGTCAGAAAAAACCTATCCTGCTGGTATAGAAATTATCGGAATAGATAAAGAAATTGCAAAAAAATATAATATAAGAGAAAATTTTATAATCTTTACCTCACAAGAATTCTCAACAAGGCAGGTAAAAGAAAAAACTTATAGGCGTAAAAACATAACAAGTCTGCAGGAACTCCAATATAATGATCTGGTAGTTCACAGAGATCATGGCATTGGAAGGTTCACAGGCCTAAAGCTAATGAATTTTAGTGGTGTACAAAAAGAATATGCGCAAATTTTATACAAAGACAAAGACTTGCTATATATTCCAGTTGAAGAGTTCACAAGGCTCTCAAAGTATATAGGGCCAGATGATGTAGAGCTCTCAAGCCTGAAGTCAAACGAGTGGGTCGCAAAAAAAAAGAGAGCTAAAGAGTTTGCAGAGAAGATAGCCCATGAGATAGTTTTTATTGAGGCATCCAGACAAAATGTTCACAGAACCCCCTACTCTAAGGGTAAAGAACTTTCTATAGAAGAGTTAGACCTAAAAGAAAGCTTCATATATCAAGAGACGCCAGATCAGGAGAGAGCCATTGAAGATGTGTTTTCAGATATGTCAAAACCCTATCCAATGGACAGGCTCATAGTAGCAGATGCTGGGTTTGGCAAAACAGAAATTGCGATAAGAGCTTCCTATAGAGCAGTGCTCGCATCAAGACAGGTTGCAGTCCTTGCTCCAACAACTCTGCTCTCAGATCAGCACCTTAGAACATTCAAAAATAGGTTTGATGCACTTGGAGTAAGAGTAGAAGGCCTGTCAAGAATTTCTTCAGGCAATAAGAATAAGATACTACAAGATCTTGCAGAAAATAAAATAGATATAATTATAGGCACGCATTCATTGTTGTCAAAAAATGTAAAATTCAAAAATTTAGGGCTATTAATCATAGACGAAGAACAAAAATTTGGCGTTATGCAGAAAGAGCGCTTCAAAAAAATTAGAACAGAGCTTGATGTCTTATCTCTATCTGCGACGCCCATACCCAGGACGTTAAATATGGCACTAAGCGGTCTAAGGGATATATCTACTATCTTTACGCCTCCGCAAAACAGGATGCCAATTCGATCAATAGTCTCGGTATTTAAAGACGTAATAGTTAGAGAGGCAATACTCAGAGAAATAGACAGGGGCGGACAGGTATTTATCGTCGATGCAAGAA
>JAJXTU010000131.1 GCA_021783475.1 bacterium
TTTGATAATTCTCTTCCTAGCGCATGCATGAATGTGAGCCTTTTGCCCTCTGCATCAGTTACAATTATTTTCATAACCTTTTTCCCATACGTTGCTTGCATAGATGAACTTTCTGTATAAGCAAAGTATAGGATATACAGAATACTATTGAGTACTTGCACTAACTCGTTATTGATAGTACGCATTGCAGGGTTGGACTTTAGAGGAAAAAACAAAAACAGTACGGTACTAAAGAGAATATCAATAACTAAAAATGGCATAAAAATAAACAAACCATCTAGCAGGCTTGCAGCAACCCTTTTCCAAAATCCGGCATAGGTTACCGATGGTGGATTTGGTGGTGCTACCGTTGGTGTTGTTTGGGTTTGTGAGACTTGAGTCTCCATAGTAATACTATAGAAAGGTAATAGCTATATGTCAATAAGGAGGGATATCATAACGAAAGAAATGTTTTTTTATCTTAATTTAAAATAACTTGTTGTGCTTTTAATGCAACAATGCCGACCTTACCTAAGTTAACACGTAGTTGAATGGGCGTTAATTTACCGTTATTAGATCCATCAGAATATCCAATAATTACTTTGTAGGCCAGGTCATAGCTCCAAAGCTTCAAGCGCAATGAGTAAAGTTTGAGAAAGTGGGTAACTTTGTTGAAATGTATTACTTTAATTTTCGTGGTACTTTCTTACATTTACATATATATCTTTTGTGTTATAGTTCTAACGAACATAATCCTTGAAACTTGTCATATATCTGATATTATTTATGTAAGCCCTCTGTGAATAATATGGAATATAAAAATTGGCATCAAAAGGCACAAGATAATCTAAAACTTGGTGATAAAATTGCTGATAATGTTTCAGTAGGCATGGGTAGTTGGCATTTTATCATCATACAGACGATAATTATACTTTGCTGGGTAGGAGGTAACGTATGGTTAATTTTTCATTTTGACCCATTTCCGTTTATTTTTCTCAACTTGGCATTCTCAGCGCAAGCAGCCTATGCAACTCCGATTATTATGATGAGTCAAAATCGTGCAGCAGCTAGAGATAAAATCCAGGCGGAACACCAATATGAACACCAAGAAAAAGAGTTGGCACTCAATACACAGCTCACAAAAGACATACATAAACTCACAGAAGAAATACATTCTCTTATGAGTAAGAAGAAGAATTCGTTAGATCAATAAATTTCTACCCCCATTATCAGGAGTAAAACTAGCCTTATTAATTGTATTGGCAGGCACTCATTGAGGATTTCCGAAATTCTAAGAGAATGATGGAAGTTTTCCGATATCCGAAACTAATTCACCAAAAATCTATGCAGTATCTCCAAATGTAGGCTATCATGCTGGTTATTCCACTATTTCTCTATGCTATTGTTACTTCTATATCTAGTAAAAGGACTTGTTGCTATAATTAACAAGTTATGAAAGTTTTCCAAGAACGTAATAATATTACTACTGCTTATATTCTTTCTTTCTTCAGTGATTTATTCTTCCCAATTACAGCATGGCTTTTTTTCTACTTAAGATACTTAAGTTTTCCACAAGTTGTTATTGTTACAGCAGTAGGAGGGATAGCAGGAAATATTTTAGAAATTCCGACAGGGGCTTTTGCAGACCTAATAGGCCGTAAAAAGGCCATTTTTATATCTTATTTAGTATTTAGTTTTGCGATGTTTGGTTTAGCATTTACAACAACATTTTGGTTTTTTGTTCTATTTGCAATTCTGAACTCACTCAGTAATGCTCTATACTCGGGTAGTTTGGAGGCTTTAGTCTATGACACGTTAAATGAAGATGGAAAAACAGAAACATATCATCATGTGATTTCTAAAATTCAAGCACTTATATGGGTTGGTTTATTTATTGGTGCAGTATTTGGGGGGTTTATGTACCAGTATTGGTTTCGACTACCGTATATCGTTCAAGGTATCTTTGCATTTTTAGCTGCTTTAGTAACGCTTCGGTTGAAAGAGCCAGTTATAGATACCAAAAAATATCATATATCGCTATTTCTCAAGCAAAATTTTTTGGGTTTTAAAGAATTATTCCAAAATCTTGAAGTTGGGAGAATGTCTTTTCTATTTATAACGCTTGGTGCAGGGTATTTTGTTGCATCCTCAATTCTCGGTATTTCTCAGGCAAAACAATATGGATTGCACGCTGGAGCTGTTGGGATACTTTTTGCAGCTGGGTATTTAATCTCTGCTGCTGTTTCATATCTTTATCCTAAAATTAAAGAGAAATTAAACTCTCAGGTCCTGTTGGGATTAGTAATAGCTATTTTATTGGGTAGCTTTCTGCTTGCTCAATTCGTTGGTGTTATCATTGGGTGTTTTCTTATTATTGCAAGAATTGCGAGTTCCACGACATTTCAAAATACTCGTTCTGTAGAATTAAATAAGTTTATTAGTTCTAAAAATAGAGCTACATCTATCTCTACTTTAGTACTTCTTTCGCAATTGCCTTATGCAATATTTGCCTATTCCATAGGGGACTATATTGAGAAAACATCGCCCAATTCATTTGCTTTATTGCTTGGAATAATACTCGCAATCATTTTAATAGTTCAATTTGTGTTTAGAAAAATCCCTATTAAGAGCCGAAGCTAATAATTATATCAATCTATATCATTAGCAGGCTCTAGCAGTCAAACTTAGAACACAGTGGATGGAATTTGACAAAGTAAGTAACTTCGTTGGAACGTATTTTTTATACTAAGTCTAGACACTAATCTTTGTTTCTCCTTCTGCAAATTCATGCAGGAGAGCTCCTAAAAGTGTTTGATAGGGAATATTTTTTAGCTTAGCTTTGGCTTTAATTTTAATTAAATCGAGCTGGTTAATTCTTAATGTAACTGGTTTAGAATTATTTAGCTCCAAATATCGGGATGCTGCTTCCTGTAGCATCTTTTTTGTGTCTTCTAAGTCAGAACTTCCTTCGAATTCACCTCGCTCAAAAGCTTCTTCTAAATTTTTTTCTTCTTCATCTAAGAGTAATCCATCAAATGGCTCATTCTTTCTTT
>JAJXTU010000132.1 GCA_021783475.1 bacterium
TCGATGACAAGAGCTATACAAGGTTATGTTTTTGATCGATACCAAACTCAATTACTAGAATCGCCTAAATACAAAGCTTTTTACAATGTAGTCAGAGTGTATGGTGTAATGCCCTACATGCGAGCACTGCGTCTCGGGCAATACTTTGCCTGTATAAACATTTCAAAAATACATCAACTTTTATATGAGCAAACCTCACAAATGAGTGAGAGTCTTGGTTGTGTTTATCCCATAGTGAATATCCCTCAACAAGAGCCAATACCCTGCTATATCTGTGGAAAAAAAGAAGAAAAAATGTCTAGATGTACGCAATGTAAAGAATATTTATATTGCTCAAGAGAATGCCAAAAATCTCATTGGGGTAATGGAGGACATAAGGGCGAATGCCAAGTATTAAAATTATAAAAACTCTATTTAAGGGTACTCCTAATCTGTAATCAAAATAAAGAAATTAACTATCCCCCGTTGTCGTAGAGCAGCGGGGGATTTTTGTTGATTTTATTCGCTTCTCAAAAAGAAATTAAGTAATCTCAAGATTATCAGGATACGAAGTAAGAAATTGTGGTTGGCCTTTATTGTCAAGATATATCATATCTTCCAGTCGTATTCCCCCCCATTCAGAATAATAAACACCTGGTTCTATAGTAAACAAATCTCCCGCTTCCAGTGGCGTAGTTACCGAGGGACCTAATCTTGGGAGTTCATGAATTTCGAGACCTACCCCATGTCCCAAGCCGTGAAAAAATCCGAAATATTCGTCGTTCTTTTTGCCTGTTTTAAACCCCTGTTTCTCCAGGAACAATACTGTTTCTTTGTGGATTTTGTCAGGGATAATGCCGGCAGCAACTTTTGATTTTGCACAATCTCGTGCTTTTTTTACTGCAAGGTATGCATTCTTCACCGTTTCTGATGCTTTTCCTTTAACAAAAGTTCTAGTGATGTCTCCCCAGTACCCAGTTTTTTCTAGCCTTGGGAAAATATCAATTATGATTGGAACATTGCCTTTTATGACACCCGTTCCTGTCTCATGGGGAATAGCTGTTTGCTTGCCTGAAGCCACGATTGTACCATGCGGAGCATGCCCACCACCCCTGGCTATTTCAATATTTATTTCACTTTTGATAAATTCTGAAGTTAATTTTCTGCCTTGATATACGAGTTCAGAATTGTTATTCATTCTGGAATCCCTTAAAAGTGTTTCAGCTCTTAGCATTGCTTTTTCTGCAAGGTAAAGAGCCTTTTTTATTTGCTCCACCTCATATTTATTTTTTATCCTTCTTTTTATCAGAAAAGAGCTCAATTCTGTTTCTGAAATTGAGGACAGCTTGCTTTCTGCTAAAAAACTAATCAGGTGCTTGCTGAGGAAGAATGGAAAATCTTTGTGCAACATCCATGTCTTGCACGGGAATCTTTCTATTAAGTTACATAGAAGATCTTCCGGGGTTTTATTTAGTGTGCCTGAGAGTAGTTCATCTCTGTCAAGCACAATGATTCCTTTCTTACATTCAATTTGAGCACGTTCATATTCCAGAGAAGATACGACAATATATTTTTTCTTTCCCGCTTCAAAGTAAACAAAAGGGTCTGGAGCGGAGAAATTTGTCGCATAGAGTAAATCAGCACACTGAATGCTTGATGCGTATATTAACAGGCCTTTGGAGTTGTTCATTTATGGGATACTTTTAAAATAATCTATAGTCATTTTAAGCCCTTCTTTGAGCTTTACTTTTGGTTCCCAGTTAAGTACGTCCTCTGCTATGGTTATATCGGGCTTCCTTTGCAAGGGATCATCCTTTGGAAGCTCTTTATAAACTAGTTTTGACGTTGCCCCAGTAAGTTCAATAACTGCCTCAGCAAGCTGTTTTATCGTAATTTCATCAGGATTTCCTAAATTAACAGGACCAAAGAAATTGTTTGGCGTTTCCATTATTTTGGTTATCCCATCTATAAGATCGTCCACATAACAAAAGCTTCTGGTTTGAGAACCATTGCCGTATATTGTGATATCCTTATTTAAGAGTGCCTGAACAATAAAATTACTTACTACTCGCCCATCATTGGCGCTCATCCTGGGCCCGTATGTATTGAACATTCTAACGACTTTTGTGTCGAGACTTAATTGCTCTCGATAATCATGAAACAGTGTTTCCGCCGCTCTTTTCCCTTCATCATAACAGCTTCTAGGCCCGATAGGATTCACATTCCCCCAATATGATTCCTTTTGAGGGTGCTCTTTGGGATCTCCATATATTTCTGAAGTTGAAGCCTGAAGAATAGGAATACGCAGCCTTTTAGCCAGCCCTAGCATATTTATGGCGCCAACTACGCTAGTTTTCATAGTCTGTATCGGATCATGCTGATAGTGAACAGGAGAAGCAGGACACGCCAGATTATATATGGCATCTACCTCCATATAAAGAGGAAATGTAATATCATGCCTTACCAGCTCAAATTTGGGATTAGACAAAAGATGTCGGATATTATTTTTGTTTCCTGTAAAGAAATTATCAATGCAGATTACGTCGTTTCCTTTTTCAATAAGCTTTTCACACAAGTGCGAACCGAGAAATCCGCCGCCGCCAGTCACTAATATTGTCTTATTTGAAGTTTTCCCCATTCTTACTACATCCCTTTAAATTATTATAACTGTTTTATCTAAAACCAATTGAATCTTGTGTACTCTAGAAAACTGTCCATAAATATCCTTTGCTGAAATATCTCTTTGTCTTTTGAAATTACCCTAAACTTTTATTACTAAACAATGCTCAGATTATAACACGTCCCAACAATTTTTCAAAAAAGAAACAACCGTTTCTTAGGATGGCTACTTTACAGGACTCTATGGTCGTGATGACTGACTGAAAGAAAGCTCATCTTTTTCCACGGCTATTTTTAGTTTTTTATTTTCTTTAATTTCTCCGGCGATAATTTTTTTCGAAATGGGCGTTTCAATACTTTTTGAAATTAATCTCTTAATGGGTCTTGCTCCATAGACAGGTTCATATCCTCTTTCC
>JAJXTU010000133.1 GCA_021783475.1 bacterium
AACCTTATGATACTGTTCTTATGTTCAAGATTCTTATTCTGCAATCTCTTTACAATCTGAGCGACGAAGCTATGGAATACCAGGTAAGAGACAGACTTTCCTTCATGCGTTTTCTTAATCTGGCTATTGAAGACTGTGTTCCGGATGCCAGAACAATATGGCTTTTCAGAGAACAGCTTAAAGAACTTAAGCTTGTAGAAAAACTTTTTGCTGACTTTGACCGTTATCTTGTTGAGAGCTGATTTGAGGCTAAAAAAGGTCAAATTATTGATGCTTCTATCGTGGCAGCTCCAAAACAACGCAATAGCAGAAAGGAAAACGAACAGATAAAGGATGGAAAAATTCCAGAAGGTTGGAGTCAGAAAAAACGCAGTCATAAAGATACTGATGCCAATTGGGTTCAGAAAAATGGAAAGAATTATTTTGGCTACAAAAACCATATTGAAGTAGATGTAAAGAACAAGATTATTCGCAAATACAAAGTTACTCCATCGTCCGTTCATGACAGCAATGTATTTGAAGAAATACTTGACAAGAATAACACCAGCAAAGATGTCTTTGCAGATTCGGCATTATAGATCTAAAGAAAGTCTGGAAGAACTTGAAACTTTGGGATTTCGAGAACATCTTCAGCGTAAGGGATGTAAAAACAAGAAGTTGAGCAATTGGGAGAAGCAGGGAAATCACACGAGGTCTAAAATCCGATCGTGAGTCGAGCATGTGTTTGGCATCCAAACTCAGAAGGCCAAGACGCTGATCGTAAGAACAATTGGAATAGTAAGAGCCGAGGTAAAAATCGGGCTGAGAAACCTTGCCTATAATATGCATAGGTTGAGCATATTGGCAGTTTAATCAAAGATTATTAGCAATAAGTGACTTAATATTCGAGTAAATTCCAAATTTTGATGTTTAGAATGTCAAGTTTTTCAAGCTTTTGATAGTAAAATTATTTTTGAACAGATTATTTTTGAACAGAAACTCTCAAAAAGATATTTTTAGAAGTAGCCTTAAAAGACTTTATCCGACATTAGAGGTTTGACTTGACATTAGTACAAATATGCAAAAATCAAAGCACTGGAGGGTATAAATAAGTTTGTGTAATTGGTTTTATGTAATTTACTCTCATTTTATTTATCATATTCATGAAGAGTAAATTACATAAAATAATAGAAATTGGAGTCTCAACGTTTACACAAAAAAGCTGAAAGAGCCAAGCACTGTGATATCTGTAACCTCGAATTCAACAGTACCACTTACTACTAGAATAGGATTGTTTCACTCGTGTATGCGCTCTAACTTTGGCGTGTTTAAACTTGGGCTAACGCCATCTGCCGAAGAAACACTTGCGGCTCCACGTGGAGTATTATGCGTTACTGCGCCAGATTGATTGTCAACAGACATATCTTCTTCCGTAAAAATTCTTACGTCGTGATAGGACTTCCTGGGGGTGCCTTTTTTGAGATTGTCGCTAAATTCTTTTTCGTTTCTTGTCATACATTGTGTATAAACAGTACATGCAAACCAGTCAAAAGTTCCTATTTCCTGAAATGAGTCGTGTGATATATTCCCTTTCGTCCATGTATCACATGGAGGAACTCTGTAAATACCTATTTTCCCATCTATATAAGACACATAAAAATGCTCGTTATCCAGAAATCCCACTTTCTTAACTGGAGTAGGTGTCGGAATCACAAACCTTCCAAGTTTATACTCAGCCAATAACTTAGTTACTGGAAATAAGCCTCGCGAATCCCTCCCAACATCACCTTTTGGCATTTTAAAAAAAATAAACGTTTGGTGTTCTTTTGAAATAAAAATGTCTCCTGATGGTGAAAATCCAGAAATATTATAAATATTGAAGTCTTCTCGATTTTCATTTTTTAAAAATGCACATCTAAAATAATCGATTTTAGATTTAAAGCCCAGAAGACGCCATATTTCGGGCCCTCTAATTTCTGCACTTTTTTTACAGCGATCTTTTTCTAATTCGGCGTCAGGATCAAGATTATAAAATTTATTCATATAATCCCCCTTCCACTCTAGTTGTCTAATTGTATAAAAGGTTCCATCATTGGGGTTAAATCCAGCACCTGTAACCAGATCTCCATCTTCTATATGAAAAAATGGAATTGGACTCATTTTGTTCAGATCTCCATCTTTTGGAATTTTATAAAAAAGAATATCTTTCAGGCGACTCCTTGCTGCAAATGTCCACAAGATGGTACGATCTGAATTAAATCCTAACATGGGCAAAGAAGAAAAAAGATTATCTTGTTTAAATGGTAAAAAGTTAACAGGTTCGCCCAACTTGCTAAAGTCGTTTGGAAAATTATAAATACTAACTCCTTCTTGCTTACATATAAGTAAATACTTTTTATCAGCATGAACTTGCGGTACCACAAACATTGAAATTAGCAAACAAAAAATCAATACTCTTTTTTTTGACATTTTCATAACCTCTTATTTGAGCTCTTTCAGCTTTTTTGTGTAAACGTTGAGATTCCAATTTCTATTATTTTATGTAATTTACTCTTCATGAATATGATAAATAAAATGAGAGTAAATTACATAAAACCAATTACACAAACTTATTTATACCCTCCTTATTTGCTACATTCAAGAGTGAAGTGCAACCAATAATAGTTCAGATTGTAGGTTCGCTGGAATATAAAAGCAACCCTTAACTCAAAAAAGGTTGCATGAAATATACCCAACTAACAAAAAAAGAAAAGTATCATCTGGAATTGTTAATGCAATAGTATTCTACGCAGAAGATGGTAGCAGAAATGTTAGGGAGAAGCAGGTCAACAATATCCAGAGAATTGAAGAGGAATAAAGGGGAAGACGGCCGCTATCGATCTGAAGCAGCAATAAGCAAAACGGCAGAATATAGTGGTCCCCATATTTTGGACAGTAATAGAAAATAAATAAGGTGTAATCTAAAATAACAAAAAAATAAAAATGAGGATTACACAATGGGAAAAGAAAGACGGAGATTTAGCAAGGAGTTCAA
>JAJXTU010000049.1 GCA_021783475.1 bacterium
AAGAACTTATCGTGTGCATCCCTAACGCCCTTTGCATCCTCTAAGAAATCAGACAAACTGTATTACCCCCATTGATTAATTTAAAGCAATATACCATAATATGGCATTATTTGTCAATTTATTTATAAAGAAAAAACTTTTTTCAGGTTTTTAGACCCTTTTGGTCTTTTTTTCTGAATTTAAGTTCTTAGTAAAATGAAAGCAAAATCTTCGTTCCCACATCGGGCGTGCTTTCTATTTCAATCCTGGCATTGTGCAGATCTAAGATCTCTTTTACAAGGCCCAGTCCCAGTCCTAAGCCCTCAATCTCTTTTGATCTGGAAGGATCCACTCTGTAGAACTTGTCAAACACCCTTCCAAGAGATTCTTTCGATATTCCAATACCGCTATCGACTACTTCTACGCGCTTTTCTGGATAGATCAGAATATCTATCGTGCCATTTTCTTTATTGTATTTGATTGCGTTGTCTATAAGGTTTAAGAAGGCTTCCATAATTAGCGTTTCATCAGCATCAATCAAAAATGTATCTCCCTTTATGCTGCAACTTATATGTTTTTTTTCTAACTGGTCTTTTAATAGTGATGCTGATTTCTGAATTATATCTTTTATGTCAATAACTTTCTTTTCTAAAAGTTGTGTATTTTCTATTTTTATAAGCTTAAACAGTGTCTCTACAATTCCTTTCATGTGTTGGGAGCTCTCTTTTATCTGTTCAATGGCATTTATATATTCCTGGACACTTCGCTGTTTTCTGAGCGCAATTTCTGTCTCCATCATTATTACGCTAAGAGGAGTTTTTAGCTCGTGAGAGACGTCTGCAACGAATTGCTTTTGTTTAGTAAACGCGTTGTCGAGTCTTTCAAAGGTTCTATTGAATGATGTTGTAAGGGGCTTTAGCTCATCCACTACGTTTTCGTCGATATGACTCTGGAACAGATTGGACTCAGAGAGCTTGCTGATTGTGTGAGAGATCTTTTTAATCGGTTTAAGCATTGTGTTTACGATAAATAGACCACCTAAAGCGCTCAAAAAGATTGCTCCAACAATTGATAAAAATAATATACTTAGGTAGTTTTGGAGCAAGTCTATTTTATTTTCGATATCTTGTGCGCACTCGATAACAAAGTGTTCTTTGTCTATTGTGAGGTGGTATAGGACAATCCTAATGGGTTTGTTCTTAAAGTGAATTGTCTGGGCTGAGCTGACAATCGGCAGGCTATCAGAGCCTAAAGATTTAGATTTTTCGACAATTTTCGAATCTTGAATTATCTGAAAGTATTGATTTGAATGTTGAGAATATTCTTTTAACATTTCATCTGAATATTGAAAATTTATGCCGCTGTCTTCATTAATAAGCGTAGCTATAGCCTTTGCATTTGCAATTAGAGCATTATCGATTGATTCTAAAACAATATTTTCAAGGCTAAGATATAAAAATGTTCCCAATATCCCGAATATTGCAAAGGATATAACACAATAGTATAAAAACAGCTTAAATCTTATAGAATTCACTCTTTTAAGCTATAACCAATACCGCGAAATGTGTGGACTAATTTTTTATCAAAATTTTTATCAATTTTATTTCTGATTCTATTAATAAATACATCTATAACATTGCTATCTAGATCAAAATCCTCATCGTATAGGTGTTCGATTATTGCTGTGCGGTTTATTACTTTATTTTTATTTAAGGCTAAATATTCGAGTAGAGAGTACTCCTTTGCGCTAAGATCAATTATCTTGTTACATCTCTTCACTGTTTTTTGCGCGGTGTCAATTGCTAAGTCGCAAATTTTTATTATTGGGCTGGATGCGGCAAATTTTCGCCTTATTATCGCCCTTACTCGAGAAAGTAGTTCTTCAAATGAAAACGGTTTTGTAAGGTAGTCGTCAGAGCCGCTGTCTAAGCCTAAGACTTTGTCCTTTACAGAATCCTTAGCGGTAAGAAGTATAATAGGCGTTGAAAAATTTTGCTCTCTTAGCTCTTTCAGTAAACTAATGCCATCGATTATGGGTAGCATAATATCAAGTACTATTGCATCATAAATGTTATTTTTAGCTAAGAAAAGACCATCCTCGCCGTTGTATGCAACGTCTACGGCATAGCCTTCCTCTTCAAAACCTTTTTTTATTAAATTTGCTAAAGTTTTTTCATCTTCTACTATTAAAAGTCTCATTGTGCTCATATTACCTTAATCCCATAAATTTTTCAATAAATAATAAATTAAAAGGGGGGCGAACCCCCCAAAAATTAATCTTTTACTTCAGTTGTTTCTTTCTGATTATCCGCTTGATCTATTCCTGTACTTAAAACTTTAGCATCCTTTGCATCTACTTTTACTTCGTACATCTGGTTGTTGGATACTATGTCTACATTCCAGACCAAAGAGCTATTTTCATCTTCGAGCTTGGCTTTTATAACCTTTCCTGGTTGGACTGCAAGAGCGCTTGACATTGCCTGATCAATCGTTGTGTTCGACAGATCTGCATAACTTGTTTCATTGTCTTGTGTAATCCTAATAGAGCCCGTTACCTGTTGATCAGCGTTTGCTACCCCTACTGTCGATGCCGTAAGTAGTATTCCTCCAAGAGCTAAAACTGCTAATTTTTTTAAACTTTCCATAATGCACCTCCGTTTTTAATTCTTGTAAAGAACTATACACGAATGAATATTAACGTAAGATGAACGAAGGTTATGAGTTTCTCTCTATAAATTATTTTCTGGCAGAATTATATAATAACTTGTCTAAATTAACTTTCTTGATAAAATCTTGATCTTTTTTCCAGCTCTCTAATAGATTTTTATCCAAATTTTATTTAAATATTCAATCAGAAAATTTCATTTTTCGATAAATGGAGAGGGACGTCTTCTTTGGTAATTAATTTCAACGATTCTTTTGTAATATTTTCCACGAGCTTAGACAGCCTCTTAGATTGATTCAGCGTTATGTCATCAAACAAATTTCGAACAAAGCGGCCATTTGAAAATTGATCATTTTTTTTATCTAATTCTGTTTGTAATAAATTACGCACTTTCTCAATAGCTTGTTCCTCTGCAACGTAGTCATTTTGATTGCAGATATAATTGAATATTTTAATAAGCTCATCGAGCGAATAATCACTAAATGAAATAAAAGTATTGAATCTTGACTTCAGTCCAGGGTTGGATTTAAAGAACTGTTCCATCAAATCTGTATATCCAGCTACGATTACAACCAGGTCATCGCGATAATCTTCGAGGGCTTTGGTCAACTCAGTAAGACTTTCTCTACCATAACTATCACTATTATCGTTCTCTGTAATGCTATACGCTTCATCAATAAACAGCACTCCGCCTCGCGCACGATTAACTAATCTTTTTACCTTGATTGCCGTTTGTCCTTGATACTCAGCAATCAAGTCAGTTCTGCTCGCTTCAATAAATTGTCCATTGCTTATTAACCCTATAGCTTTATACATCCTTCCAACAATACGAGCTACCGTAGTTTTAGCTGTACCTGGATTACCAAGAAATGCCATATGTAAAGTCTTGTTAGACTTTTTTAACCCACTTTTTTCCCTTAATTGTTGTATTTTATTATAGTCAATCAAGTCACGAACTTGTTGCTTCACATTTGCAAGACCTACCAATTCATCTAATTGATTAAGTAAATCATCTAAGGGAACATTTGAGGATTCCTTTAAGCCTTGGTAAAGCTCTTCAACTCTCGATGCTCCTAAGTATTTGTATAATATCTCAACAAGTTTTTCTCGTTTTTGTTCAATATTGGGCAATAACTTTTTTTTATTTAAGGTTTGCAGGTTTTTGATTAGATCTAAAATAGCTCTATCATTTTGTTCATCAGTTATTTCTTGAATTAATTTTTCAAAATTAGATTCTTTCCCTAAGGCAACATCAATACTAATAGCTTCTTTGGTTAGCAGGTTTTTAAAATTTTCTGAAACCATCAGACCGCCTCCCTTTATTTTTAAAATTTTTAAAGCATATTCTATAACAATCTTTGGAAATGAAATAACCTAAGTAATATTCGGCTATCTATAAAATCCTATCAAAGCTTATCTACTCCATTTACCATAGCTACTGTACCACCAATAGAGCTTATTAAAACGATGCCTTGTAATACAAAAAGCATAAAACACCTCCAATAAAAAAGTATTTAATAATAAAAATTGAAGATTTGTTCTTTACAAAGCAAAAGAAATGTTAGAATCTTGATATTGGTGAAACATTTGAAGAATTTAAATAAGCCCTTTGGTGTAGATAAAACCAACAAAACAGAAGATTACAGTTTTTTACAAACAGAGAATCTTTTAACTGCAGTTAATATTATCGGATAAAATTTAGAAATATTTTAGCAGTGAAAATTCTTTATTCTAATGTCGAATAAAATCCTAGAAGAAAATCTAATCGAATTGCTTAAATGTTAACGGACGCTGATGTCATAACTTAAGAATGAGCTAATAAATCATTCGAAGAATGGGTAAAATATTGAGAAATTATAAATATAAAAAATAAATTTTATGAGAAACAAGGGTGGGTAAAATTCGTGATAAATTGGGTCAGTTATCATGATAATTAACAAAGAAGAGAAATTTCGCCTTAGAATAAATAATAGATATTTTTTGACTGCATTATTGCTGTTTAAATACGCTTATTTCGGCAAAGACTTAGAGAAATATTCTGAGATATTATCTATTGTAAAAGATTTAGATTTAGACGAGTTTTTGATATACTTTACTTATATTACAAATGTAAATTATTTGGAAAAAGATGAGATAAAAGCTATATTAGACTCTACTGTAGAAAGTGATAAGATGGAATCTGTAATTGAGAAGTGGATAGAAAAGGGAAGAGAAGGGGGTATGATATTTGAAGCCCAGGATTTACTTTTAGATTCCATTGAAGCCAAATTCGATAAAGTCCCAAGAGATATAAAGCTCTTAGTGAAAAATACAAAAGATAGAGAAAAGTTAAGAGAATATCACAGAGCTGTTATAAAATCTAAAAGTGTAGATGAAATAAGGAGTATGTTTTAAACTCAGGTTAGTCCAGGATTTTATCACTTCACATCAAACTTATTTACCTTAGCATATCTAATCAGTCCTGCAAGGTTCATTTCATCGGGATTCGCAAGCTGATAAAAGTTTCTAAGTTATATAATTAGTTAATGTGTGTAAATTTTTTTATAAATATTTGTTTATTTCTCATTTTTTTGCATTATGATAAGGTATTTAAATCCTCTTAAGTAAAAGTTATATTTTCTTGCCCTTTCATGCCATATTTGTGTGTTTGATGTTTGGTTGTGTCTGGTAATACAGATTATGTCGACAGGCTTGAGATATCTTTCTAGAATAGAATAAAGTTTGAAACCTGTTGGGATAAATTTCTTCTTTTTTGCTTGGTCACCAATAAGCCATGCCATATATTTGTATGGCTTTAAAATGCGATAAATTTCTTTGGCTACCTTATTTAATTCTTCAAAAAATATTTCATTTTCACATGATATGTTGCCAATATTATCGGGGTGATTATTATACTTTATATTATCTGAATATGGAGAATCAATAAAAATAAAATCTGCTATCTCGTTTTCCAGCGGCAAATTTCTAGCATCTGATTGTATAATATCGTTTCTATATGGCACTATATCGAAACCTATTACTTTTCTATTTTCTTCTTTGCATACGTCGATTGTTGTTCCGCTTCCGCACATTGGATCTATAACCAGGTCGCCTTCAATTGTGTACCTTTGTAAGAGATTCCATATTATTAAGGCTGGTGTAACACCATTATACTTGTTATCGCCATGGGGTTTATCTCCGTAGTTTTGTCGCGGAAAGTCCCAGAGAGTCGTACTTTCAATTTTAATATTTTTCTTCATTTCAATTTATTTAAAAAATAAATTATCATCTGGGTGACTTCTTAGAGATATAAGGCATAAAATTATTTTAGCAAATTTTTCAAATCTTTAATAAATTTATCAAAAAGTTTTACTTTGCCGCTTTCTTCGACATCTTCTTCGGTTAGTTCGGTTAGTATATAGCTTCCGTCTAAATCAGCTTCAACTATTGCCCTACCCTTTTTCATAGGCGACTTTTTCGTTAGAGTTCCGTCTTCGTCTGGAGTTATAAAATATACTTTGATATGTTTGGTATTTTCATCTTCAAGAAGCTTCAATTTCCAATAACCTGTTTGAGCGATTCTTTCCCTTAAAGTAACCTTACAAGAGAGCACAGCTAAAACTTTACAAGATTTTTTTTGGTAGATAATAATATCTACATCGGGTAAATGCATCCCATATATTCCATAATTTATAACAAGATTTCTTTTTACTTTGCTGAGTTCTTCACTTAATTTTTTTGAACGCTCAAGGGCATTCCCGTTAACAACTGTCAAACCCAAGTCATTAACTTTGTCTTTAATAATGTACTGAACCAATTTTTCAAAATTTTTACCCTTGAAAGCTCTCCAGCTTTGCTCATGGTCGCCGTCTTTAGTAGGATTTTTATCCCAGTCTTCTTTGTGTTTTTGTTTTGCTTTTTCTAGCAATTCGGATACATATTTGTATGCATCACCATTGTGATTTTTCTCTTCGTACAATTTTTGTAAATCTTTATATTTCATTGTCTTACTCTTTTAATCCGATCACAATATATTCAGCAGGATAAGCTTCAACATTTGCATCTTTTTGATTGGAAAACCTTCCCGTTTTTTGATCTCGTTTTTGAGGAAGAATCTTCAAAGGAATTTCTCTTTTGATTACTCTGTCAAGTTTAAAGCCTGAGTATTGCAGGCTTTCTGCAAAAACTTCAGCATTTAGGATGTCTATTCCTCTTAGCTTGGTATTACCTATAACATAGCAACATCTTCCGCCACTTTTTAGAATTCTAAAACTTTCGTCAAACACTTCTTCCATATCAATAAAAAATGCTCCTATCTCTTCCGCCACTTTTTTACTCTTTTCAGACATTTTGTTAATAATATTATTGGCAATTTGACTTCTGGGTTTTTTGTCTTTGTAACTTTTATAGGAAGTGCCAATAAATTCTTTCTTGTATTCTTTTAAATCATATGCTAAATCAAGCCATATTGTTGATAGCTGGTGCAAATCTGCATATTCATAACTTGTTACATAAGGGCTTGATGTGACTATTAGATCTATAGAATCTTTTTGAACGGGCTGATTTTTTGCATCGCCTATTTTAATATTTAAGTATTCTTTAATATTTTCTCTTACATATTTTGGGACAATATTGTAAAAAATTAGGTTTCTTTTTTGCATCTTTAGTAATTGTTTTTTTATAATATCATAAGGCTTGGATGGCTTCTTTTTTAAATCCCTGGTGGGTTTTGTGCTCCTTTGCAGCCAAATTGAGCAGCTTTTTAAAATACTACTAAAAGCAACGAGATAAAAATTTCTGACAGTTTCATCATCTTCTTCGAACACAACTCTTAGGATTTTTCCAAGTTCGTTTTTAATTTCTTCAGAAAACCAATAATTTATTCTCTCAATGTGCCTATTTGGAATTAATGGTTCTAACGTTTCTTTTTCCAATTTTTTTAAAAGTTGTGCAATTTTTTTATTAAGATAAGTCGGCTCAATCGGCGTAGATTTTACTTTAGAAATAAGATAAGCAATTTTGTTAATATCAGTTCCGCTTGCTCTAAACCCTCTTGAAATAGCAGAAACTATAGTTGTCCCACAACCAAAAAAAGGATCGTTTACTTTAGCATTCTTTACGATAATATATTCATCAAATAATCTTTCAACTAATTGAGGAATAAATTTTGCTGGATAGCTATGATAATTATGAGTCCATTTGCCAGTGTCTGATTGTTTGCAGTTCGTAAAAGACCACTCTCTATCAAATTCTAAAGTTTTAAAAAGGTTAATAATTTCTTCTGGGGAAAATGTTCTATTAAAAACTTTGTTAATAGCCCTTTCGATATGCTTAGTAATAGTTGTATTTGTATCAATTGTATCTATGTTATCTAAACTCATATTAGGCTTTGAAAAATTATTCATTAATATTTATTCACCTCACTCCCTTATTATTATATTGTAATGAATATTTAAAATAAAGATACACAATTTTGATCGTTTATCACTTCACATCAAATTTATTTACCTTAGCATATCTAATCAGTCCTGCAAGGTTCATCTCATCGGGATTCGCAAGCTGATAAAACTCTCTAACTTTTTTGTCTGTGAAAAATGAGTCAACATACTCTTTAAATACGGGAAATAGCGTATCGTAGTCATCTGAAAATTTTATTTGCTTTTTTATAAATTCGTCGTACTTTATCAAGTTTTCTTTCAACGTTTCAAGATAATTGGCAGCATCGCTAAAGCATCCAAAATGGGCAGGGCATATATAAGTAGGATTGCAGCTCTTCATCTTTTCTATAGTCTTTAGCCATAGGGGTATGTCTATATCAGGCGGCGGGACTGCTGGCATGATTGGACCTTGGCCTATCTTTACCCCTCCAGTATCACCTGTGAACAGATGTTCGTCAACCAAATAGACGTTATGATGCTTGGCATGTCCTGGAGAGTCCAGTACTCTAATCTGGACATCGCCTATTTTTATAACTTGTCCGTCTGAGGTCTCTATTACCTTCTCTTCGTCAATAGGCAGGGTGTCTCCCCAAAGTTCATAAGTTCTTTCTTTATAGACCATTGTGGCTGATTTTATTAGCTTGGCAGGATTTACAAGATGCCTCTTGCCCCTTGGGTGAACGTATATCTTTGCTCCTTCATTTGCGAATCTGAATGCAGCGCCAGAGTGATCCAGGTGTATGTGTGTGATAAAGACGTGTTTTATATCCTTTATTTCATAGCCCTTTTTGTGCAAGGCGGCTTTAAGATTTTCAAAGGTGGAATCAGGACCAGTTTCTATTAGAAATGGAGGATCTGACTCTACAAGATAGCTACTCAAGATTTGTTTTAAGTTTAAAAAATTTAGGTCAAGAGTTTGTATTTTCATTTGCCCTCCAGATTGAGTTAGATAACTAAAACTTATAGGGAGTATTTTATATTAATTTTGCTAAAATTAAACCTAAGAGGTGATAGTAAATGAAAGGTAGAATGTGCGGACATAAAAAAGGTGGGCACCATAAAGGTGGCTCTTCTGGGTGTTTTTCAAGAAAGAGCTTTGGGAGTGCTGCTGGCGTAGGCATTCTTGACTCCGGGACCGAAAGCCCTCAACCAAGCCTGACTGGAACTACTGATGATACTGCTCTGAAAAGTCCAAAAAAATTAAAGGTTGCAAAAGTAGATCCTATCTTGTGCAAGGGTTGCGAAGTATGCCTAAGGTTTTGCAAAAAGGGAGCAATATCAATGGTAGATGGCAGGGCTTTTGTGGATGAGGCTAAATGTGTGGGCTGTGGAGCGTGTGCAAAGGGCTGCAAGAATGGAGCTATAAATTTAGTTGATAGGTTATGATATTTAAATTTATCAAATTTATATTGTATATAGTAAAATACATCTAATGCAGTGTTCCCTAAGTTCCGCCTGTTGGGAGTAGGGTTTGTGGTGGCGGACTAAAAATATCCCAACCTGAGATCTATGGACTCAGCCAAAGAGTAGGAGATGATGAAGTACTTTAAACCCGAAGTGGAACTGTTGCCCAGGAAAGAGATAGTTAGCCTACAGGAATCAAGACTTAGAAGATTGGCGCGTTACGTATATGAGTTTGTGCCGTTTTACAGGAAGAGGTTCAACGAGTTAGGAGTCAGTCCTACTGATATTCGAGATATTGACGATATCAGAAGACTCCCTTTTACGTTAAAGAGCGATCTAAGAGATAATTACCCGTTTGGCATGTTTGCGGTAAATAGAGGAGAGATAGTCAGGCTTCACGCATCTAGTGGCACGACGGGAAAGCCTACAGTGGTTGGGTATACTCAAAACGATCTAAATATTTGGTCTGAGCTGGTAGCAAGAGCCCTTGTGGGGGCTGGAGTCAGCAAGTATGACACTGTACACATTGCATACGGATATGGCCTTTTTACGGGCGGTTTAGGACTTCATTATGGTGTTGAGAGGCTTGGCGGTACGGTAGTGCCATCTTCTGGCGGTCAGACTAAAAGACAGATTCAGCTCATAATGGACTTTGAGGCTACAGCTATAGCTTGTACCCCATCTTATCTTTTGCACCTTGCTGATGTGGCTGAAGATATGGGTTTGAGTTTAAAAGACTCAAAGTTAAGGGTTGGAGTGCTTGGAGCTGAACCGTGGTCTGAAGAGATGAGAAAGAGGATAGAGGAGAGAATAGACTTTACGGCTGTAGATATATATGGACTTTCTGAGATAATGGGTCCAGGAGTAGCCTGTGAATGCCTTGAAAAGGATGGACTTCACGTTGCAGAGGATGCCTTTATCGCAGAGGTTGTCGATCCTGTTACCTTAGAACCCCTGCCACCCGGTGAGGTTGGAGAGCTAGTAATAACCACACTTTTAAAAGAAGGAATACCTCTCATCAGATATAGGACTAGGGACTTGACAAGACTAAACGTTGAACCCTGCATATGTGGCAGAACTCATGCGCGAATCTCCAGAATCCTTGGAAGGTCTGACGATATGCTTATTATCAGAGGGGTAAACGTATTTCCTTCTCAGATAGAATCTGCGTTGGCTCAGGTAGAAGGAACTTCGCCTCACTACTTGATAATAGTAGATAGAGACAAGGATCTGGATACTATCGAGGTGTGGGTTGAGGTTTTGCCAGAGCTATTTACATCAGAAGTAAGATCCCTTGAGAGACTTCAAAAGAAGGTGGCAGACTCTATTTACAACATTTGTGGCATATCCGTAAAGGTAAAGCTTGTCGAACCAAAGAGCATAGAAAGGTCTGAGGGCAAGGCTAAAAGGGTGATAGACAAGAGAAAACTTAATAAATAATAGCTTCTAAAGGGAGTGTGAATCTTGAAAAAGATAATGTTAGGCAACGAAGCAATTGCACGTGGGGCGTGGGAGGCTGGTGTGAATTTTGCATCTGCATATCCTGGAACTCCGAGCACTGAAGTGATGGAGAATCTGAAGAAATATAAGGAATTGTATGTGGAGTGGGCTCCAAATGAAAAGGTTTCGCTGGAAGCTTGTCTGGGGGCATCTCTTTCTGGAAATAGAAGTATATGTTCGATGAAGCACGTGGGGCTGAATGTGGCAGCAGACGTTCTTCAGACTTTGACATATACGGGTGTAAACGCTGGGCTGGTTATTGTGGTGGCAGATGACCCGGGTATGCACAGTTCACAAAATGAGCAGGACACAAGATATTTTGCAAAGATGTCAAGGGCGATAGTCCTTGAGCCATCAGACTCACAAGAGGCCAAAGAGTTAACAAAGTGGGCATTTGAGGTTTCAGAGGAGACCGATCTGCCTGTAATTATCAGATCTACTACAAGACTCTCTCACTCTTCATCTATAGTAGAGCTTCAGGATAGAGTCGAAGCTCCGAAAAAGAGCCTGGAAAAGAATCCAGAAAAATATATTGTCCTGCCTGCTAACGCGAGAAAACTTAGAGTCAATCTCGATAATAAAGTTAAAAAGGCCTTGTCTCTATTTGAGAGCACGAGCTTTAACAAGATAGAAGGAGATGGCGCTACTGGTGTTATTGCCTGCGGTGTCGCTTATGAGCATGCAAGGGAGGCCTTTAAATATGCTTCATTTCTGAAGCTCTCTACTACATATCCACTGCCAAAATCTTTGATATCTGAGTTTGTCGTACGGTTTGACAGGGTATATGTAATTGAGGAGCCAGATCCATTTATCGCAGATGAAATAAGGGCAATGAATTTGGGAGTCGAGGTTATTGGGAAAGAGGTATTCGAGCCCTCTCTTGAGATGTCTCCAGATCTAATAAGAAAGACTCTTTTCAACGTGGAAGCGCCAAAATATGATTTGCCAGTTTTGCCCAGACCCCCTCTTCTGTGTGCAGGATGTCCTCACAGAGGGGTTTATTATGCTCTAAATCAAATAAGATTGAAGAAGAAAGATCTTTATATAACCTCTGACATTGGCTGCTATTCTCTTGGCGCTCTAAAGCCGTTGGGCGCAACCGATACGACTGTTTGTATGGGTGCCAGTTTGGGCATGGCTGCGGGACTTGCTCAAAATCTTAAATCAGATGACGGTATCAAAGTGGTGGCTACATTGGGAGATTCTACATTCACCCACTCGGGCCTGCCAGGCATTGCTGAATTGGCTTATAATAAAGCGCCTGTGCTTGCGATAATTCTTGACAACAGAACCACTGCTATGACGGGGCACCAGGGAAATCCTATGTCTGGTATAAGAGCAAGGGGCGATGAGGTAGAACCCATAAGGATAAAAAAGGTTCTAAAAGGTTTGGGGATAAATCATATTAAGGTGGTGGACCCCATAGACTTTAAAAAACTTCAGAAGACCATTGAAAAGATGCTGAAGTTAAACGAGCCCTGTGTGATTATTTCCAAAAAGCCATGCGTTCTGGTGGAACGAGCCCAAAACGTTAAATACTTTGTGGATGAAGAAAAGTGTAAGGGTTGCAAGGTTTGTCTTAATGTCGCATGTCCTGCAATGAGCTTTGATAAAGACGCAAAAAAGGTGAAGATAAGAGCGGATCTGTGTTACGGTTGTGGTTTGTGTGTGGATGCATGTCTGCATAGCGCAATAAGCCAGCTTTAAGAGTTACTTTGAATTTGGGAGGAAAAATTGATGGATAAAATTGATTTCTTATTTGTAGGAGTAGGCGGACAGGGGGTCTTAACGGCATCCAGATTGATATCCCATGTGGGATTCAAGAGCGGATACGATGTAAAGCTAACTGAGGTTCATGGTATGGCTCAAAGGGGTGGGAGCGTAGAGAGTGCTGTCAGACTCGCTAAAAAAGTTCATTCACCTCTTCTGTCAAAGGGTGATGTGGACTTTCTTGTGTCATTTGAGTGCCTGGAGGCTGCAAGATATCTGGAGTATCTAAAGCCAGACGGCAAGTTGTTGGTTTCAGATGAAATGCTATCGCCCTTGCCTGTAATATCAGGAAAGGCTGAATATCCTGCTGATATAATGGACAAGATTAGAGAGATTGGCTTCGATTTTGAGCTGATCAATGCCTCAAAGTTAGCAAAGGATCTGGGGAATCCGAAGACAATAAATATTATTATGATGGGCTTGCTCTCAAAATATTTAGACATTTCACAGGAAGTTTGGATAGAGTCCATAAAAGAATTTTTACCAGAGAAATTGCACGAAATAAATATAAAGGCTTTTATGTTAGGCAGACAAGTTAGTTAGATCTAAAAATGCCTTTAGGAGGAGGAGAAGATGAAGGTAAGACAATTGGCAATATTTATGGAGAACAGAGCAGGAAGACTTGCTGAATTGACAGAAGTTTTGGCTAAGGGGAAGCTTGATATCAGAGGGTTTTCTGTAGCCGATACTGCAGAGTATGGCATATTTAGGGTTCTTGTAGACGATCCTGTAAAGGCTAA
>JAJXTU010000134.1:0-749 GCA_021783475.1 bacterium
AAAGACAAATCAAGAAACTCTTTTACCGCAGAAGATATGGAAAACCTGGCGCTGTCTTTAATGTTGGCATTGGTATATGGAAACAATTATTTGTATAGATATATGCGGTTATGCTTATACCCCTTGAAAGCTATAAATATAGTGGAAGGAGAGAGGCTTAAAAAGCTCACGGGGATGGCAATAAATAAAGAAGGAATAATTGATTGAAAGAACACTCCCTGTATAATTTAAAAAGTCACCTTTAAACAACCCAGGAGAGTTCTGTCAATGTGTCCGTATAAATACAATTACCTCATAGGGATAAAAAGTCAAATGTATGATTTAAGGCTTAAAATAGTTTTACACGCTAAAAGCAATGGCATTAAACCTACGGCTAAGTTGTATATGACTAGTGTGCGCACAGTTAGAAAATGGTTCAGGAGATACAAAGAACCTGGTAAAAGCGGACTTAAAGATGTTGGCAGGCGTCCCCAAAATAGTCCTAACGCTATTCCAGAAGAGAAGTGAAAATTGATAAAAGAACTTAGGGATAAAACTCATTTTGGAGCAAGCAGACTGAAGGCTGAATACAATTTAACAAATTCCTCCAGAACGATAAACAAAAGGAAAGAGACAGGGGATTCAAGCACATGGTTGAGAAAGTATTCAAGTCTAAACACAGGCCTATTCCACCGAGTTGTCCAAATGCAAATGCCGATGTAGAAACTTTCCATAACCTTGTAGAAAATGAATTTTTTGATCTCGAAAAT
>JAJXTU010000134.1:759-2997 GCA_021783475.1 bacterium
CTGTATGGCCCATTCTCACGGCGGGCGTGCAGGCTGCGCTTACAAAAAGTTACACCTTATCTTTTTTATTTTCTGTCCTTGACAAAGGGTCCACTTCAACTATCTGAGAAAGAACTCTTATAAAGGCTATAAAGCTCCTGCTGAATTGATCAAATTAGCTTTACCAAACTTCGACTATAATAGGTACTTATCTTTTCCCCCTATTGATTTGGATGAACTACTTATTAAGCTTTTCTTAAAAGGGTATACCATCTCTGTAAACATCCCGATTATTTTTTACTTGCTGATTGCTTATCTAAAATAAGTAGCTACAATTTAATCTTTTATATTTTTGTATCCAGTGTCGCATCGATTCTCTAATGTCAAATAATGTAATCAATACTAAAAAACATTTAACTATATAACATCCAAGCACGATATAACAAAAAATAACATATCAAACAAAAAGGGCGAGAAAATGAAAAAACTGATGACAACCGGTTTGCTAATATGCATGTTGCTTATTGGCGCTAAAATGCACCCGTTTCCTATAAAATGTACTAAAATGATGATAAAGGGAACAGAAGTTATTCTAATAGGAGATCGTCACACTGGCAATTATCCAGGAGGAATAAAAGGACAGGAGCGTCAAATTAATGAAATTAATGTAATGTTACAGGAGTGGATAAAATTTTTGTCTCATTATGGCGAAGAAACACTCTTCTTATTAGAAGAGGGTTCACCTTCACCTGGAGAGGATTTATCACCTGAATATTCAGAACTTGCGATTAAGAGGGGTAATAGCTTAACATTTCTATCTAAATTTGTTGAGAGACACCCTACTTTAGGCTGTATTACATTCAAGAAAGCGGATCGTAGAACGAGCTTATCCACCCAATTCTTATTATTTGAGGCTGTGATGATTAAGGTTGCAAAAGATATTCTAGATGAAAAAGATCCGCAAATAATAATAAAGGAATTATCAGAGATAAAAAAATCACGTTGTATAGATCGATTACCGTTGTTATTAACAATGACAATTTTGAAAGAATCAGAGAGACGCTTATCCGAATCAAAATCAGATAGGAGGGGAAGTTTTTTCTTAAAAGATTTCCCTTGTATGATGGATCGAACAGTTGATTCTCTTGTTGATAGAAAAAGAAGATCTGTTTCAGTTGAACAATTTTTGAATGATTTAAGAAGCGTTGTTTCTGAACTAGAGCATATGCGTATTAACCTAAGGATGTCTTCCCAATATGTTAGATTAAAAGGGTATAACGACTTCTGTACCGAGACTATATCGTTGTTAGAAACTTTTTTAGGGCCTGAGGATAGAAAGCGACCTTGGTTTTCTGCTATTGTTGATTCTATAAAGCGAGAACAATCTTTCCAATCGTATATCAAATTAAATCCTGTATGTAAACTTGAATTTATTGCTGACTATGGGTTTCTTATGGACATCATAGATGCAATAGAACGTGATGTTAGAAGAGTTGTGTTATATGCAGGAGCAGAACATACTTGTAACTCAAGATGTGACTTAAGTGACACTTACGGAGAAATGGGAAGAGTAATTGAGGAAGCAGGTACCAGGATATCGTTGCCATGGGAAGATGAAGATTTTTCAGACGATATACTTTCTTCCGATGAACTAAGAAGGATATTATACTCAAACGTCATAAAAAACAAGTGAAAAGAATATTTTTTTGAGCAAGTACAATAGCAGAAGGAAAAATAATATTGGACATTTTCCTGAAGATTTCATATTTGAGCTCAATAAAAAAGAGTTTTTAAATTTGAGATCACAATTTATGACCTCAAATAAAGGATCAGTGCTAAGGTGCATGCGTTAGGCCACTATCTTTTTATATTGAAGGGCCTTGTGAAAAGGCCCTGTTTTTTTAACTTAATCCACAGCTAGCCCTTCTTTGTATTTTTACTCCCTTTAAAAAATATTTTTAATTTTTTTCTGAATTCAAGGTCTAAAACAGTTTGAGCGCGTTTTCAAAAGTCAAGTGCAACCGTTGTTAAAAAATTAATATTGTAAAACCCATTAACAAGCTCTTGCCAATATTTTATATTTTTCTATTTTCATAATTTCCTTGAGGAAGACTTCTTTTGGTGTCATGAATTTAAGTCTTTTTCTCGGCCTGTTATTCAACAGATCCTGAATTCTGATAATCTCTCTTTCCGATACCCTCGTAAAATCTGTTCCTTTTGGGAAAAACCTTCTTATTAGCCCATTTGTATTCTCATTTA
>JAJXTU010000050.1 GCA_021783475.1 bacterium
TGGAGTGAATATCAATGTAGATAAGAGCATGCACTATGTTGACAATTATGCACATTTTACCATTGATCTAAATCCTGGAATGCAGCATCTAAGTGGTCTGCAGTCTTTAGAATATGTAAGGTTTAGGCATGATGCCCTAGGGGATATAGGTAGAATGAGAAGGCAGCAAGAATTTCTTCTTGCAGTAAAAAATCAGCTTTTTTCAAGCCCAGCAATGATAGCTAAAATACCAGATATTTTAAAAGTAGTTTTAGACAATGTCCAAACTGATATGTCTTTTAACGATGCCTTGAGTTGGGCTCTTGCTGTGAAGGACATAGTGAATCAACCAAATTTTCAAATTAAAAAGGTTTTTCTTGACAAGGGAATGGTTCCAAAATACGCATACGGAGTGGACTACTTATGGCCAACTCAAAATGTAATTTCTATTATAAAAGCTAATTTTCCAAATGCAAATCCAAACGTTCCTCTTTCGTTCCCATTTCCCGAAGACAAAGCTGGGTATAGCAGTGTAAATACAGTTATCCAAAAGCCTACACAGACGCAAACAAAAGAAGAAACTAAAAATCAATCTACTACGAAAAATGAAACCAATACAGATGTAAATAATAAAGGTGTAATTGAGAACCAAAAGTCATCGCCAAAAAATAATACACCAATCACACTTCCTCAAAGGTGATAAAAAAATATATTTAAGAAAAAATATTTATAATTTTTTTAGCTTATTGAAGAGATAGCATTTCTAACTTTTTTATATTTTCTGATGCGATAAGTGCGTCTATTATTTCATCTATGTCTCCATCCAGGATTTCGTTTAGTCTAAACAGAGTAAGATTTATTCTGTGATCTGTAACTCTGCCTTGAGGAAAATTATATGTTCTAATTTTTTCGCTTCTATCTCCTGATCCAACCTGTACTTTTCTTGACATTGAAATTTCTTTTTCTGATGCAATTCTTTTTTCTTCTAATATTTTTGCTGCAAGGATTCTCATTGCCTTGTCTTTATTTTGAAACTGAGAACGCTCATCTTGACAAGCTACTATTATTCCAGTAGGCAAGTGGGTAATTCTCACTGCAGAGTCTGTTTTGTTAACGTGCTGGCCTCCTGCTCCTCCAGCACGAAATGTATCAATTTTTAAATCTTTTTCATCGATTGAAACGTCAATTTCATCAGCTTCTGGCAATACTGCAACAGTAGCAGTTGAAGTGTGTATTCTACCTCCGGACTCGGTTTCAGGAACTCTTTGGACTCTATGAGTTCCGCTTTCGTACTTTAAGCGGCTGTATATCTTTTTGCCTTTTATTGATATTATTGCTTCTTTTATACCACCAATTCCTGTTTCGTTGATAGAAAATATTTCAGTTTTTGCGTTTTTTCTTTCAGCATATCTCATATACATCCTGAGAAGCTCTGATGCAAATAGGGCTGCCTCTTCTCCTCCAGCGCCTGCTCTGATTTCAAGAATGATATTTTTGTCATCAAGGGGATTCTTTGGCAAAATATTATTTAAGAGCTTTGATTCAATATTATTAATATTTTTTTCGACGCTTTGAAACTCTTCTTCGGCTAAAATTTTTATTTCTTCATCTTCATTATTTTTTAATTCTCCAAGCTCAGATAGAGAATTTTTAAGTTTTTTCAACTCATTGTAGTCATTTACAATATCTTCTAGCTCTGACTTTTCTTGAGAAAGAGAAATAAGCTTGGATGGATTGTTTATCGTTTCTAAATCCGCTAAGAGCTCGTTTATTTCGTCATAACGATTGATAATTTTTAAAATATTGTTTTCAAAAATCTTAAAATCCAAATTTATTACCTCCATAAGTAATTGATATATTTTAGCTAAAATGATAACATATAGTTTTGATATTAAAGAAGCGAGGTGAATCGTGGAAGAAGATAGAGAGTTTGATGAATTAGAAATATTTGAAATTGAAGAAGAAGGTGTAAAAAAGCAATATGAGCTTCTCGATAAATTTGAGCTTGAGGATAAGGTGTATTTTGTTTTAACTCCGTATCTTGAAGAAGAAGAGGAAATAGACAGCGAATTTATACCTGAGATATCTATATTTAGACAGGAATCTGACAACTTTTTAACCCCAGTTGTAATATTTGGAGCAGATGATACCAAAGTAGATGAATCTTTGACTGATGAAGAATTTGACAAAATATATCAATACTTAAAGGATAGTTTTGATTTCGAAGACATCCCAGAATAGGGTATTTAAATTTTAAGAAAATTGCAACCAAAAAGAACAATATGCCATTTGAAAAGATGGAGTTTGTATTTTTTTTTGTTGTTGGCTTTGTTGGTAATTTTCAACTTTCCTTATGTATTATTCTATAGATTACCAAATAGTATAAATTTTCATGTTTATAGCGGTGAATCATCTATGACTGTATTGGATAGATTATACAAAGCATACGATGTTAGTCCGTCTATATTGGCTGATTTATACCTAAGATTAAGAAATTTTGAACCAAAAGCTGGCAACTATAAGTTATCAGGAAGTTTTTTAGAATCTACTGATATTATTCAACAGGGTTCAAAGAGCTTTATAAAAGTTACATTTCCGGAGGGACAAAGGATTCAAGATATGACGCTTACTTTAAAAGAAGATGGCTATGACGACTATAAAGAATATGAAAATATTGCATCTAATGATTTAGGATCATTTTCCGATAAATATCCTTTTTTAAAGGGTATTAATTCTAAAACCTTAGAAGGGTTTATGTTTCCTGATACATTTTTTATTGGTAAAAATGATCCACCAAAGGAAATTATTGATATGCAACTCAGCGATTTTGAAAAAAAAGTTTGGCCACTTATTAAAGATAGAAAAGATTATTACGATGTGTTAAAGCTTGCTTCTTTGGTGGAAGGAGAGGCGAAGGTAGATAAGGAAAGACCAATTATTGCTTCGGTTTTTTTGAACAGGCTAAAAATAAATATGCCTTTGGAATCTTGCGCCAGTGTGGAATATTTTTTGCCAGTTCATAAAGACGTGCTGTCCTATGCTGACACTAGAATTGAATCCCCTTATAACACTTATTTACATTACGGTCTACCACCGACGCCTATCAACAGCCCATCGATAAAGTCAATTGAAGCAGTACTTCATCCCGCTAATACAAATTACTTGTACTTTGTAGCAAAGGGAGATGGAACTCACTTTTTCTCAAGGACGTATGAGGAACAACAAGCCTTTATAAAAAGTCTTGGAGGTTGATATTTTGAAAAATAAAATGGTTTATGTTGTCATAATAATATTTTCCTGTTTATTATCTTTTTTTGGATTTTATTTACTTGGCAAAGGGTTTAATGTAATCTTTTTTAACAAGCCTCATACTCAAACGGTTGCGTCCAATGAAAATAATAATGTTTCTGTCCAAGCTCCTGTACAAAATAGAGAATCAAATTCTAATATAAATTCACAACAAAAGGTTTATAATACTGGAACTAAAAGTAGCGAAGATTCTAAAGCAATTACTGAAGAAAACAATAAAAGTGCCGTTAACGAATCTCAAACTAACAATGTGAAGAATTCAAAAAATTTGCTGTATAAAGTTAGGTTGGGACCGTTTGACGATGAACAAGACAGTGTTGGAACAAAAAATGAGCTGTTTAAGTTGGGTTATTCAAGCATCCTTTTGAAAGCCAATGGCGCTTATTGGTTGCAACTGGCTGCTTTGAATAACAGGGAAGATGCATTAAATCTTGTTAATAATTTAAAATTAAAAGGAATTGATGCAAAAATTATTAGTGAACAATGAGGAGGATAAAAGTTGTTTGGATTTATGAAATTTTCTAATGATGTTGGCATTGATTTAGGTACTGCAAATACAGTAGTTTATGTTCGCGGAAAAGGAATTGTTACCCAGGAGCCCTCAGTAGTTGCTTATAATATCGAGAAGAAGCAGACAGTAGCTGTTGGGATGGAAGCAAAAAATATGCTTGGTAGAACTCCTTCAAATATAGTTGCTATTAGACCGCTAAAAGATGGTGTGATAGCTGATTTTGAAACTACCGAAATGATGCTCAGATATTTTATAAAAAAGGCTATTTCAACTGGCATTTTTAAGCCAAGAATTGTAGTTGGGATACCCTCAGGGATTACTGGAGTCGAGAGAAGGGCGGTAATTGAAGCTTCTCAAAGAGCTGGTGGCAGAGAGGCATATATAATCGAAGAGCCGATGGCTGCTGCAATTGGATCTGGTTTGCCTATTGACGAACCTAAGGGGTGCTTGATTATCGATATAGGTGGTGGAACTACTGAAGTAGCTGTTATTTCTCTTGGCGGCATGGTTGTTGCAAAGAGTTTAAGGGTTGCAGGTGATGAATTGGATGATGTAATAATGGAGTATTGTAAAAAAGAGTACAATTTACTTATCGGTGAGAGAACTGCCGAAGATGTAAAAATTAATATTGCCTCTGCCTATCCACAAAGAGAAGAAAAAAATATGGAAGTCAGAGGAAGAGATCTGATTACTGGCTTACCAAAGAGTTTAAATTTAACTTCGATTGAAATTAGAGAGGTCATAAGCCCTATAGTAGATCAAATAACTGAAACCATAAGGCTCACAGCAGAGCAAACCCCTCCAGAGCTTGCTTCTGATATTATGGAAAGAGGAGCTATGCTTGCTGGAGGAGGAGCTCTTCTTAAAGGATTAGACAAATATATATCTGAAAAGCTCAAAATACCTGTTTATTTGGCAGAGGATCCACTGCTCTCAGTTGCCGAAGGTATTGGAAAGGTCTTGGAGGACATAGATAGATTTGGTCATGTTTTTAAAAACTAAAAAAAAAATATTTTTTTTAGTTTTCTTTTTGTTTATATCTTTATTTTTTTTAAATTATAAATTTAATATTTATAATAGGGTAGGGTTCTTTGTTTTAACGCCTGTATATATATTGAGCAGTTGGGCAACTGGTTTGGAGCATTTTTCTAGCAATGTGGCCAATATTGCCAGTGATAATATCAGCCTTAATAAAGAAGTTGAAGATTTGAGAAAACAAAATGAGCAGTTAAGGCTTTCGTATGCCCTACTTCTAAAAGATGCTCAAGATTTATCTAATGAAAAGGCCTTTCAAAATTTTCAATCTCAACACCCAAAATTTAAACTTTTGAAAGCCACTATTTTATATAGAACTGAACCTTTTTATCAAGATTTAATTATTAATGTAGGTTATGATAATGGAATAAAAACAGGAATGCCTGTAATTTCTGATGGTTGTATCATTGGATTAATTTCTGACGTTGCTCCTAACTATTCAAGGGTTTCATATATTGGAGACAAAACGGTCAAGATTCCTGTAAAACTGAATGGATCGAATTTATATGGAATTCTGGAGGGTACTGGTTCTGAGCAGTTACTCTTTAATGTTCCAAGTGTATTCGCAGCAATCCATCCTCTTGAAGTTTTGGTTACTGCAAGCGTCCCATCATCACTTTTGCCTCCGGATATTCCCGTTGCGAAGGTTATGGGTCTTCATGATGTTGGTAGCTTGAACACTGTTTTTACTGCTTTGCCTATACAACAAATACAGATGGTTGATGACGTATGGGTTTATCTTGGAAGTTGAGTTTCATAATTTGTTTTTTCTTTTATGTTTTTCAGATCCTATTTTTGTTTTTTGTTAACACACTTGGGTTTTCAAGTATTATACTAACTCTTACACCAGCTATTCTTTTTGCCTTATATTATAATTTTAGTTTTTCAAAGAGCATTTTATTGCCATTGTTGTTTTTTTCATTTTTTGATGACATAAGATTGGGAATTTATTTAGGCACAAATCTTATTATATTTATATTTATATTTATATTTATAAAGTTATATCTGGAGAAAAATTTTAGATGGAGCCAAACTCTAATTTTTATATTTTCAATGTTAAGCTATTACTTAATACTATATGTTTTTGTATCCAACATAATAAATATTTTTAATTTCTCACATCTCTTTTTAATCGTATTTGTCAATTCTTGTTTGAATTGGATCTTCTTTTTTGTTATCCAAAAATCTTACAAATATTTATTGGTGGGTCAAAATGAAAATTAGGAGAAGAGAATTTTTGTCTCTTGGCTTCTTAGGATTGCTTTGGACGGTACTAAACTATAGGCTTATATCGTTGGCTATGTTTAGTGGTGATGAGTTTAAACAGGTAACAATTGATAGTACTACAAGAATTTTCCCTGTTCCAGCTCCAAGAGGAAAAATTTTTGATAGAAAAGGATTGCCTATGGCTTATGACAACTCAGCACATGCGATAATGTTTATAGCTAAAGATGATAGCAATGCTATGGAATTAGCTGACTCTATAGGGCCAATCATTAATCAGGATACTTCCAAGATCTATGATGCGATCAAGAAAAGTGTAGGAAATCCATATCCTTATATACTTCATGAGAAGTTAGACAATAAACAATATCTAAGCCTATCTGAGCTCACCTTTAGGCAAAAGGGATTTAGGCTTATTGAGATTCCCATGAGAAACTATCCACTAAAAAATGTAGGATGCCATACCATAGGTTATGTTGGTGAAGCTTCAGAAAGAGATCTAAAAGAATTTCCATATCTTCATCCAAATCAGATTGTTGGAAAAACTGGAGTGGAATTAGTAAAGGATAAGGAGCTAAGAGGGCAGGACGGCGCCGATATTACAATTGTAGATGCTTTTGGAAATATACAGAAGAGATTTCAGGGAACCAAGCCAATACCAGGCGAAAATATAAAAATAAATATTGATTCTGATCTTCAAGAACATGCCCAAAAACTTTTGGCAGAGAGACCTGGGGCTCTTGTGGCTATTGATCCACGAAGTGGCGAAATATTAACTATTGCAAGCTCGCCAGATTTTGATCCAAACAAGATGGTTTATGGAATGTCACAAAAAGACTGGAACGGTATTTTGAAAGAAGATCATCCCTTCGTAAATAGAGCTCTATCATCTTTCCCGCCTGGATCTACTTTTAAGATAGCAGTTAGCGTTGCTGCTCTGGAAGAGGGAATTACTACTCCAGAAGAGATGTTTTATTGTCCTGGATACCTAAAAGTTGGAGATCACACATTCTATTGCTGGCTTCCAGGTGGGCATGGTCATCTTCATATTGAGAAGGCTATTGCTCAGTCATGTGATGTAGTCTTTTATACTCTGGGTTTAAGATTGGGACCAGAAAAAATAAGGTATTATGCTAACAAGTTTGGTATTAATCTGCCTAGTGGTTTGCAATTACCCGGAGAAGAAACAGGTTTTCTGCCTACACAAGAATGGAAAGAAAAAAAATTTAATGATGTTTGGTATGATGGTGATACAGTAAATATGTCTATTGGTCAGGGTTTTGTTCGCACTACGCCATTAGACATAGCAAGGATGATGAGCATTTTTGTGAACAAAGGAAGCTTTGCAGGATGTAAATTAATTAATGGCTCAACTTCATCTTATGATGGTTTAAAGTTTAGCGAGAAAACATTTGAAGTGGTTAGAGAGGGATTGAGGAAGGCAGTTTTAGAGGGAACGGCTGAGATCTTGAATAGTGATAAGTATACCGCAATAGCAAAAACAGGTACAGCAGAAGATCCTCCCAGGAAAAAACCTCACTCCTGGATAGTTGCAGCAGCTCCTTATGATGCTCCTGAAATAGTAGTTTGTGTTTTTTTTGAACACGTTGGTGAAGGTGCTTCATTTTCTGGACCAGTAGCAAAGTCTTATTTAGATTATTATTTTTCTAATCCTGGTTTGAGGGAAAGGTGATATGGATAAAAATAGGAGATTTCGTCTAGTAGGAAGTAAGGGAGCTCTTAGACTTGTAATAGAGCAAAGATC
This sequence comes from bacterium, assembly GCA_021783475.1. Classification (GTDB taxonomy): domain Bacteria; phylum Thermodesulfobiota; class Thermodesulfobiia; order Thermodesulfobiales; family Thermodesulfobiaceae; genus Thermodesulfobium. The sequence continues at coordinate 7,824 of JAJXTU010000050.1, forward strand.
TTCTTTATCGGATATAATCAATTATGTAAAAATTTTTTTTGAGAGCAATAAAAGATTCTTTGAAGGCACGAAGGTTGTTTTTGAAATTCAACCTTTGTGCGATTTGGAGACTTCTTTTATTGAACAGCTTAAGCTTAAATTAGCTAAGTTTGAGGAAATCGAATCATTTAAATTTGAGGACTTAGACTTAACTGATAAGGGTGTCAAAAATGTTGAGAGTATTGATGATAAGATATGTTTTGATAAAATGCCTACTAAATATATTTATAAAAGTTTGAGATCTGGCCAAAAAGTTGATTTTAAAGGAAATGTTATAATTTTAGGTGATGTAAATCCGGGTTCAAAAATTTCTGCTGGTGGTTCTGTTATAGTACTTGGTAGTCTAAAAGGAGTCGTCCAAGCTGGGATTCTAGATGCCTCATCCATTGTTTTTGCTTTAGATTTTGACCCAGTTCAATTACAAATTGGCGGTTTTTTTGAGCTGTCAACAGATGATAGTAAGGATTTGAATGATAATGTTGTTGCTTATTATAAAGATAATAAAATAAATATTGAGTCCTGGAAGGGACGAAAATTCTTGATAGGGGAGTGATATTTTGGGGAAGTGCATTGTAGTAACTTCTGGTAAGGGTGGAGTTGGAAAGACTACTACTTCGGCAAATTTGGGTGGTGGTCTGGCAAGTCTGGGCAAATCAGTATTATTAGCTGACGTAGATATTGGCTTAAGGAATCTGGATATTATTCTGGGTCTTGAAAAGAGAATTGTGTATGATGTAATGGATGTAATGGAAGGAAGATGTAAGATTCAACAGGCTATTGTAAAGGATAAAAGAATAAGTTCTTTGTATCTACTTGCAGCTTCTCAGATTCACGACAAATCTGATCTTGCTGAACTTATAGACAGGTTTGGTGAGATTATAAAGGGTTTGAAAAACCAATTCGATTATGTAATTCTTGATTCACCTGCAGGTATTGAGCAAGGATTTATGGCTGCTTCAAATTTTGCTGATGAAGCTATCGTCGTTACAACGCCTGAAGTTACTGCTGTAAGAGACGCAGATAGGGTGATAGGCCTGTTAGAAGCTAAGGGGATTAAAGATCACTATCTTGTCCTAAACAGGTACAGGTATGCAATGGTTAAGTCGGGTAATATGCTTGATGTGGAGGATGTTTTACATATTTTGGGAATTCAACTTTTAGGCATTGTTCCAGAAGATCCAGAGATTATTACCTTTGCCAATAAGGGTGAGCTTATTGTGACCTCTGATATAACAAATGCCGGTAAGGCCTTCCAAAGAATTTCAAGGAGGCTAATGGGAGAAAAGGTTGATTTTCCTTCTTTTGAAGAAGAAAAGGGATTGTTAAAAAAGATTAAAGACTTTTTAAGGCTAGGTTAGGAGAGTAAAGTGGGAATATTGGATTTTTTATTCAAAAAGGAAGACAAGAACTCAACAATTGCAAAAGAGAGACTACAGTTTGTTTTGACATTTGATAGGCTTTCTATAAACCCTGCTTTACAGGAAAAAATTAGAGAAGAGATTATACAGGTAATTGGTAAATATATGGAAATAGATGAAGAAGCTGCAAATGTCTTTGTTGAGTCAACAGAATCTGATCTTAGCCATCTTATTGTGAATATTCCACTTAAAAGAAAAAGATAGCATTGTTCCAAAGACTAAAAAATATAATATTAATAATAGATTTAAAACTTTTTTTAATGGTTACTGTTTTAACTATATGGGGAATGATTAACATTTTTAGTGTTACTTATTCCAATGTCTATTTAACAAATGGTAATCGATATATATTTGTAATAAAGCAATTCGCCTGGTATTTAATTTCAGTTGTTTTAATGTTAATTTCTTCATACATAGGAGAAAGACACATATTTGACAATTCAAAAAAGATATACTTTTTTGGGATTTTTGTTTTATTGTTTACTATTATTTTCGGACAGGTGGCACTCGGATCGAGGAGGTGGCTGTCTTTGGGCCCTTTTTCATTTCAGCCTTCGGAATTCTTAAAACTTTTGGTTGCGATCCACCTGTCAAAGATCTTTACTTCGAATAATAAGGATTATATTGTAATACTTAACTCAATACTTTACTCTGTAATTCCATTCGTAATTGTTTCTTTGCAACCAGATCTCGGTACTGCCTTGGCAATTCTATTTCTTTGGTTGGTAGGATTTGTTTTTTATGGCTTCGACACGATTGTTTATCTTGTTTTCGCTGCAGTAGTATTATCGTTTTTTGTGTACTTTTTTAAGTTACTCTTAATAATATTAATCCCTCTCATTCTCTATATACTTTTTAAGATTAAAAAAAGCAAATTTTCCCTTATTTTAATATTTTCCCTTATTTTAATATCTGCTATTTCTGGACCTATAGGTTGGAACACATTGCACAATTATCAAAAAGAAAGATTGTTAGCTTTTGTCAATCCATTTCAAGATCCAACTGGAACTGGTTACCATCTTATTCAGTCCCAGGCGGCAGTTGTTTCTGGCGGCTTATTTGGTAAGGGTTTCTTAAATGGTACTCATACCCAACTTCACTTTATCCCAGAACAACACACTGATTTTATTTTTAGTGCAGTTGTTGAGGAGTGGGGTTTAATTGGCGGCTTTTTAACGATATTATTAGAGTTTTTAGTGGTATTGAGGATTCTTCAAATTGGTTTTGAGATTAAAGGATATCTGGGTTATTTTTGTGTGTTATGGTCTTTTTTAATATCTTTCCATACTTTTGTAAACGTTGGTATGGTCTTAGGTGTAATGCCAGTGACTGGTATACCTCTGCCCTTTGTATCTTATGGTGGCACTTTTTTAATGACAAATTTTATTGCTTTAGGTTTAATAAGCAGTATGCATTATCATAACAAAAATTGGTCATTTAAATGATCCTTACTGGTTACCTTTTTATCTCACTTAGCTGTGTCTTATGGGGTCTTTTAGGACCTGTTGCTGAGCTTTTGTACAGATCTGGGTTTAACGCAAGCGATGTGGTCTTTTTTAGGTTATTTGGCGTATTTTTAATTGGTTTTATAACACTTTTTAGAGATATTAGGTATTTATATTTCAAAAGACTATTTTATCCCCTGCTTTTGTTTGCATTATTTACTATCGTTGAATGGTTTTCTTTTTTTACTTCGGTTAAGTTAAATGGAATATTTATCTCTGTATTGCTTTTATATACCGCTCCTTTTTTTATCACTATATTTGCAAAGTATATTTTTAAGGAAAAACTTACAAAATGGCTGATATTTTGTGTTATATTAGGATTTTTTGGAATTATTCTACTTTTTATTACCAGTTATGATAGTAAAAGCATAAATCCTGGAATAACTATGATATTTGGTCTTATTTCTGGGATTTCATATGCAATTAATAGTATATTTGGTAAATATTTTTCAAATTATATATTGCCACTTAAACTCACACTTTATAGATTTTCAACCGCAACTTTAATATATTTTCCTTTTGTAAGTTTCAATATATTTTTTAGAAAATATTCATTTCATAATATTATGGAAATATTTTATTTAATATTTTTTCCCGGAATTATAGCTTATTTTTTGTTTTACTATGGTTTGAGCAGAGTAGAGATTTCGAAAGCAGCTGTTTTTACCTTTATCGAGCCATTAGTTGGCAGTGTTGCAGCAATTGTGTTTTTTAAAGAAACCCTTGGATATAAGTTAATTGGGGCTACGTTTATACTTTTTGGGATTTTTGGTACGCTATTAAATCCTGTCCTGGCAAGCAGAAAAATTAATTGGTTAAATGGAAAAAAATAAAATAATTTCGATTGATTCTTTGTTTGAATTAATAGAAAAAAAATCCTCTCTTGAAAAAAGATTGGGCCAGAGAAAGATGTCGAAATTAATTGCTGAAACTATGGAAGATCGTAAGATATCATTTGTTGAGGCACCAACAGGAATTGGCAAAACATATTCGAGCCTAATCCCTTCCATAGCAGATATCTTTATTAATGGCTCAAAAGTTCTATATTTAACCGCAAAAATCGTTTTACAAGATCAATTGATAAAAAAAGATTTGCCAAATTTAAACAAGCTTACTGAAGTCGATTTTAAATATGGAGTAATTAAGGGCAGATCGAACTATTTTTGTTGGCTTCGTTTTGATGAGGCATTGAGAACTCAGGGTCTAATATATCGAGATGAGCTAAATTTAATTCGAGATTGGGCAAGGAGTTCACAAGACGGTGACTTAAGTGAATATGATGATTTTCTAAGTTATGAAATAAAAGATATGATAAAAGTGGATTACGAGGATTGTCCTGGTAGAAGATGTCCATATTTGATTAGCGGTTCCTGTCACTATTTTAGACTTGTTAACAGCTTGAATGATTTAGATATATTAGTTTCAAATTATCATACTTTTTTCTTTAACTTGATAAACGGTTCTTTTCCTTTTAACTATGATCATATACTCATGGATGAGGCTCATCACCTGCCTTCAATATTGTCTTCAGCTTACACAAGACAACTTTCAAAAAATTCTTTAAATTATTTCTTGCCGCGCGGGATAGCCATGAAAATAGCAGATAGGGAACCAGATATCTTATCGCCAGTTGTGAATGACTTAAAGTCATTAGAAAACTACATTAATGAATTAAAATTATCTTATGAGACCTTTTTTAACCTACTTCAAGAACACTGTCTCGATCCTAAAATTAATAAGAATTTAAGACTTATAACTTTTCATAAACCATTACCTTTTTTGGAAAAAATCGGCAATGAAATATTGGACACATCAAGAAAGGCCTTAAGCGAGTTTACAGAATGGGAAAAGTTTTTGGAAAAAATCGGCTCTAAGGGTTTAGCTGATACAAAATTGAAGTTCTATAAGAGAAAAATTGAATCTTGTGCCCTGTCTATTTCAGATTTTTTAAACCTAAATGATTATCCAAATGTTTCATATTCATTTTCTAATGAAAAAAGCTGCCTATCAATTGAGCCTGTTTATGTAAAAGGAATTCTCAATAACATTCTTGAATTGCAAGCTCCAAAGTCTATGGTCTTGTATTCAGCAACTCTTACGCCTGACAAGAAAAATTTTAATTACTTTGAAAACGAGCTTGATTTCAAAGCTGACAATAAGATTGTAATTAAAAGTGTCTTTGACTATAAAAAACAGGCAAAGATAATTGTTCCGCAAAATTTTGATATAGATCCAAAGTCTTCTTTGTTTTCATCCCAGGTGGCGGATGCTGTTGAGTGTATTCTTGAAGATTTTGGAGGTCATGCTCTTGTTCTTTTTACATCACAAAAGAACTTGAACGAAACGAAAAAATTAATAACTTCTAAAAAGAGAAAATTTAAATATCTATTTCAAGGTGAAAAATCAAATATTCAGTTAATAGATGAATTTTCGAATGATAGCTCATCGGTACTTTTTGGGATGAGCAGTTTTTGGGAAGGTATTGATGTTCCCGGTCCATCTCTATCTCTTTTGATTATCGATAGAATTCCCTTTCCA
>JAJXTU010000135.1 GCA_021783475.1 bacterium
ACTGGCTTTTAAAGAGATTTGAAGGTGAGGACGGGTATTTTGATCCGGACGAATTGGCTCGATTCGTGCGTACATATCTACCACGCAAGGACGATTGGACAGCAATAAAGAATCGGGTAGTTATTGAAAATGAACGCGTGAAATTTCTTGCCAAAGTTTCTGTAGATATAGATATCAAGACAGGAAAAGTTTCATTTTCACTTCCTGACTTTGGGCTTTCAAATTCAGATACCATCATTGAAAGCAGTGTCTGGAATATGTGCAAAAATGAACTGATACGTGGGCGAGAGACATGGGGCATGATCGAAATAGGTTATATACATCCAGATGATTACGAATTTAAAATATATGAGAATAAAAGCAAAGAGTCTAAAAAGGGCAAAATTAAGCTTGTTGCTTTCAAGACTTTCTGCCCTTATACAATCAATATTGACTACTACAAAGAAGCGCGCAAAGAATTTACTTTATCAGAATGGCTTGATGTGCTATTGGGCGCAGTGGACTACAATGCGAACGGCTATCTTGGTGACGAAGAAAAAAAACTTACAATGTTAACCAGACTACTACCTTTTGTAGAAAAAAGGCTAAATCTCATAGAACTTGCACCAAAAGGAACTGGAAAATCATATCTTTTTGGACGTGTCAGTCGTTTTGGATGGCTATCAAGCGGTGGCATTATGAGTAGGGCAAAAATGTTTTATGATCAAAACCAGCGCGTTGAGGGCTTGGTATCAGGAAACGATTTTATAACCCTTGATGAAGTGCAAACAATATCCTTTACCAATATAAGTGAAATGAGAGCAGCTCTAAAAGGCTATCTTGAGTCAGGAATTTTTACTGTAGGTAATTATGAAGGAACGGCTGAAGCAGGTGTGATCTTGTGCGGCAATATCAAAAAAGAGATCATGGATGAAGACGGTTATGGAAATATGTTTGAAGAGCTGCCTGATGTATTTCACGAGTCAGCTCTCATAGAGCGTTTTCATGGCTTCATAAAAGGATGGAATATTCCGCGAATGAATGATGATCTTAAGATTTCCGGGTGGGCGCTTAATTCAGAATATTTCTGTTCAATATTGCACGAAATGCGCAATGATATGAGTTATCGTGCCATTGTGGATGAACTCATCGAAGTCCCAGAGGCAGCAGATACTCGAGATACAGAGGCAGTAAAACGTATAGCAACTGCATACCTAAAACTGCTATTTCCAAATGTGCGTGAACCTGACGACATTACTGCTCGTGATTTTAAGCGCTACTGCCTTGACAGAGCAAGAAAAATGAGAGATACAATAAAATATCAAATCGGCATCCTCGACTCAGAATACACTGGTAAAGATATACCCATATTTAGTGTCAGACCAGATAGCGACTTATAAATAGAGAAAAGTAATTTTATGGTGGACCTGAGGGGATTCGAACCCCTGACCTCCTCAATGCCATTGAGGCGCGCTCCCAACTGCGCCACAGGCCCACTGGGATTATTATAAAGGACTTAGAGTTTTTTTGCAACCTTAAGAATAGGTCATGCTAAACATTTCTCTTTTGCAGAAATTTCTATACGATATAGAAAGGCGCAAAGCACAACATTAACCTATAAAATTATATGAGCAATTTCATTTTAGTTAATTATTCAAAAGTTTTTATATTTCAAATACGCTGCCAGCGCTTGCAAAGAAAAATCTATCTTTGAGCTTGTTGTATAATTTTGCTCCAACTTCCATACCAGTGCAGTGAGAAGCACCCAATTTCTGTATATTGTATTTTTCTATTACTTCAAGGACACTGTCAATCTGCTCTTGTGAAGCAAAGCCTAAATGAGTTCCGCCTATTACAGCATATATTTCTTTTTTACCTGTTTTATTTATAAAGTGATTTAAAATGTTTATTATGCCAGCGTGAGCACAACCCAATAGAACCACAAGACCTTTTGGCGTTTCTATAGCTAAAGAAAAATCATCCCATATCTCATCTTGGATCAATTCACCATTATTATTTAAAACTTTCATTTCTTTATCAATTTTCTCAAATTTTGTTTTACGTTCAACTTCTCCAGATGAAAAAATACCTTTTTCTATCTCTGTAAATTCTTTATGAAAATTAAATTTAACGCCCAAACTTTCAAGATAAAATTGACTAAACGGAATACCTATATACCTTCTTTTATTTCTAATTGACCAATACCTATTAGAAAATATATCTGGATGTGAATATGTTTCAAGTGGAGCTTTAAATTTTAAGAGGTCTACAATACCTCCTACATGATCGTAATGCCCATGAGATATATACAAAAACTTTATGCTGCTTAAATCTTTTTTTAAAGCAATCGAGTTATTTAACAAAGTCTTGCCTTGTCCAGTATCAAATAAAAAGTTGAAGTTGGGGGTTTCTATAAAAGCGCTAAAACCATGTTCCCCAATAATGTCAAATGGAAGCACTACGCTGTTTTCGGCTAAAATAGTAATTCTTAAATCCATATTGGCACCTCCTTTTTGAATCTTTTTATAAATTTTTTGTAATATTTTTTGTTATAGCTAAGAAAATAAAAACATATAAATATAAACTTCGCTGATCATGAGAATAAAAATCCAGTCAAAATAACATAATACTTACAATATTGAAAAGGTATAGAAAGAATGATTTCTAATGTGTAGAATAGAAGGGTTATTTTTTAGGTCAGATATTAATTTAAAAGATATCCCTTATTTCATCTAAGCTTTTAGACTTTATAACAGCTCTGTGATATTCTCTTAACTTCTCTCTATCCTTTGTTTTTTTCACCAATATTTTTATATCTCTTGGGACTTTATCGAATTTGGCTTCAATGGCATCTAAAAGTAAATCCTGGGCTTCAAATATCATACCCTCTATCTTACCTTTCTCCATGCCTTTCTCCATGCCTTTCTCCATGCCTTTCTCCATACCTTTCTCCATGCCTTTCTCCATAC
>JAJXTU010000136.1 GCA_021783475.1 bacterium
TACAATATATTATAACATAAAATACGATAAAATGCGATATATTAAAACAATAAATTTGACAAAAAAATGACTATATATTAAGCTCTTTTGAGATTTTGGACCTGCTCAACTGTCAAACTACCGAGCTGTAGTTGGTAAAAATCCACTTACCATTTGATAGCTTGGCACTATTACCTAAATTAGCTCTTTGCTGCATAAAAAAAACTCTTTTGCCTTTTATTTTTATTCTGTCAAGAATATATATATTAGGATTTTTCTCTTCTATCAGCCACTCAGTAACCTCAACCAGTAAGTTTGACCAGCTTTGTCTATTAAGCAAGAGAGCTTGACCGTTTATGATGCAGCTAATAGGGATTGTGTTTATACAGAGCTCTGGATGCTCAAAGTCTACGATTGAAACAGTTCTATTATTACCAATTGATTCTGTATTATGTGAAATTGACTGTGTAGGTTTAATATTAATGTTAAATACTTCATTAGATGGAGCTCTTGTTTTTATAAAATCCTTATCTTTTAAAAATTTTAAATACATTTGTCCAGCTACAAGAAAAATCTTATATGTATTTCTATCAGTTATTCTAAGTAACTTATCATTTAGGATTTTGTCGTACACCATTCTAAAAATAGATTTTTTTGAAATATTCCATATATTCACATCGCAAAATTTTTGCTTAATTGCATATTCTGAAATAGTTTCAAGACAATCTATCAATATTTTATTTGAGTAAGTTTTGCGATGTAATGTCGAGAGCCAAGAAATGAAATTATCTTTCAATGAAATGGTTTTTAATAAAGCGTCTTGTTCGCTGTGTATATTTTTATTGCTAATGCCTTCTCTATTTGTCATTTGTTGGGGTCACTAAATTGGAAAATTTTAACCATAAGCTATTTATTGCTGTCAATTTATTAACATATTATTTGAATTTTTCATAATATCCCCTATATTGCATTAGAAATTTTACTAATTTTAATTTTAAAATCTATGCTCACATTCCACCCTTTTTCAACATTGTAACATCCCATTAGTTTTTGAAAAAAAAGTAATTACGTTTAATTTTTACAAATAATTATAGATTAAAATTATATTAAATCATAAATGACATTTGCTTGCAATAATATTTTTTTGTAATTAGTAGAAATTGTTTTTTAGTTTAAATTTTTTACATATTTATAACTCTAATTCCTAGCGTTATTGCTCTCATAAATTATTTGAAAGTTCATTGTTTATATTTTTTTTTGTGTAATTGCGATTTTATAAAAAAAGATTTTTAAAGATGTGTTGTATAACAATAAATATCAATCATAAATTATTGGGTAAATATAATGTCGTAATTAATTCTGAGGTTTATAATAAGACGAATAGCAAGTGCAGCAATAAAATGGGAGGTTTTTTGGGATGAATAAAGCTGATTTTGGGTCTTACTTTAAAAAAATAGGCACATCAAGCTTCAGGGTAATATTTTGGGATGACGAGATTGAAGATTACGGTACAGGCGAGAGCAAATTTTCCATAACTTTTAAAAAAGAGCCTTCAATTTTTTTTGCTAAAGAGGAAGACGCCGCTAAATTAACAGACGATTATTCTGAAGAAGTTCTGGACATAGAAGGAAACCTTGACGATATATGCAGCGCATTTGGTCTGAATTGTGAAGAGTCAAATCTAAAATCCATAAAAAGACAGATCCTAGTATCTTTAGCTCAACTATCTATAAAGATTAGAAAAGAAAGGCAAAAAAAAGAAGTCCAATCGCACTATGACCTTGGTAACGACTTTTTCTCTCTATGGCTTGATGACACTATGACTTATTCTTGCGCATACTTCAAGGATCCAAATATGACTCTTCATGACGCCCAGATAGAAAAGATAAATCACACTCTCAGAAAGCTAAATCTGAAAAAAGACGAAAGGCTCCTTGACATTGGAAGTGGCTGGGGCCAGCTCATAGTAAAGGCTGCTCAGGAATACGGCGTAAAATCTATGGGGATAACCTTGAGCGAGGAGCAATTTAGGGGGACTAAAGAGCTTATAAAAAGATTAGGACTTGAAGATAGGGTGGAAGTGAGGCTGATGAACTATCTCGATCTTGATGAAAATGAATTGCAATTCGATAAGATAGTCAGTGTGGGGATGCTGGAGCATGTGGGCAAAGAAAATCTGGAGAAATTTTTTGAAAAAGTTAGCAAGCTTCTTGTTAGCGCTGGGCTTTGCCTTGTGCACACCATAAATGTTCCTGAAAATTCAGAGGGCGACTCTTTTGGCGTGTGGTTGAAAAAATATATCTTTCCAGGGGGATATCTTCCTGCATTGAGAGAGCTAATCTGGATATTGCCGAAATATGATTTTCACCTTATGCATCTGGAAAGTTTGAGGATGAATTATGCTGTGACCCTCGATAGATGGTATGAAAATTATTCTCTTCACTCTAAAGAGGTAGAGGAAAGATTTGGAAGGCAATTCGAGCGCCGTTGGGGGTTTTATCTGAAGGGGTGCGCGGTGGCTTTTAGGACATCTGGCCTTGATGTTCACCAGCTGCTCTTTTCAAAGGGTTTAAATAACGATATGCCTTTGACATTCGATTACATATACAAATAATTTAAGTTTAGATTTTTCTCAAGAAACCTACAAAATTCAGTAACGTGCAGAACCTTCTCTAAAAGGGAAATGATTATCAATAAAAAACTATCTAAGGCGGACGATGAACAAATATAATATTGCCTTAGATAAAGAAATTTTGTACTACCTTAGAATTATTTAATCGTTATAAAAGAAGCGAAAAAGCCTTAATATTAGTACTGATGGAGATGCTTATAAGGGGATTAAATGGTGTAGATTTTGTAATATCAGATCAACATGGTGGACTTGTAAAATCAGCAGCAATAAACCTTTAGGGGATCAACCTGGCATAGGGAAATAGATTTTTCTA
>JAJXTU010000137.1 GCA_021783475.1 bacterium
CAGATCTCAAATCGATAGCGATATTTTGCTTTTAATAATTGAAAGGGTTGAGAAGAGCAATTTTACCAATTCTATGGATAGTCTATTTAAAAAATTTAATCTTAGTAATACTGGTTTTATTGATAGTCAAAAAAGTAATAGACTTGCAATTTCTGATAGGCTTTATAGCTCGCCTGAAAATATTGGCCAGTTTATAAGCAGTCTCATGTTCGACAAAAATCTTTCAAAATCAGTATTCGAAAGGTTTGAGAACACTCCTTATGATCAAGATTTGCACTTTACTCCATGTTTTGAGTCTCAAAATATTACTTTAATAGATCAAAATAATAGTTATGATAAATACAGTCTCTTTTATCAATATGATAGGGAAACAAATTCTTTTATATTTGCAATTCCAGAAAAAAAATTTGCTGTTATCTTCCTTTCAAATTTCCCTGTTAGCATTGCTAGGGAGAAATATATTTCAAAACAATTGCTAAAGGCTACAGTAAAAGACTTTCTTAAAATGGACATTTTCGACTATAGGTCTACCTTATCATTGAAAAAAGTTGACGAAAAAGATGATTATCTAAGTTCTTATACGGGATTTTTTGAAAACAAGAACGGAATAATAGAATTTCATGTCGTTGATAACAATTTGATGTGCAATATGGATAAAAATTTTTACAATGTAAAATTTTATGATGATGGTAGCTTTAGTCTATATCCTGTAGATAGTTCTAATGATTATATTAAAGAATTTAGGTTTAGATTTACTTATATTAATGGAACTAGATATCTTAGTTTATTAGATTTTGGACAAAGTTTAACTTTTGCAAGAGAAATTAAACAGCCAAAATACGATGATGCCTGGGAAGACAGACTCGGTAAATGGATTAGCTCTGACAATAACAGCGCTATTAATGAAATGGATATTGAAAAGTTTAGGGGATTTTACATTTTGACATACGATGAATCAGCAGGGAGAGAGACGAATTTGGTATTGGTGCCGGTCTCTGATGACAGCGCAAAGATTTTAGATTTTGACGATCAGATAGTAACCTTTCGGTCAGAAGACCAAGATAGTAGCTTCAATTTCTTGGGAATTAAATTTATAAAAAAGAAGTAGTTTTATTGATAAGTACTATTTCTGCTCTCTATTTTTATAAGCTGAAACCATAAAATTTGAACATAGCAGTCCTGTAACAAGTGCTATTGCTCTCAAGCTCATATTGAATGCAATCATAATCCCTTCGCTGATATCTTTTGATAAAAAGGATGAAAGACTCTGATAGCCTACAACGCCAGGTACGAGTAGTATTAAGCCTGAGATTAGTGGGATGTACTGAGATCCCTTGCTGAGTCTTGCCCAGGAATTTGAAAATAGCCCAAGGATTAGTGCCGCAAAAAAAATTCCAATCTGATCGCTTACAATTCTATTGCCAAAATAAAGCCCAATTTGTGCAAGCAAGGAAGAAAGAAGCATTACAGGAGCATCTTTGAATCTTGCATTTAGTATGGCTATAAAAGTTAAAGGGGCTAAAAATGTAGCAATGTATTGAAGATATATCGGGAGTGATAAATTTTTTATGTTAAAAATGTATGAATTAGCTTGTGGAAAAAAGAAATTGCTACCTAGTGCTACCCCAAACACTATAAACATAAGAATGAAAAGTGCAGAGCTTAGCCTCGTGGTTCCAGATAAAGGGTTTCTGTTAGCAATTTCGTCGATTCCTGATATCAGTGTAAGCCCTGGAAAGAGTACTATCAAGCCAGATATGATTGCTATAGACTGATCGTATGGGCCGATTAATGTATATAAGATATTTGATAGGGCTCCAACTGATGCAGCACAAATGAATTCTAACAACCTCGTGAGATTGAACTTATTTGATATTATAAATATTATTCCAACTATTAAACCCAAAAAACAAGAAACAAAAAGTTCTTTCAAACCCCCGCCAATAATAGTAGAAACCATAACAGAAATTGCAGCATATGACAGAATGACTATCCAAAAAGGAAACCTATTTCCTTTGGACATCACTCTTTTTAAGAGATCTAAGCCCTCTTTAGCTGTCGTTTTTTTATCGAGAACTCTATTTGATATTTCATTTGTTAATGCGATTTTTTCGAGATCAAGAATCCCTGGCTCAACCCTTAAGATGGTAGTGGTAAAAGCATCCTGGTCTTCAAAAGATAAAAATATACCTGTTGGAGAGGAGTAAACTTGCAATGAAATGTCGAAATTAGAGGCGACTTCCATAAGCCTTTCTTCGAGCGCATAAGATGAGAAGCCGCATTTGTGAAATGATCTGCCAAGTTCTACTATAAATTTTACTTCTGGACTGTTTTTGCCGGGAAAAGTTGTTTTTTTGCTATTCATTTTTAATAGAATCTGATATATTTATTAGTTGAAATAAATATATCAGGAGGTAAAATGAAATTTAAAGACGCACTTGTCTTATATCTACCAGCTATCCTATTTTCCTTTATTGGCATTCTATTAGGTTCTCTCCCATTTTGTAAATTGTTAACTTCGCAAAACGTTTTGACACAGAATCTGACTTTTAACGCTATAACAAGCAATCAAACGATATCTTCCCTGATAAATGCACAAAAGACCAATCTTGGTCTTATATCAGAGGTTATATATTTCTCCACTGCTTTTGGAACTCTTTTTTGCTTAATAAAACCAGTCGCAAAACAAACTAGATTGGTGTGTGGAATCTTGAGCGTTGTTCTTCTTGCATCTTTTTTTGTTTTTTCTTTTACCATTGGTATTGTAGCAAAGTCTGCTGGGGTTTCTGTTCAATTTCAGTGGGGATTTTTTGTGACATTAGCATTTATTGTTGTTGTAAATTCATATTATATGTTTTATTTTTTAAATGCGATTTTACCGGGCAAATCTAAGG
>JAJXTU010000005.1 GCA_021783475.1 bacterium
GGCAAAAAAGTTCCCACAGGTTCCACCTCTTCATGGGCATTAGCTAAGGAGATTGCTACTAATCTGAAAGAAATGATAGTAGAGAAAAAGTTTTTGTTAAGCGAACCAGTAGAGCTTCTTCCGAAAGATAAAATTGTCAAGCCATTGGAGGTAAGGAGAAGATGAGTACACAAATAATTAAGAAAAAATTAATTTTAAGTTTTTCTCCTGAACTGGCTGAACTTCCAATTACATACCACCTTGTAAAGGATTTCGATCTGATTGTCAATATTATTAGAGCCCAGATATCTCCAGAAAAAGAAGGCAGACTTATGATAGAGCTCGAAGGTGAAAAGGGCAGACTTGAAAGAGGCATTAGTTACCTGCAAAACAATAAGATTAGGGTTGACTCTCTTGAGAAGGAACTGTTCCACGATAAGGATCTCTGTGTTAATTGCGGTCTGTGCGTAGGCGTTTGTGCCAGCAGGGCATTAGTTCTTGATGAGAATGATGAGCTAAAATTTATAAAAGAAAATTGCGTAATGTGCGGGATATGTGTTAAGGTTTGCCCAAGGAGGGCATTTGAGATAGAATTATAATCTTTTTTGAAATTCACTTGCTTCTTTGTAAAATTTGATAATTTTTGTTATAATTTAGTACTTGAAAATTGGGGAGTAGCCAAGCGGTAAGGCACTGGCCTTTGGAGCCAGCATCCGGTGGTTCGAATCCACCCTCCCCAGCCAATTTAGCGTTTAGAAAGATTGTAAAATTAGATAATTTATCTAAAGGGGGAAAAATGATTTACACGATAACCCTAAATCCAGCTCTAGATAGGCAGATGTGGATAGAAGACATTAAATATGACGAATCAAACAGGATTACCCGAGAAGCTACTTATGCAGGCGGAAAAGGAATAGACGTTTCGAGAGTCCTTGCTAACTTTGGAGCAGACAACGTTGCGCTTGGATTTGTAGGAGGATTTCCAGGAGAAGAGCTTGAGGGTAGATTATTAAACGATGGTGTAAGGTGCAATTTTACTTATATTTCTACAAACACAAGAACAAATATAATTTTAAATGACGAAAAAACGCAATCTCAGACTCTTTTTACTGCAATGGGACCTGAAATTCAACCACACGATCTGATGAGGCTCATAAAACAAATCCAGTCATTGTCAAGTCCTGAATACGTTATTATCAGTGGGAGTCTGCCCATAGGAGTTCAGCCTGCCTTCTATAATAAACTTATTGATATATCTAAAGAAATTGGCGCTACGGTTGTTTTTGACACCGATGGCAAGGCTATGAGAGTAGGTCTCTCAAGTAAGCCGCATATAATAAAGCCAAATATTCATGAACTAGATAGATTGGTAGATAAAAAGCTTAAGGACATAAAGGATATTGCTGAAGAAGCAAGGACAATTTGTAAAAAGGGTATTAATACAGTTTTGGTTTCAATGGGCGCAAAGGGAATGCTCTGTGTGAGCTCAAAAGAAGAATATTGGGCCTCTCCTCCTCCCATTGATGTGAAAAACACCATTGGTGCCGGAGACTCTTCTGTTGCGGGTTTTGTTCTGGCATTGAAGGAAGGTAGGAGCCTGAAAGATGCTCTTGCTTTTGCCGTCGCAGCTGGGACCGCCACTACTACGAGACCAGGCACTGCTGTTTGTTTGCCAGAAGATGTGGAGAGCATTTTCCCAAAGGTAGTATTTAAGGATATTGTGTAACTATTTATAAATAATTTTTTATCAATTTTGTTGTGTTAAAATATCTTTTGGGAGAGTATGTGTCCTGGTGGATGCCGTGGCCTTCAAAGCCATTGTGGGGTCTAAAAACCCCTGGTGGGTCCAATTCCCTCACTCTCCCGCCAAAAATTTACTGCGAGTGGTGAATGCGAGATTTTATATTAGGAACTGCTGGACATATAGACCACGGTAAAACTGAATTGATTGCCAGGCTGACTGGCAGAAGGACAGAGCGCTTTCCTGAAGAGAAAAGTCGAGGTATGACTATTGATATCGGCTTTTCCAGCTTAAAGCTGCCCTCAGGAAAGATATTGGGCATTGTAGACGTTCCCGGACATGAACGATTTGTTGAAAACATGCTTGTTGGTTCTGCAGGTGTCGACCTTGCTCTTCTGGTAGTATCAGCAGATGAGGGGATAAAAGAGCAGACAAGAGAGCATTTTGAGATACTTAGACTTTTAGAAATTAAAGATGGTCTGGTTGTTATTACAAAGAAAGACTTAGTTGAAGACGATTTGTTGGAATATTTGAAAGAAGAGATAAAGGACTTTGTCAAGGGAAGCTTTCTAGAAAACAAGCCTATAATTTGTGTTTCTTCAATAACTGGCGAGGGGTTCAATGAAATAATAGACGTTTTAAACGATGAAGTAGAGAAGCTTTATTCAAAGCGCTATGACGATGACAAGAAACCTTTCAGACTCTTTATCGATAGAAAGTTCAAGATAAAGGGCTTTGGCCTTGTGCTTACGGGTACTGTGTATTCTGGAAAGGTTAGAGTTGGCGATACTCTTGAAATACTGCCATTTAAGGATGCTGTTAGGGTTAAAAACCTTGAGAGCCACTTTTCCAAAGTTCAAGAAGGACATGCAGGCATGAGGTTGGCTGTAAATGTTAATACTGCCCTGGATGAAAATTTTATAATGAGAGGCAGAGTGCTTGTTGAAAAAAACTATTATTCAGAATCCACAAAACTTGTGGGCTCTTTAAACGTTTTAGACTCTTATGGATCTTTAAAGAACAACAAGAGAGCACACCTGTATATAGGATCGTCATCAAGCGTGTGCAGAATATCTTTTAATGAAGATGTTTCTGATGATAAAAATTCATACATTATAAAGATTGCTTGTCAGACTCCAATCTGTGCTGTCAGAGGCGATAAGTTTATCTTAAGAGATCCTTCGGTAAAAAAGACGCTTGGTGGAGGAATGATATTGGATACCGAGCCTTCTAAATTAAGAGATCTGCCAACCTATCTAATAGACAAATCGGCTATTGATAATAAAGATCTGAAGTCTAATATTGCCCAGATTGTAGGAAGAAGGGGTATCATAGAGCTCTCTGATATATCTAAAAAGACAAACTATAACGCTGAATATATTAAAGACTGTATTACTGATGGAAATTTTAATATATTCGAAAATGAAGGGAAAACGTATTTTTTTAGCTCTGATTATCAGAAAGACTTATTTGGGAAATTGGAAAACATTATTTTAGATATAGAATCCAAAAACCCATATCAAACTCAGATTCCGAAGGAAGAGATATTGAAAAAATTAGATTCCCCGATTTCTCAGAACATTATAGATACATTTGCCAGGCAAAAAGGATACTTAGACGATAAGACGTTTTTGCTGAAAGAAAGAATATCTGACAAAGTTCTGTCTTTGGTTGACAAAGTTGAGGAAGAAATTAAAAATTTGGGTTTTTCTGTTCTTCCAATTGACGAGATAAGTCTAAAATACAAAGATATAAAAGCTTTTAACAATGCTATGGCATCTTTAAAAAGAGCCCAGAAAGTCATACAGGTGTCTATCTCCCCAGAGATATATATACACTCCTCAAGTTTGGAAGCTCTAATTAACTTATTAAGAGACTTTTTTAAAAATAAGAGCGATCTTAGTGTTTTGGAATTTAAGGATCTCACACAAACCACAAGAAAATTTTCTATTCCCCTTTTGGAATTTTGTGACAAACAATTTTTTACAAAAAGAGTGGGAAATATTAGACAGAAGGGGAAAAAATTATAAGTGTTAAATGGCTTAGATTTAGATTTTGAAAGGCTTCACAAATCTTTATGGATTATCTTAAAGCGCTTTAGAAATTTGATTTTTATATCAGTATTTCTTGTCTCTGTTGGTGCTATAGCAACATATTTCTTTATACCTGATTTAATGGAGTATATTTCAAAGCCAGTTGGAAAACTTATATTTCTTACGCCTGTAGAGGCGTTTATGACTCAAATGAAAATTTGCATGATAGGCGGGATATATCTGGCATGGCCATATATTATCTTTTACTTTGCAAAGAATTTTATATTGCCCACAAAGGTTATTTCAAAAAAAACGATGTGGATTGGCATATTATCTGCGGTTTTGCTTTTCTATTCAGGTTCTATGTTTGCTTTTTTGGTAATCTTTCCGATCGGAATTAGGTTTTTGCTTAGTTTTGGATCTCCTGAGATTGAACCTCTATTTTCTATCGGGAAATATGTTTCATTTGTATCTATGTTTGTATTTTCTTTTGGGCTGCTTTTTGAAATGCCAGTCGTGCTCTTGGTTCTTGTTAGGCTGGGCATAATAAATTCCAAACAACTCGCTTCACAAAGAAAGAAAGCAATACTTGGGTTTTTCGTGCTCGCAATGCTTGTGAGCCCGAGCACAGATGTCTTTACTCAGTGCACTATGGCGCTTCCTTTGGTAGTACTTTATGAAATAAGTATATGGATAGCAAGATTTTGGAAAAGATAGACTTTTCTGTAGCTATTTTATCTGGTGGCAAAAGTTCTAGAATGGGGCAGGATAAGTCGCTTATAGAGCTAAATGGGAAAACAATGATTGAAAGAATACTTGAGGAATTTAAAGATGTCTCTAATGACATCTTTCTTATCACCAATACAGAAGAAATATACTCTTTTTTGGATTTTCATAAGTTTCCTGATACATATAAAGATTTTGGTCCACTAGCAGGAATTCACAGTGCTCTCAAACATGCAAAAAATCAAAAAGTTCTTGTTTTAAGCTGTGATATGCCATTTGTAAGCAAAGAATTTGCTTTATATTTACTTAGTAAGTCAGATGGATATGACGTTACAGTGCCCATTTATAGGGAATCTTACGAGCCATTGTTTGCTATCTATGATAAAAAAATTGTTGATGTTATAGACAGGTATTTAAGAGAAAATGAAAGAAAAATAATATCTTTTTATCCTGACGTAAAGGTGAAAAAAATAGAAGAAGATGAGATATCAGATTTTTTTGATACTGCACTTTTGTTTTTCAACGTAAATACACCTTCTGATCTTGAATATGCAAAACAGATACTTAATTTGCGCTTGAATATATCTCCATTGGAAAGAGTTAGCGTGATTAACTACAAAGAAGGGTTGGTAGAAAAGTCAAGGATATTTGTTCCGCGCGAAGAAGAGGTAAACATATATGTCAACAATAGCTTTTTTGTATCGTCAAGGCTGTCTCCTACTCACTTAAATGAATACATTAAGGGTTTTTTGTTCAGTGAGGGATTAGTTGCGTCTAAAAATGACATAAAAGCTATAAAAATAGTAAACAAAGATATATTTGTTGAACTTGCCTACCCTTTCAAAGAACAAGATATGGTTCTTACATCGGGTTGTTTTGGTGGAAAATCTTTCAGAAAAATGAAGAAGCAGAATTTACCTGTTGTAAAAAGTGAATTTAAGGTTAGTTTGGACGTTATATTTAAAAGGTTGAGAGATTTTTTACACACAAACAACCTTTATAGAATAAGTGGAGGCATACACGCTGCTGCACTTTCTACAAAGGACTCTTTACTATTTCTCTGTGAAGATATTGGAAGACATAACGCCGTTGATAAGGCGATTGGTTGGGCCTTGGAAAAAGATATTTGTGATATATTTCTATTTGTAACAGGTAGGGTTTCTTCTGAAATGGCTATGAAGGCTATATATTTTGGTGTTCCCGTTATTGTTTCTATGACTGCTGCATCGAATGTAGCAGTAGATTTTTGTGAATTTTCTAATGTTACTCTAATTGGTTATGCTAAAATGAATAGTTGCAAGATATATTCGAGTCAAGAAAGAATTATGGAGGTGTTTTAAATGATTGGTACCCAGGAGCTAGTTATTGTTTTGGTCATAGCGTTAATCTTGTTTGGACCAAGTAGGTTGCCAGAATTGGGAAATTCTGTAGGCAAGGCAATAAAGTCTTTTAAGCAGGGCATGGATGAGGTTGTAGAGGAACCAAAAAAGGAAGAAAAGAAGGAAGCAACAGAAATTAGTGCAAAGACTGAGGATACCGAAAAGAAATAGATAGCTTTTAGTGCAGCCTTAAGATAAAGTTGATTATAAAGGCTATAGCAATTATCAGTGATATCAAATTTATATCTTTGACTTTTCCCGTTAAGGCTTTTATAGATACATAGGATATAAATCCTGCTGCGATGCCGTTTGCGATTGAGAAGGAAAGTGGCAT
This sequence comes from bacterium, assembly GCA_021783475.1. GTDB lineage: Bacteria > Thermodesulfobiota > Thermodesulfobiia > Thermodesulfobiales > Thermodesulfobiaceae > Thermodesulfobium. The sequence continues at coordinate 6,193 of JAJXTU010000005.1, forward strand.
AAGTATGATGGTCATAAAGGCTGGGAAGCTTTCGGTTAAATCGGAAAAGTCTATTCGGTGAATTTCTGAAAACATTAGCGTGCCCACCATTATTAGCGCTGGAGATGTGGCAAGTGCGGGCACTATTCCTATAAGCGGAGTGAAGATGGTAGCGAGTCCAAAACACAATGCAACTACTAATGCAGTTAGGCCGGTTCTGCCGCCCTCTGCTATGCCAGCCGCGCTCTCTATGTAAGAAGTAACAGTAGACGTGCCAAGCAGAGCGCTTATCATCGTCCCTGCAGAGTCTGAGACAAGGGCCTTATTTAGATTTGGTATGTTTCCATCTTTATCAATTATTTTGCCCTTTGTGGTAAGTCCTATTAGTGTGCCCATGTTGTCAAAGAGCTCTACTATTGAAAATGTGAATATAATTCCTATTATTCCGTAGTGAATTGCCCCAAGTAAGTCCATTTTTAGGAAAGTATCTGATATGTTCGGGATTGAAAAAGAAATCAGGTCGTTCATAGAAGTTGGCGCTTTTGTGATACCAAATATCATTGAAAGAATAGTCGTCAGAAGAATGCCAATTAAAATTGCACCCTTTGTCCCCCTGCTCATAAGCGCTGCAGTAACTATGAGTCCGAATGAAGCTATGAGAACTCCAGGAGACACGAGATGCCCAAATGATACCAAAGTGTCTTTGTTTTCTACTATTATGCCTGCATTTTTAAAGCCTATGAGCGCGATAAAGAGTCCTATACCTACTGCTATAGAGGTTCTAAGCACTGCTGGAATGCCCATAAATATTGCTTTTCTGATGTTTGTAACGCTTAATATGAAGAAAAATATTCCAGATATAAAGACAGCTCCCAGTGCGGTCTCCCAGGAAAGCCCCATTCCAATAACTACCGTATAAGTGAAAAAGGCGTTCAATCCCATTCCTGGCGCTACCGCAATTGGTAGGTTTGCCCATAGCCCCATCAATATAGTTGCAATTATTGTAGAATAGATGGTAGCACCTATCGCAGCTTCTTTTGGTATTCCTGCCTGTGAAAGAATAGACGGGTTGACAAAGATAATGTACGAAAGGGTAACAAAAGTAGTAAAGCCAGCAATAATCTCAGTTCTAACGTTTGTTTTTCTTGAGCTCAGATGAAATACTTTTTCAAAGAGATTTGATATCAATTTCCACCTCGGAATAAAAGTTTAATTTATATATTTTACATCTTTAAATAATATTAACATAGAATATAATTTATCTTCTTCCTTGAGAGTTTTTTTATCTTCACATTTAATTGAGGAACTATTCTGAGGAGGTATGTAGAAAAAAAACTATCTTTAAGATGTTTTGTATTTTATCTTTTTGTAGAAATAATTGCTTAAGTGAATTACAATGTTAGTTTGGTACTTTTATAAATAATTTTGGAGGTAAATTTGTTAAGAAGCGATGTAAGAAATGTTGCAATAATTGCACACGTTGATCACGGTAAAACTACCTTGGTCGATGCAATGTTAAAGCAAAGCGGAGTTTTCAGAGTCAATGAAGTTGTTGGCGAGAGGATTATGGACTCAAACGATCTGGAAAGGGAAAGAGGCATAACAATATTGTCCAAAAATACTTCTATCTTTTATAAAGATGTGAAGATAAATATTGTAGATACTCCAGGACATGCTGATTTTGGCGCAGAAGTTGAGAGAATTTTAAACATGGTTGACGGGGTTTTGCTGCTTGTTGACGCGTTTGAAGGACCCATGCCGCAAACAAAATACGTTCTGAGAAAAGCCCTTGAACAAAATCTTAAACCTATAGTCGTTATAAACAAGATTGATAGACCCGATCAAAGAGTTGCCGAGGTCTTAGACGAGGTTTTAGAGCTATTTATCGAGTTGGATGCTCCTGATGCCTTGCTGGATTTTCCTGTTATTTATACCTCTGCAAAACAAGGCATTGCAAAGTCATCAATGGAGGAAGAGAGTTCAAACCTTATCCCCCTATTTGATGCGTTAATTGAGCAAATACCAATGCCAAAAGGCGATCTGGACGCACCCTTTCAAATTTTGGTTACCACACTTGATCACGATGAATATATTGGCAGAATTGCCATTGGTAGGGTAATGAGAGGTAAGATTCTAAATAAGCAAAACGTTTTGGTATTAAATGGCTATGAAGAAAGAAAGGCTAAGATTAGCAAGCTCTTTACTTATGAGGGTCTAAAGAGAATAGAGATTCAAGAGGTGACCTGTGGAGATATAATAGCGATTTGTGGAATTGAAGATATAAAGATAGGTGAAACTATAGCGGATCCAGATGAGCCAGAGGTGCTTCCTGGCATTTATATTGATGAGCCAACCGTCTCCATGATATTTTCGGTAAACAATAGCCCTTTTGCTGGGCAAGAAGGTAGCTTTGTAACATCAAGGCATTTAAACGAAAGGTTATTTAAAGAACTTCAAACCAACCTCAGTTTAAGAGTAAATCAAACAGGATCTACTGACTCATTCGATGTTTGCGGAAGAGGAGAACTTCACCTCTCTATTTTGATTGAAACTATGAGAAGAGAAGGTTATGAGTTTCAGGTTGAGAGGCCAAAGGTGATCAACAAAGTAATTAACGGCGAAAAATGTGAGCCGATGGAGTTCTTGACTATCGACGTACCAAAAGAGCATATGGGCACTGTTATGGACATATTGGGTAGAAGAAAAGCAGAATTAACAAACATGTTAGAGCTAGCGGGCTATATTAGGCTCGAATTTATTGTGCCAGCAAGGGGGCTTATAGGTTTTAGGTCTACCTTTCTAACCAGCACAAAGGGGACTGGAATTATGCACCATGTTTTTCATGGCTACGCTCCATACAAGGGGGATGTTCCTCAAAGACAAAATGGTGTTATGGTTTCAATGGAAACAGGGCAGGTCACTTCTTATGCCCTTTCAAATCTTGAAGACAGAGGGGTATTGTTTGTAATCCCTGGTACAGATGTTTATAAGGGCATGGTCATAGGTGAAAATGCTAAGGAAGTGGATCTGTGGGTTAACCCATGTAAGAAAAAACACCTTACAAATATTCGTTCGGCTACGAGCGATGAGGCCATCAGGCTCGATACTCCGAGAATTTTTAGCCTTGAGCAGGCATTGGAGTATATCAATGATGACGAATTGGTTGAAATTACCCCAAAAAGTATTAGGTTAAGGAAGAAGGCTCTTAATAGAAATCCAAGAATGAATTAATTTATCGAGTTTAGGAGAGATAAAATGAAACCCTGGATAGAGGTTGATCTGGATGCAATTTTATCAAATTATAAATTAATCAAAGAACATGTAAAAAAAGATTTGATACCAGTCATAAAGAGCAATGCTTATGGTATGGGTTTGATTCCTGTTGCCAATGCTCTGAAAGATGTAACAGATCTTATCGCTATTGGAGATATTGAAGAGGCCCAGACCCTTAGATTATCGGGATTTAATGGAGCTCTGCTCTTAATCGTGCCAATTCTCTCAAGAGAAGAGGCTGAGCTTTGCGTTCATTATAACGTCTGCGCAGCCTTAGATTCCTTTGATATGGCATCAATTTTATCTGATGCTGCAAAAAGAAGTTCTAAAATTATTGATGTCCATATCAAAGTTGATATCGGTATGCACAGATTTGGTGTTAAGCCAGAAGACTTAGATGGCTTTATGGATGAAATAAAATATTTGCCAAATATAAGAGTAAGGGGGATGTTTTCTCATTTTCCGCTTGGGGCATCTCACATTACCGAAGAGCAATTTAAGACGTTTGCTTCTCTGTCTTCAAAGCATAAAGATCTGATGATTCATCTGCCAAACTCCCAAAATACTGTGGAGAATTTTGACTCATTAAGATTTATACCTAGGTGTGGTCTTTTAATTTATGGGTCTATGCCATCTGAAGTTGCAAGTATTAAATTAAAAAATGTTATTAAGTTAAAGGCTAATATTGTAAAAATACACCATATTTCTGCGGGGCAGAGTTGGTCTTATGGATATTCATATACTGCGCAAAAGGATTCAAGAATTGCAGTTATATCTATTGGCTATTCTGATGGGTTGAAGAGATCTCTTTCGAATAGGTGGAGTGCTAAGGTGAGGGGCAATATTTGTCCCTTGAGAGGCACTATTAATATGAATTTTTCTTTTATCGACATTACAGGATTTGATAATGTGCGAGTAGGAGACGAGGTTGCCTTGATAGATGAAGATTTGAAGGTTGAAGATATGGCAAAAATAGCTGATACTGTGCCGCATGAGATTCTGGTCTCATTAAGAGAAAGCATAAAAAGAGTTTACATTTAGATATAAAATTTACTTATCGATTTGTTTATTGTATTAAAATAAACGCTTGTGTAAATTTTTAAGTTGAATATTAAATATTTTCTTATGCCATTTTTTAAATTCGTGAATTTAAAAAATGGCTTTTTTTATAGTAAGCAGCAAATCTTTCTTGTCTAATTGGCAAATATATTTATTATACAAATCTTTTTTAATCTAATTCTAATGTATAAACACACTTTATTTGAAATGATTGACATAATTGGAATATAGCTATAAAATTTCAATAATTTACTGAGGAAGGGGTGTATTATATGAAACGTTATGGGGTTTACGCTTTGCTTTTCGTTCTGTTTGCTTTTGGTGCATTTTTTGTTGCTGGATGTTCAGGTCAGAGTAAGCCAGCCGGCGAGTCAAACGTTATCAAAATTGGTTTTGCTGCTCCTCTTAGTGGCTCTCAAGCTGAGATGGGCACCTATCTTAAAAATGGCGCTCTTATGGCCATTGATAAGATAAACGCAAAAGGCGGAATCAATGGCAAAAAACTTGAACTTGTCGCAATGGATGATAAGGCTGATCCCAAAGAGGCCGTCTCTGTTGCACAGAAGTTTGCTGCAGATCCTTCAATAGTAGCAGTTATAGGCCACCTTAATTCCGGTGCGTCTATTCCTGCTTCTGCTATCTATCATCAAGCGGGTCTTGTAATGGTCTCACCATCTTCGACAAACCCGAAGCTTACCGAACAGGGTTTCAACAACGTATTTAGGGTTTGTACTACTGACGCTATGCAGGGTCCCTTTGCTGCAAAATATCTCAAGGATAAGTTGAAAAAAGAAACTGTTGTAGTCCTTGACGACAAGACTGCATATGGTCAGGGCCTTGCAGATGAGTTTGCGAAGGCATTTCAAGCTGATGGCGGAAAGATCCTGATGAGAGAGGGAATAAATCAGGGGGACAAAGACTTTACTGCTCTCTTGACAAAGATAAAATCTCTAAATCCACAGGCTATATATTTTGGTGGAATGTATCCTGAGGCTGGACAGATGGTAAAACAGATGAAGGCGTTAGGAATGAACAAGATTGACTTTCTAAGCGGTGACGGTGTAGAAGATCCTGCATTCATAAAGATTGCTGGTGCTGATGCAAACGGTACTTATGCAAGCAACGTTGGTCCTGCAATTGAAAAGATTCCTGGGGCTAAAGCCTTTATTGATGAATACACAAAGAAGTTTGGAATGGCACCTGGTCCATATGCGCTCTTTGGCTATGATGCAGCTCTTGCGGTAATTACAGCTCTTGAAAAGGCTCCAAAGCCAGATAGGGCAGATGTATTGAAAGTTATGCCAACCGTTAGCTTCGAAGGCATGCTTGGAAAGACATCTTTTGACAGTAAGGGCGACACAACAAATAAAGTTCTTACTATGTTCGAAGTTAAAAACGATCAATGGCAACCTGTTGATTAGACGATTTAATTAGTATTTTAAAAGATGGCGAAATTCTCGCCATCTTTTTTTTTGGTCAAAAAATAGTTAGAATAATTAAAACTATGTAATGTTAGGTGGAGCAATTGATTAGAATAGACATCAATAGACTTAGTGATGGTCAAAAACTGAACTCCCCTGTGCTCGATTCGAGGGGTAGGCTGCTTATCGGCGAAGGTATACCATTGAATTCTCAAATGGTCAAGCACCTCAAAGAGTTGGGATTGCAGTTTATCCCCATTGAAGTTTCTGGATATGAAGATATAAATCAGCTCGAAGTGATCTCAAGAAAAGTTGAAATGTTCATGAAAAAAGAGGCTAATGAGATATTCAAAGCTGCAAGAAAAACTGCTATGATAAACCCTGAAAGAATTATAAATGCTGTTGATTACGTAATGAACGATATGCTTGCAAAGGGCAAGACGGGAATAGTGGTTGACGATCTTAGAACTAACAAGGACTTTATATTCGATCATCTTACAAGGGTGTGTATATATTCAGGCATACTTGGCACAGCTCTGGGGCTAAACGATTTAAGACTTAGAACGCTGATGATCACCGCCTATTTGCACGATGTGGGCTTGGCATTGATAGACGACGAGGATATACTTAGCGGAAGTTATGTTACCGATAAACCAAGTTATAAGATTCAAGAGCACCCAAAGCTTGGGAGAGATCTGTGCGCTAGAGCTGGATTTCCTTCTATAATAAGTCGGTCTCTATATCAACATCATGAAAGAATTGATGGAAAGGGTTATCCAAGAGGCTTGCTTGAAAAGGACATAACATTGTACGCAAAGATAATTTCTGTTGTGAACGTTTATGATGCGCTTACATCGCCTTTACCAAAAAGAAAACCTTACTTGCCAAATGAGGCTTTAGAGTTTATTATGGCTTTGAGTAACAGCGCCTTCGATAAGGATATTCTAAAAGTCTTTTTGAAAAAGGTAGTTCCATATCCACCTGGTACCCTTGTTCTACTATCTGATAACCAGATCTGTGTGGTAAAGGATTGCAATAACGACCTTCCCCTAAGGCCAATTTTAAAGACTTATGCCTATCTTGATGGTGGACAGGTGAAGTATATTGATAATCCATCTACTGTAGATCTTAAAAATAATTTGAATTTAACCATTGTTGGGCAGGTGGACAGCGCCGGCAAGATCATCGATTACGAGACCTCATCTATTTCAAGCAATTTAGAAAATATTGACGATGAAGAATTAAAAAATGATATTACTAAGAAAATTTCAAATAAAAAGATTGTAAGGTTTAAGAGGAGCGTAAAATTAATTGATAAAAGTAAGCCTTGATGAAATAGTTTCTGGAAACGAGCTTCAATTTCCTATTTTTGATGGCTTTGGCAGACTGCTTATTGGCAAAGGCGTTGCTATTACTGATAGCATGTTGGATAGGCTGAAAAAATTGGGAGTCAGAAAAGTCCCAATTGAAGAAGAGGGATATGAGGATATCGAAGAGGTTGACTTAGTCGATCAGAAAAGTGTAATTGAGGCTAACAAAGCCCTAAGAGATGTTAGTAACGATATAAAGAAAAACAAGATTGCAGATCCAGAAATAATTATGGATGCAGCCGATAAGCTTATTTCAGAGATTTTGAACAAACCAAAGCTTTCAATAGCTGTAAATGATGTAAGGATATATAGAGATTATTTATTGAGTCATATGACCAGAACTGCAATATTTAGCGCAATACTGGGCACATCTCTTGGCTACAACGATTATAAATTAAAAACACTAATGCTTTCCTCATATCTTCACGATATTGGCCTTTTGCTTCTGGAATACCAAGATGAAAACAAGATAGTTTCTTTTGAGGGACACCCACAATACAAAGATCATCCTACCATTGGAAGAGATGTTGTAAGAAGGTTGGGTTTCTCCTCTGTGGTTGCAAATGCTATTGTGCAGCATCATGAAAGGCTTGATGGAACTGGCTTTCCTAACTCAACCAAGATAATAAATGATTATGCCCAAATAATAAGCATAATAAGCTTTTTCGACTCATTAACTCAGCCATTTGTCGGTGAAGGTTACTCTCCAAGTGAAGCTTTAGAATTAATTATGGGTAATTCGGGTATAATGTTTGATCAAGATATTGTTAAGATTTTTGTGAAAAAAGTAATGCCTTATCCACCAGGTACATTAGTTTTATTGTCTAATGACATTATTTGTGTGGTAAAGGATGTCAACCCAAGTTTTGTGCTAAGACCTACGGTAAAAACCTATGGCATTTATGAGAACCATGAAATTAAAAGATTTGAATTAGATCAGATAATAGAGATAGACCTCGTAAAAGAACTTTCTCTAACAATCGTGGGTCAGGTTAACTCTAAAGGTGTACTTAAAAGGTTTACTAATCCCGAATCTTTGTAGATCTCTTTTTCTCTTAAAAAAATGATATAATTCACTATATATAAAATATACTTATGAGTTATAAAATTTCTATATAAGGTGATAAATTTGTCATATAACAAAAAAATATATCCTGTGATAATGTGTGCTGGAATTGGGAAGAGAATGAAGTCCAGCTTCCCGAAAGTTATGCATAGCCTATTGGATAAGCCTATGCTGTGGTGGACCGTAAGGTCTTTTAGCGATATATTGAAAAATAAACCCATAGCCATAGTTGGCAAAAATAAAGATGTTATTTCAAAATATTTTAACGATACAGATATGGATTTCGTGGTTCAAGATGAACCCCTTGGCACTGCCCACGCGCTTCTTTGTGCGTATGAAAGTTTAAGAAATATTTCTGATCAGGACTTTTTCCTTGTTATGCCAGGCGATATGCCATTGATAAAACAAGAAACCATAGATAATTTAGTAAAGATGTCTGAATCAGATAATGATATTGTTTTTATCACCTGTAAGGTTGATAATCCATCTGGATATGGCAGGATCATAAGAGATAGCTTTGGCAAGTTTGTAAGAATTGTTGAAGAGAAAGACGCATCGAATGAAGAGCAATGCATAAAAGAGATTAATGTCGGCATATATCTTATCAGAACAGCATTGCTTAAACTTCTTTACAACATTAAAAATTCAAATGCCCAGGGCGAGTATTATCTTACAGATTTGTTAGAAATTGCCCTTAAAGGAGGATACAAGCTTGATACATTAGAAACCCTGGATCAAAAAGAGATCTTAGGAGTAAATTCTCAACGCGATCTATTAGCAGCTCAGGCTGAAGCAAAAAATTCTATAATTAAATTTCACCTGGAAAATGGAGTTCAAATATTCGATATTTCTTCAACGTGGATTGGACCAGAAGTTTCAATAAGCTCTGGCGCAAAAATCATGCCCGGTTCAATAATATATGGGAAGAGTGAAATTGGCTCTTCATCGATAGGTCCATTTTCTAATGTAGAAAACTCAAATATTGGAGATAATTCTAATGTGCTATACAGCGTTATAAAAAATTCTACAATAGGAAACAACGTAAGTATTGGTCCTTTTTCTCATATTAGAGAAAAAACTCTTGTAAAGGACAATATTAGAATTGGGAATTTTGTCGAGCTGAAAAATACAGAAATAGAAAACAATTCAAAAGCGTCTCATCTTTCATATCTTGGGGATACTTCGGTAGGCTCAAATGTAAATATAGGGGCTGGAACAATAACCTGTAACTATGATGGCTTTGAAAAATATAAAACTACTATTGAGGATAACGTTTTTGTTGGCAGCGATTCAATTTTGGTAGCGCCGGTAAAACTTTCAAAGGGTTCTATGATTGCAGCTGGCTCTGTTATAACGAGGGATGTTCCCGAAGATTCATTGGGCATTGGCAGATCCTCACAGGTGAATAAAGACGGATGGGTAAAGCGCTTCAAGAGCACAAAACTGAAAAAATGAAAAAATTAATTATACATAAAACTTTTGATTTGGCAAAAGGAAGGAGTAAGCTTTAGTGGACAATTCTTCATATTCGATTTTTTCAGGCTCATCAAATGTAGCCCTGAGTAAAGAGGTTTCAAGTTTTTTGGGAAGGAATCTGGGAGCTGTTAATATAACTAGGTTTAGTGACGGTGAAGTCTATGTTAGGGTGGAAGAGTCAGTTAGAGGCAAGGATATATTTTTAATCCAGTCAACATCTAGCCCCGTAAACGAAAGACTTATGGAGCTTCTGATAATGGTAGATGCGTTTAAAAGGGCTTCTGTATCATCTATAAATGTTATTATCCCGTATTTTTGCTATGCAAGACAGGACAGGAAGGTTAGGGGTAGGGAACCAATTTCTGCGAAACTTGTGGCCAATCTTATCGAACGTGCAGGCGTAGATAGAGTTATAGGCATAGATTTTCATACTGGCCAAATTCAAGGTTTTTTCGATATATTAGTTGACCATCTCACTGCCATACCAGTATTCGATGCTTATCTTAAGGCAAATCTTGGAGTAGAAAATCTTGTAATTGTTTCACCCGATATAGGCGGTGTGGCAAGGGCAAGACTTTTGGCAGAGAGAATGGGTGTCCCCCTTGCAGTGGTGGACAAAAGGAGACCTTTACCAAATCAGGCGGAGGCAGTTAACATAATTGGCGATGTAGTTGGAAAAAGATGCGTAGTAATTGACGATATAATTGATACTGGCGGAACGATGGTTGAGGCTGCTCACATATTGAAAAAGAATGGCGTAAAAGAAGTATTAGGCGTTGCGACACATGGCATCTTGTCTGGGCCTGCCATAGAAAGACTTACAAAGTCTGACTTCTCCCACTTTATAGTTACAAACACAATCTATCATCCTGAGGATTTCTATGGTCCAAAGATCAAGGTTATATCTGTTGCAAGGCTAATAGCAGAATCCATTAAGAGAATAGCTTTGTCGGAGTCTGTAAGCGAACTTTTTAGATAGCGAACTTGTTATTCAGATCGAGTTTGATTAGGGAATATAAGCTTTTTTAGATAATAATAGTTAAAAGGAGGATGCCTTGTATTTAAGACAATTCAAGGTCTTTTTGGTGGCAGCTGAGAGAGAGAGCTTTACTCAGGCTGCAAAAGAGCTTTACTTGACACAACCGGCGGTTTCTTTTCAGATTCAAGCGCTAGAAGATTTTTTTGGAGCTAAGCTATTTAAGAGGACAGGGAGAAAGGTAGAGCTCACTGATGCTGGAGATACCCTTCTGCCCTATGCAAAAAAGATAATTGATGCTATGGATGAATCGAAAAAAGCTATAGAGCAAGTTGGTGCAGCAAAAACTGGAAAATTAGTTGTAGGAGCCAGTACGACAATAGGTATATATATCTTGCCCCCTCTTATAGCAATATACCGATCTAAATATCCTCAAACTATAATCTCTATTAGGGTTGAAAATACCGAAGGTATAGAAGAAGCTCTATTAAGAAAAGATATAGATTTTGGTTTAATAGAAGGGTTTGTAAAAAGCTCCTACGTTAAGAGGGAAAAGTTCAGAGACGATGAACTTGTTTTAATCGTTCCTGCTCATCACCCTTGGCCTGACATTATCGAATTATCTGATCTTATGATAGAGCCACTTATTTTGAGAGAAGAGGGGTCGGGGACCAGGATGGTCTTGGAGGGCGCACTGATGGAAAAAAGCCTTTCGGTTTCTGATCTGAATATAAATATGGTACTGGGTAACACAGAGGCAATAAAGCATGCAGTTGCTGCTGGACTTGGAGTTTCTTTTGTTTCGAAGTGTACTATTGGCAAAGAACTTGCGCTGGGTCTTTTAAGGATTGTAAAGGTCAGGGGTCTTAATGTTATGCGAGAACTTTTCATTATAAGAAGAGAGAATGAGGACCTGTCGCCATATGCTGAAAGAATTTTAAGATTTTTAAATAAACCTACGCCTATTGATACGACCTTTCCCTCTGTAGAAAAATAGTTATGGAAGTATTGTATAGAAAATACAGGCCAGTTACCTTTGACGATATGATAGGTCAGGACGTCCCAAAAACGGTCCTTGAGAATGCCTCTAAACTAAGTGATCCTCCTCATGCATACCTTTTTGCTGGTATGAGAGGGACAGGAAAAACCACAGCAGCAAGAATATTTGCAAAGGCTCTTAACTGTACTTCAGAGGGCAAAAAGCCCTGTCTTAATTGTGAGTCGTGCAAGAGCTTTGCTGAAGGGTCTCTTGATTACGTTGAGATGGACGCTGCAACTCATAGTAGTGTAGATGATGCAAGGTCATTGAGAGAGATGGCTTTAATCTCGCCTATGGCATCAAAATACAGAATATTTGTAATAGATGAGGTTCATCGTTTGAGTGCCTCTGCTTTTGATGCTCTTCTGAAGATAATTGAGGAACCGCCCCCATTTTCAATATTTATATTTGCTACAACTGAGCCGCATAAGGTTCCGAAAACCATTCTTTCCAGGGTACTTAGGTTGGATTTTTCTCCTGTGAACCCAGAGATTCTTGCAACATATCTTGATAATATAGCCAAGCGTGAAGGGTATAAATTGGAAAGAGGCCTATTTTTGTCTATTGCAAGGAGGGCGGAGGGCTCTGTAAGAGACTCTCTATCCTTTTTACAGCAGATTTTTATGTTATTTGAAGGGAAAAGTTTATCAACTAAAGATATATATTCTGTTTTGGGGCTGCCAGATGAAGAGGTTATTTCAAATATGATGAAATTTCTTTATGAAGGCGATCTTACAAGACTGATTAATCTCATGGATTTTCTTAGGACATCTTCTTTAAGCCCATTTGCTATTATAGATTCATGGATATATTTTGTATTATCAAGAATCGCTCTCGATCAGAGACCCCTTGCCTTTATTGATAGACTTATAGAGGTTAAGAACGATCTTAAATATGATCCTAACCCGTTTATGAGATTTGAAATGGAAGTTTATGCTGTTTTTTCCATTTTAAATACAAGTAAAGAAATTGTTGTTGAAAAAACTCCTGAAATAAAAGACAGTCCGAAAAAAATACATAATGAAAAAAAGCTTACTAAGACTTTAGAGACCAAAGCTGAACCTACGGTTAATAAAGGACCTATTCCTACCGAAGAATCTGTAGCTAATAAAGAATCTGTTACTATTGAAAAGACTGCCTTTATCGAAGAATCTGAGGTTAATAAGAATAACTTGAAAAAAGCTGATTTAACTATCGAAAAAATTAATGATGCATATTCCAAAGTTCTTGATGAGCTAAAAAATAACAACCAAACAATGGTGCACGCAAAATATATTGCTGCTAAGCCTATCAGATTTGAGGACAATAAAGTTGTTTTTGGTTTTTCAAGGAAGGAGTCAAAATGGCACAAGGAACAGTTTGATTCTAATGCCAAAGATAGAGAAATGGTAAGGAGCATGCTTTCTAAGGAATTGGGATTTGAGGTTCAGCTTTCAAGTGAATTTATAGAAAAAGAAACGAAAAAGGAGCCGAAAGCAACTTCGGTTGGTTTAACGTTTCCTGATCTTTTACAACATTTTAATGCAAAAGAAATAAAGATCGACTAAACTGGAATTTTCTGAATATTTTTAATAAATAATTTAAGGAGGGCATATATTATGATGCCAGGAATGAAAAAAGCTCAACAGATGTTAGAAAAGTTTCAAACAGAACTTGCCGCTTTAGAAGTTGAGTCAAAATCCGGTGGAGATCTCGTTAAAGTAGTTGCTACAGGCGATCAAAAGATAAAATCCATAACCCTTGATCCTTCTCTTAAGGAAGAGGATATGGAAACAATAGCCGATCTTGTAATGGTGGCAGTAAACAATGCTCTTGATGAAGTGAAGACTCTTGGAATGAAAAAGATGCAAGGAATGGGGCTTCCCGGATTGTTTTAATGAAATACCCCAAATCTTTAAGCGATTTGTCTCATGAACTTTCCCTTCTTCCCGGAATTGGGCCAAGACTCGCTTTAAGGTTGTCTTTTTTTATTTCACAAAGGGATAATAAAGAGAATCTTGCACTTATTGAGGCTTTGCACAATCTAAAGCATATAAAAAGGTGCTCTCAGTGCAATGCTCTTACTGAGCGCGATCCTTGTGATATATGTTCGGATCCCTCAAGAGACGATGAAATTTTGTGTATTGTATCAGATGTTAGAGACCTTTGGAAGATTGAGTCATCCAAGTCCTATAACGGTAGATATTTTGTCCTAAACAGTTTGATTATACCTTTAGAGGGCATAGACCCTGAGAGGGCTGGTATGACCAGTCTTTTCAGCTTAATAGTGGAAAAAAGACCTAAAGAAGTTATTATAGCTTTTGATTTCAGCCTTGAGGGGCAAACTACAGCACTCTATATTCAGGAGAGTCTCTCTAGGCGGCAAGAACAGTTAGGTTACTTGCCCCAATTAACGCGCCTTGCAGTAGGTCTCTCTATGGGTGACAACATAGATAATACAGATGAGTTTACTATTGGGCAGGCAATATTACATAGGCAAAAGATATAATATTTATGGAATTAAAGAGATATTATGATTTTAAAACAAAATATCTTTATTAATTCTTTATTGTGCAAAACTAAATTGTTTATAATTTATTCGTATGTTTAAGATTATTAGCGAAACTTATAACGATTATCTCCTATCATCAGGAGATGATCTTATCCTTGTTCCTCAGGAAAATGTTGGGAAGATAATTTTTCTAAAGGATCACATAGATCATATTGAGTGTATCAGAAACTTTAAAAAACACATTTTTTCTAAAGAGGATCTCATAGAATATATAGTTTTCTTAAAAGATGGGACATCGTTTAGAGCTATCTCTGATGAAAAAATATTTCTAAAAATTCACCATCTGGCAAAATATACAAAGTGTGAAAACACAGAAAACCAGATTGATAGAAACATATTTATAAAAAATTATTTAAAGTTATTTGCACCTAAGATCCCCATTATAATCTTAATCTTGTCGATTGTTTTTGCGATTTTTGTATTTGCAAATAAATTCTACAATGGTCCTGGTAGAATTTTTTATGGCGAACCCAGAATTGACATTATTTATCCTCAGGGAGATTCAATAAAAGTCCAAAATATTGAAAATGGCCTTTACCTTGAAGTGCAATCCTCTGGGTTTGAGCCAAAGAAAATTGAAATTATGGTAAATGGCAGCGTTATATACCAAAAGCAAAATGCAAAGGATATTTACTACCAGTGGTTTCCTCCAAATCCAGGCATATATAAGATTGTAGCAAAATCTCAAAACGAGGGAAAAGATGTAATTTCCAAAACCTTGACAGTCTATGTTGAAGCTCATGCGAATGAAAGTGCCAGGCAGGGAAACCTGGTATCTTCTTCCAAGGCGAGTGGCACAAAGATTGCAATTGGTAATCCCACAACTATGTATTCAGATCCCAATGAATCTAAGATTGTTGGCACAATAGAAAATGGTTCAAAAGTTGATATCGTAGGAAAGGCTTCAACTGACAACTCAAAACTCTACACCTTAAATGAGGATCTTGATCTGTATACCGATGGCTCTTTCATAAAATTTCAAAAGGGTGACTTGTTTAGACTTTATGACGCATCAGGAGACGTCCTTACTCTGATGTATAGAAAGGGTGACTCAATAGGATTGGTGAGGCTCCAAAACTCATATTTGGACAAAGTTAATAGTGAAGAATGGTATAAGGTGGTCTATAATGGCAAAGAAGGTTGGATAAGTTCATTTTTTACGAGGTGATAATATGAAGATTGCTATGATTTCACCCATAGCATGGAGGACGCCTCCCAGGCACTATGGTCCCTGGGAACAAATCACTTCACTGATAACTGAAGGTCTTGTAAAGGAAGGTTTGGAAGTAACACTATTTGCTACAGCAGACTCTGTTACATCTGCTGAGCTGATTTCTGTTGCACCAATGGGCTACGAAGAAGATAAAAATGCTGATCCTAAGGTTATGGAATACTTACATATCTCGAATGTTTTTGAATTGGCAGATAGATTTGATATAATTCACAATCAATTTGACTTTATGCCTCTTTGTTTTTCAAGACTTATAAAAACTCCAATGATAACTACAATACATGGATTTTCTTCTCCCAAAATATTACCAATATATAAAAAATATAATAAACACGTAAGGTATGTATCTATTTCAGATTCTGATAGGAATCCCGATCTTGATTATATTGCTACCGTATATCACGGAATAGATATTAAAAAATTTCCATTTAACCCTAATCCAAAAGATTATCTTCTCTTTTTTGGCAGAATGCACCCCGATAAGGGTGCTCACGATGCAATCAAGATAGCAAAGGCAACTGGTATGAAGCTCTACTTAGCAGGTCCTATACAGGATAAGGTTTACTTTGAAGATATGGTAGAGCCTTACTTGTGTGAAGAAATAAAATATTTGGGCAGCGTAGGTCCAGATAAAAGAGGAGGATTGCTATCTAATGCAATTGCCTTGCTTCATCCAATATATTTTGATGAGCCATTTGGCTTAAGCGTAGTGGAGTCTCTTGCATGCGGAACGCCTGTTTTGGCTTACAACAGAGGAAGTATGAGTGAAATAGTAGCAAAATCAGTTGGTATACTGGTTAACTCTTTTGAAGAAGCAGTTGAAAAATTGCCTTCGATATACAACGTTAAGAGGATTGATTGCAGAAAGTATGTCGCAGAAAGGTTTACATCTCAAAGGATGGTAGATGATTATATAAAAGTTTATAAAATGATACTGAATAATTAATTAGGGAGGGATAGCGATGAATCTGGATCTATATAGGGGCAGTGGTGTAGTAAAAAGATACATATATAATCCAATTCTCACAAAAGACGATATTCCTTATCAGGTTTCCTCAGTTTATAATCCTGCAATTGCTATGTATCAGGATAAATATGTATTGATATTTAGATCGGCAAGGCTCAATGGGAGATCTATTTTAGGCAAAGCTATTTCTACTGACGGTCTAAAATTTGACGTTGATAAAGAGCCATTTATGCTTCCTGAAAGCGATGGATATTTTGGCAGGTATGAAAGTGCTGGCATAGAGGATCCAAGGATAACTAAACTTGGTGATGAATATTTTATTACATATAGTGCATATTCCGAATATGGCGTAAGAATCGGTTTGGCAAAGACGGTTGATTTCAAGAAGGTTGAAAGGATTGCCCTAATTACAAGCGCAGACCACAGGAATATAGTAATTTTTCCAGAAAAATTCGGTTCTGATTATGTTCGGCTTGACAGACCTCACTCCGATATAATTCCCTGGTCTATCTGGATTTCATATTCAAGTGACCTGGTACACTGGGGGAGATCAGACATATTGATAAAGCCAAAATCTTATCATTGGGATGAGCTAAAGGTCGGGCCAGGCGCTCCACCTATTAAGACTAAAGAAGGATGGCTTAGTATTACTCATGGCGTTTATATGACCATGAGCGGCTCTGTATATAGGCTGGGAGTAGCCTTGCACGATTTAAATGACCCTTCCAAAATTCTGGGCATATCTGACGAATGGATTCTTGAGCCAGAAGACGATTGGGAAAGGGTTGGGTATGTCCCCAATGTGGTATTTTGTGCTGCTGCATTGAAAGAGGGTGAATTTATTAGGCTTTGGTGGGGTGGCGCTGACAGCGTAGTTTGTACAGGGATTACAAGGGTAGATGACCTTGTGGAAAAATGTTTAAAAAATAACAGGGAGGCACTGTGAAGAGGGTTTATAGATCCTTATCGCTTATGAAATTGTAAAAGGCATCCCTTTCAGAGCTTTCAAATCCAGCAGATCTTATAAGGCTCTCAAGCTCTTCTGTGCTCTGAGGTCTATGAATTTTCTCTATTGCTGAGGCCACTACGTTTTCCTCAAGCATCACAGAACCCATATCATTTGCACCGCAGAGAAGGGCAATTGGTGCTACATCCTTTCCTACTGTGAGCCAGGATGCGCCTATATTTGTTATGTTGTCAAAAAATATCCTTGACAGGGCAACCGTTTTTAAGTAATCTATTTTGTTTTCCCACATTTTATTACTTTTCGATTTGAATATCCATGGAATAAAGGCTATAAAACCGCCTGTTTCGTCTTGTAGGTCTCTCACTTTTTTAAAGTGCTCCAACCTATCGTCAATTGTTTCGCCAAAACCTATTACCATAGTGGCCGTGCTCATTAAGCCTGAATAGTGTGCAATTCTGTGAATATGTATCCACGTGGCGGATGAAATCTTTTTTGGGCTAATGGATTCTCTAATTTTATCTACCAATATTTCTGCTCCTGCTCCAGGAAGTCCTTGTAAGCCTGCCTCTTTTAATCTTTCTATTACTTCCTTATAAGAGATTCTCTCAACTTTTGAAAAGTGATCTATCTCTGCGGCAGATAACGAATGGAGCACTATTTTAGGATATCTTTCTTTAATATGCTTAAATATTTCTTCTATATCTTTAAGTCTAAACTCTGGATCGAGACCGCCCTGTAGCATAATTTGCGTTGCTTTGAGCGCTACTGCCTCATCTACTCGCTTAAATATTTCTTCCTTAGATAGCCTAATGGGGTTTTTGCTTTCTACTGGCACACTGAAATAACAAAATTTACAATTGGACGTGCAAACGTTACTGTAATTTATATTTCTATCTATGATATAGGTTACCTTTTTGAGTCCAAATTCTGCCCTTGTTTGATCGGCCAACTTTGCAAGTTCGAATAATGGCAAGTTAAAAAGTTTCTTTGCTTCATTTATATTCACTCTCTTTTTTATCATAAACACCTCTTGAAAATACAAAATTATTTAAGTGCTTTATTGTAACAAATAATCTGTTAAGAGTTTATTAGACATGCAGTGTCTTAATAATTTAAATTTAGTTTTTTATTAGCTTTTCAAGTTCAAATAACCCTTTTAAATCGTTTGTGTCAAGGATATATGACATATTTGTATAATATTCTTTAGAAGAAGTGTTTTTATAATTCCAGCTCAAGTTATTTTTTTCACTCTCAGCATATTTTACTGCCAGCGAATAGTTTCTTATGAAATCCAATAACAGATCGTTTTTGATATCCTTTCTTGCTGAGAGCAGGGAAAAAACAGTTGGCAAATTTGTGTGTTTTTTCCATAACTCAGATACGTCGTAAACAAATCTGTTACTTTTTTTCTCCATAAAACTTAAGGCTTCATCGCCTATAATTATTTCTGCAGAGAAATTGTTTTCATCTTTTGAGAATATCGGCTCGATGCTATAAAATTTTCTAATGATGCACATTACTATATTATTAATAGTGTTTGAAGTATTTGATAATCTAATTATTTTTTTGTCAAGCTTTTCTATTGGTTCATTTGAAACGAGAAATGTGCTCAATACTGGTCCATAGCATGACAGCCCGAAGGGCAAAATTGGTCTTAGCAGATCCTGATTTTTAATCCATGTCGCGGAAGAAATGGTTGCAACATCAAGCTCATTGTTCACCAGCATATCGTTTAATGTGGCTGGATCTGACAGGAAAAGCTTGTATCCAATTTTTTCAAAACCAAGCCTAATTGGTAAAAAATTATGAAATTTAATTAAACCAAACCTTAAAAGTTCATTATTATTTGCCATTATATCTCCCATTTATTTTTTTCTGATATCGTAAGATAATTTATTGCATTTTTTCGTAGAGAGAATTTCTTTCGTATGGCACTAAGCCAATATCATTGATCATTTTTTTCAGACTTTCATCTGAAAGCCCGCCTGGCTCGGGCGAGCCGCCTTCGTGCATAATCTTTTCGTCTACCAGAGTCCCTTCAAGGTCGTCTGCTCCAGCCCAAAGGGCCATAAGCGAACAGTCTTGTCCTATGGAGGGCCAATATGCCTTTATGTGTGGGATAGATAGAATCAAACGAGATATTGCGATGGTTTGAAGAGTTTTAATGCTCGTTGCTGGACTCAGATGTTGAAATTTGGTATTTAAAGGTTGAAATTTTAAAGGGATGAATGCCTGGAATCCACCAGTTTTCTGTTGTAGGTCTTCTATTAAGTTAAGGTGATCTAGTATGTCATCAAATGTCTCAAAGTGACCATATAACATTGTGGCGTTTGACTTTAGACCGAGCTTGTGAGCGGCTTCATGAATTTTTAGCCACATTTCAGGAGATGTCTTCTTTGTAAGGAGTTTTGTTCTCATATCGTCTTTTAATATTTCGGCTCCGCCGCCAGTGAGAGATACGCTTCCGTGCTTTAGTAGATCTTCAATTATTTCTTCAATCGCCTTGTCTTCTTCTTTAGCATAAAATTCAATTTCAACTGCTGTTAGAGATTTTATTGTAACGTGAGGCACCGTCTTTTTAATAGAATCCAAAATTTGAAGGACTTCGCTCCATTTTAGATCGTGATTTAGGCCAGAAGTAATGTGAACCTCGCTTAGCCATTGTAGATCCGCGAGTTTTGAGGCGACTACTTCGGGAGTAAGCTTATAAGCATCCGAGTCATTTTTGTTCCTTGCAAATGGACAAAACCCACATTTTTCAACGCAAATATTGGTAAGGTTTAAATGAATATTTTTTGCAAAGAAAACGTTTTTGCCAAACAAGGAAGACTTCTTTTTGTTTGCTTCATTGAAAAGGTCTATTGGTTTGTTTAGAAGCTCTTTTATTGCTGTACTATTCATTTAATATGTCCTCTGGTATGTTTGGGATAGATGGAATTAGAGATTTTTCAAATGCAAGTTTGTATAGTACATTTAAAGATTTATATAAGCTCTCTTGAAATTTTATCGTAAAGTCATTGACATACATGTTTACGAATTTTTCACCCATTTCAAGATCTAAGTCTCTGCCGTATTTCATAGCGTGGCCAAGGGCTTCGTCAAGATTTGATTTGCCCCATTTGATAGACTCTCTTAATAGATTATTTATTTCGCGGCTCTCTTTTTTCAAACTTTTGTGAAGTATGTTTCCGCCTAAAGGAAGAGGCAAGCTGTGTTTCTCATACCACCATTCTCCAAGGTCTACCACTTTTTCTAATCCCATATTTTTGTAAGAGAGCTGCCCCTCGTGAATTAGCAATCCTGCATCCACTTCTGAATTCATAACTTTTTCCATTATTTGATCAAAAGGAACGAATACCTCTTTGTGATTTTGTGAATATATGCGAAAGACTAAGGTCGCTGTGGTTAGCTCTCCCGGAAGAGCAATTACCTTGTTCTCAAGAGTTGATAAGGGCTTTTTGGAAATGAGTATTGGACCGTATTTGTCTCCTACACTCGAACCCACGCTCATAAGATCATATTTATCAGTAACATATGGCAGAGCATGATATGAGATTGCACTAATGTGATACTTGCCATTTTTTGCCTCTTTGTTTAGGGTTTCTATGTCTGACAGGGTCTCTTCCAATTCATAATTTGACGAAATTTTTCCATGAGTCCATGCATAAAACATAAATGCATCATCTGGGTCTGGGCTGTGTGCAACTGTTAATTTCATTTTTATCCTCCTAATAATTTTAATTAATTATTTTTTGCCAATTTTAATAACTTATTAATAAGCTCATCTGATAGCTCTGTAAGAGGCTTGTCGTTTACAATTGAATCAATGACAAATTCTATTATTGAACCAACAAGAATAGTTATGACAATGTATCTTTCACTTTCCTCCACCTCTCTTTTGGAAAGCATGTTTTCAAATAGTTTCTCTAATTTTTTTCTAAGGGAAAATCTTTGTTCTTCAAATTGCGGTCCAAGACTAATGGTTTCAATAAAAACGAATTTTGTTAGTTCACGATATTTTTCGAGTATTCTAAATCCTTCTCTGAGCGAAGATTTGAATATTTCTTCGAAGGATTCTCCTTTGCATTTGTTTTCTATTTTTTTAATAAGCTGATCGCTAAGTTCTTCTACCAATTTTATTACCAGATCTCTTTTACCAGGGAAGTGAAAGTAAAAGGCTCCTTTAGACGTGTTTGCGTTTTCGACTATTTCGTCAACGTTGGTAGAGTGATATCCTTTGTTTGAAAAGAGTGATAGGGCGCTTTTCAATATCTTATTTTTTGTATTGGAAGATTTCTTTGTCTTCATATAAGTATGATAACAATATATTTATTATTTGTAAACCGACTGGTCGGTCTTTATAATTCGCAAATAAAAGCTTGAAATGAATATTTTTTAAGTTTATTTCAAGAATTAACTTTCAGATATTCTAAGAGAGCTGCTGCATTATTGAGGGGGCTTTTTGAGGAATATACAAGAGTTACGTTAGATTCTTTTTCAAGCTCCCTAATTTTTTCTATAATCTCTTCTTTTTCTTTTAATTCATTGAAATATTTACTTTTGAATTCCTCCCACTTTTTTGGATCGTGTGAGTACCATTTTCTAAGATCGTTTGCTGGAGCAATTTCTTTTAGCCATAAATCTATTGATGCCTTCTCTTTAGAAACAGCCCTTGGCCAAAATCTATCAACAAGTATTCTAAATCCATCACTTTCTGAATGCCCTTCATAAACATTTCTAATTTTTATCATTTTTATACTCCCCAATTGTTTGTTGAAAATATGAACTCTTAACCCTATATATGATAGAATTAATTAATTTTATAATATTTAAACAAAGATGGGGTGAATTATGGGTACTCATGCTCTTTTTAAAAGATACGAAGGTAATCCTATTATCACTGCTGAAGACGTGACTTGTGAGGCACATACTGTTTTTAATCCTGCTGCTACAAAATTTGAAAACAAGGTTCTCCTCGTTCTTAGGGTAGAAGAGCAAAGAGGTTTCTCATATCTTATAAGAGCTTTTAGCGATGACGGCATTAACAATTGGAAAATTGACAATAAACCCTTTATGATTCACGAACCTCAGATGGGAGAACAATTGTGGGGTTTAGAAGATCCACGGATAACTTATATGGAGGAATTTGATCAGCACTATCTTACTTATGTTTCTTTTGCTCCGGGAGGTCCTCAGCTTTCTCTTGTAACTACAAGGGACTTTGAAAGAGTATGCAGGCATGGGAATCTTTTCTATCCGGACAACAAAGACGGTGCCTTTTATCCAAAAAGGTTTAATGGTAGATGGGCTCTAATTCATAGACCTTATGCGAGGGGAAGGGCGGAAATATGGCTTTCTTTTACTCCCGATTTAAAACACTATGGCGATCATACCTGTATAATACCCGTTCGTGAGGGTTGGTGGGACTGCACAAGGGTTGGTATGGGGCCTCCGCCAATTGAAACTCCTGAAGGATGGCTGCTTATATATCATGGCGTCAGGACTACTGCCTCTGGATCTCTTTATAGGGTAGGAATGGCCTTGTTTGATCTTGACGATCCTACTAAACTTATCTATAGGACGAATAGGTGGGTGCTTGCTCCCGAGACCCCATACGAGTTGATTGGAGATGTTCCTGGCGTTTGTTTCCCATGCGGGGCTATTTGCAACGAAAATACCAGAGAGATAATGCTTTATTATGGAGGAGCTGATACGACAACCTGTGTAGCCTTTTCTACCATTGACGATATACTGGATTTTATTAAAGAGGATCAAAGAATAGGAAGGACCTTTTACTCATTATGAGGGGTACTGTGAAAGGGATGACTCCAGATTTTAATGTTGCATTTGTAGGTACTTACGTTCCAAGGCTTTGTGGCATTGCTACATTTACGAATGATATAGCTACGTCAGTAGCCAAATGGTATCCAGAAGACGCTTTCGAGAGTAGGTCTGTCAGAGTAGTTGCTATGTCAAATGGCGTTTACTCTTATCCAAGAGAGGTTTTCTTCGACATTAGGGAAAAGATCAAGATTGATTACATAAAGGCTGCAGAGTTTATAAATATCTCAAACGTTAACGTGGTGAGCCTCCAACACGAATTTGGTATATATGGCGGAGAACATGGATCTTATGTCTTAGACTTTTTGAAGAACTTAAAAAAACCAGTTGTGACGACTCTGCACACTGTTTTAGAAGAACCTGTTGCGGATCAGAAAAGGGTTTTAGAAGAAATTTGCGACATTTCGTCGAGAATAATTGTTTGCGCTCAAAAAGCCCAAGAAATATTGGAAAAAGTTTATAGGATTCCCTCTGAAAAGATATCTATGATTTATCATGGAGCTCCTGACCTTCCATTCATGGATCCATCATACTACAAGGATATGCTAAACCTGGAAGGCAAAACCGTTATATTGACCTTTGGACTCTTAGGTCCAAGCAAGGGTATCGAGTATGGAATAGAAGCTCTGAGTAAAGTTCACAATGACTATCCCAGTGCAGTCTATGTCGTTCTTGGGGCTACACACCCTGAAGTGAAAAGGCTCTACGGCGAAAGCTATCGAATTGGTTTACAAAAAATGGCTTATGATGAAGGGATCGCCGATAATGTAATCTTTATTGACAGGTACGTATCTTTTGAGGAGTTAATGAACTTTTTGATTATGACAGATATATATCTTACTCCTTATTTGTCTATAGAACAGATAGTATCAGGAACTCTGACATATGCTATAGCTGCTGGGAAGGCTATTATCTCAACTCCTTATTGGTATGCCCAAGAAATGCTTCAAAATGATAGAGGCATTATGGTGCCGTTCCGAGATAGCGAAGCCCTCGCTCAAGGTCTAAGGAGGCTCTTGACCGATCTGCCCTATAGAAATAGGTTGAGGAAAAACGCTTATGACTTTGGTAGGAAGATGATTTGGAAAAACGTTTCAAAGGGATATATTGAACTTTTCGATGATGCAATTAAAACTTATTCAAAAGAGAAGAACTTTGTATATATTTCAAAGAAGAATATCATTGAAAAAGATGATATTCATTTAAAGCTACCTTCTGTTCACCTTTCTCACCTAAAACTTTTAACTGATGAAACCGGTATAATGCAGCATGCACTTTACAATATGCCAAATAGAAATCACGGCTATTGTGTTGATGACAATGCCAGGGCATTTATGGCGCTTATTTTGTATTATGAACTCTTTAAAGATCAGAGCGTGCTCTATCTCTTATATAGATTCTTATCATTTATTCACAACGCATTTGACGAAAAAACGGGTAGATTTTTGAACTTTTTAACTTATGACAGGACGTGGCTCGATGACTTTAGCGAAGATGCCCATGCAAGAACGCTCCTATCATTGGCTACAGCGATACAGTGGCCCGCGCTTCCGGAATTTACCCCTATTTGTGCAAGCATTTTCGAAAAAGGCATAAAGCTTGTAGGAGATTTTGTATCTACAAGAGGAATTAGTTTTTCTATCATTGCATGTGACAAGTTTGTTAGAACATATCCTGGAGCAAAGGAAATAAAGGATATAATGACAGGTCTCTCTGAGAAACTAATGAGTCTCTTTAGAGGTAATATTTCTGATGACTGGCTTTTTTCAGAAAATATATTGACTTATGATAATGCAAGACAGTCACAAGCCTTGATAAGAGCAGGTCAGCAGCTTGGAAACGATGAGATGGTTGACCTGGGCATAAAGAGTTTAAAATGGTTGATTGAAGTCCAGACGAATCCAGAAACACAATTTCTTAGCATTGTAGGAAACAGAGGGTGGTATGAAAGAGATGGTCAAAAGGCTCAATTTGACCAGCAGCCAATCGAGCTTTCTGGCATTTCGTGTGCTTGTGTTGATGCATATTTTCAAACTGGTGACAAATTCTTCTATGATACTGCAATGAAAGCTCTAAAATGGTTCTTGGGAGAAAATGATTCTTTTTGTCCAGTTGCAAGAGTTGGGACTGGCGGCTGCTATGATGGATTGGAGCCTCAGGGGGTTAACAAGAATATGGGAGCTGAATCAACAATATCTTATTTGATGACCTTGCTGCACGCATATAAACTAAGCTTTAGAAGAGGCGACTGATATTTTGTGAGTACTGATATAAAAAAATCTAATGATAAATCCATAATAAGTTCTAAAAGTTTTTCTGTTCTTGCCTTTGATCTGGGGAACTCCAGGCTTAAGTGCTCATATTTTGAGGACTCATGTATGAAGCATTACGGTGTTTTTAAATTAAATGAAATATTTTTCGAAGGCAGATTAAATTACTATGTTCTTGACAATTGGCTAGAGGAAAACAGGATTGATAGGACGACAAGGTGCTTTATTTCTTCGGTAAATTTACTTCTCATAAAACATATAAAGTCATTTTTAGAATCCCGTTCATTCTCTGCGCAAATTATAGAGCCAAAAGATCTTAGATCGATAATAAGAATTGAATATGATATTAGCATGATTGGGGTTGATAGGTTACTGCACTCTATAGGAGCTTCGCTCTTTTATGAAGGCAGCGTATGCGTTGTGGACATGGGGACCGCCATTACAATAGATCTTGTAAAAAATAACGTATATAAGGGCGGTTATATTTTGCCTGGAGTTGAATCTATATGTAAGTCATTAACTTTTTCTCTGCCTCAACTGCCATTAGTTGATATCGACAAAAATCATGAGAACGTTCCTGCAAAAAATACCTCTGATGCATTAAGCAATGGCGTATTTTATTCTATAACTTATGGATTACAGGGCATTGTAAGATCCTGGCAGGAAAAATTTGATGAGTTTACTGTTGTCTTGACAGGTGGAAGTGCGAGGCTTTTTGAGAGCGAATTATCATGGCCATATTTTCCCCATTTAACTCTTTGGGGGATATATAAGTATGCCGAAGGTGGAGATTTTTGTTTTGATAAACTGCATTAACGTTTTTTAGTTTTAGATATTTTTACTGTTTTTTACTGTTGGTTAAAATTTCAAGATTTTTCTAAAAAGAAATTAAATTTATTTAATAAAATTTTGAAAGGGATGGTAATATGGGGAAAACTATCAAAGCAATCAGTTTGGCTTCTCATGTTGGGGCAGGAAAAACATCATTAACTGAGGCACTTTTGTTTCATGCAAAGAAGATTTCAAGATTAGGATCTGTGGATTCAGGGAATACTATTACTGATTATGATGCTGAAGAAATAAGAAGAAAAATGACCCTTGCTCTTTCCGTGGTGAGTTTTGAAGAAGAAAACACAAAATATAATATTATTGACACTCCGGGTTTTTTTGATTTTGAAAGCGATGTAATAGCGGCAGAGACTGTTTCTGATGGTTTAGTCTTAGTTCTAAACGCTACGAGCGGCCTTGAGGTGGGGATTGAGAAGATTTTAAAAAGGTTAAGGATGAACCCAAAACCCTTTATGGTGGTTGTGAACAAAATGGATAAAGATGGATCGGACTTCTTTAACGCTCTTGACGCTCTCAGATCGAAGTCTTTAGGTTTTAACATAGCTTGTATGTATCTGCCTTTTGGCAATGCGGGTGAATTTAAGGGAATGGTTCATGTAATGAGCAAGAAGAGCATCGTCTTTGATGGCGATTTCAAATTTCACATTGAAGACGCCTATCCAGAAGAGTTGGAATCAAAAATAGAAGAAGAACAAGAGAGATTAAAAGAGTCTGCAGCAGAAGGTGATGATGCTATATTAGAAAAATATCTTGCAGGCGAAGACCTAAGCGAAGAAGAAATTGTTTCAAGTTTGAAAAATGCTGTAAAACAGGGAAAAACAGCCTTAGTATTGCCTATTTCTTCTGTTAAGGGTTATGGTATAGCGCAATTGGTCAGGGCATTTGGATATTATTTTCCTGATTATAGTGAGAGGGAAAACCTGGAACTCTATTCTGAGGATGGCAAAAAGGCATTTCAGATTGGAGATGATTCTGAGCCAATAATACAAGTTTTTAAAACTGTTCTTGACCCATTTGTCGGGAAGCTCAGCTTCGCAAGAATATTAAATGGCTCATATAAAGCTGACCCAGTTTTATATAACATAACAAAACAGCAGGAAGAAAGGATAGCAGCAGTAAGCTTTCCTTTTGGAAAAGAACCAAGTATCACTAAAGAAGCTGGCTGTGGTGACATAATAACATTTTCAAAACTCCAAATTTCTACCACTAATGATACTCTTTCAAGATCAAAGATAAAATATGAACCTAAAAAAATAGAATTTCCAAAACCATCTTTTTATATGGGAGTCTATCCTAAAGTAAAAGGTGATGAAGATAAATTGGGTTCTGCTATTATAAAGTTCATCGAAGAAGATCCATCTATGTTCTATGGAAAGAGTTCAGAGACAGGTGAGTTTTTGCTTGGTGGATTAGGAGATATTCAGATGGACGTTCTTATGGAAAAAGTTAAAAGAAGGTTTAAAGTAGAGGGCAGTCTTGTAAAACCAAGGGTTGCTTACAGAGAGTCTATCAAGCTTTCTGTAGAGGCAGAGGGCAAGCACAAAAAACAAACTGGCGGTCATGGTCAATATGGTCATGTTGTAGTAAAATTCGATCCTATTGGATATGAGGAAGAATTTATATTTGAGAGTCAAATTGTTGGCGGAGTTGTTCCAAAGCAATATGTTCCTGCTGTAGAAAAGGGCCTGCGTGAAGTTTTAAATAGCGGGCATCTTGCGGGCTATCCTGTGGTAGGTCTCAAGGCAACCTTGATAGACGGATCTTATCATGATGTAGATTCCAATGAGCTGTCCTTTAAGATGGCTGCACACCTTGCGTTTAAGAAGGCTATGGAAAAGGCAAGGCCAGTATTGCTCGAACCAATTAACTATATTGAAGTTACTGTCCCAAAGGATTTTACAGGCGATGTAATGGGAGACTTAAATTCCAAAAGAGGCAGGATTCAAGGAATGGACTCTATTAACGATTCCGAAACTCTTATAAAGGCGTATGTTCCTCAAAGTGAAATTGTTAGCTATGCTATGGATCTTAGATCGATAACCCAGGGAAGAGGATCTTTTGTTACCAAATTCGATCACTTTGAAGAGGCTCCTCCCGTTATAGCAGACAAGGTTATTAAGGAATCTAACGCCTAAAAAAATATTTAATTTTGTGTGAGGGAGCTAAAATAAATAATAGAGAACTCAGTTCATGATAGAAAAAAATAACGATCAAAGAATTTATGTTGATCAAAATATCTTTGGTAATCTTGAGAATTTAAGGGATAAGGGCTCTATGAGTTCTAGCTTCAACAATCTGGCTTTAGTCTTTGAAAGGCTTGAAAAAGAGAACTCAAGATTAAAGATGATGGAAATTCTTGCAGCGTATTTTGAAACAATAGCTCCAGAAGACATAAAGATGGCTATTTATCTGTTATCTGGAAGAACTGGTCCTTCTTTTGACACTATTGATTTTGGAATTGGTGAAAAATTTGTTATCGAGTCCTTGTTACGAATTTATGGTGGTTTCAAGGTTGAAATTGAAGATATGTATAAGGGTTTAGGGGACCTTGGATTGGTAGCAAATAGAATTGTAAAGGAAAAAGTTAGTAGCTTAAGCCTTTACGAGGTGTTCTATTATCTTAGGGCTCTGGCTATTGTTTCGGGCCCAAATTCCCAGGACAAAAAGATAGAGCTCTTGACTGCTATTTTTGATAAGGCTACTCCTCTTGAAGCCCTTTATCTGGTTAGAATAATACTTGGCAGACTTAGATTGGGTGCTCAGGACGCTACCGTGATTGAAGCCCTCTCTTTTGCTAAGGTTAGAAGCAAGGACTTGAAACCAAAGATTGAGAAGTGCTACAACATCACTTCTGATTTAGGTTATGTGGCATATATACTTTTTGCCAATGGCAAAAAGGCTCTTGATTCTATACACGCAATAGTTGGAAATCCCATTAGGATGGCTTTAGCAGAGAGAATGTCGAGCCCTGAAGAAATATTTAATAAGCTGGGCAGATGTATCGTGGAGCCAAAATTTGATGGTTTTAGGTGTCAGGTTCACAAAATTGGCGACAAGGTTAAGATCTACTCAAGAAATCTTGAAGATAATACCAGGATGTTTCCTGAGATTGTAGAGTCTGTTCTAAATTATTGTAATGCAAAGAACTGTATCTTTGAAGGAGAGGCAATTAGTTTCGATCCAGTGACACTTCATTTTATGCCTTTCCAGGTAACTGTCCAAAGGAAAAGAAAGCATAATATTTTGAAAGTGGCTGCAAAATTTCCGCTAAGATTGGAAATATTCGATTTGCTTTATAAAGACGATGTTGATATTACATCATATCCCTTATTCGAGAGGAAAAGGATTTTAAAGGATACGATAAATAAAAACGATACAATTGTAATATCTGACTCTTATGAGGTAGACAATCCTGAGATGCTAAAGAGCTTGTTTGACAAATATGTGACAGATGGTATGGAAGGGATAATGATAAAAAAATTAGAAGGCGTATATCAGGCGGGCGCGAGAAATTTTAATTGGGTAAAGCTCAAGAGGTCTATGAAGCAATCAATCCTCTCTGACACTATAGACGCTGTTGTTATGGGATATTTTTATGGCAAAGGCCAAAGGAACAAGCTGGGCATAGGATCGCTATTGATAGGTTTATACGATCCAGAAAAAGAATGTTTTGAAACCATAGCAAAGCTGGGCTCAGGATTTACAGAGGAAGAATGGGTCGAACTTCTTGGAAATCTTGAAGAAACAAAGACAAGTTCTATGCCTAAAAATTATTTTTCACAGATAAATCCTGATTTCTGGGTAGAACCAAGAATAGTGGTTGAAGTTGAAGCTGATGAAATCACTGTTAGCCCAGTGCATACCGTTGGGAGAAGAGAGTTTGATGAAAATTCTATAAAAGGCTTGCCTGTTGGGAGCGGATTCGCACTAAGGTTTCCAAGAGCGAAGAAGATTAGGTATGATAAGAGCGTTTATGACTCTACCTCTCCGGATGAAATCTTTAAATTGTGGGAAATTTCTAAAAATAAAACAAGTTTTGACAAAGATATTTCAGAAAATTCTGTGAATTTGGATATGCAAAAGGGGGCAAATAAGCTTAAAATTAAGGGGAAAGATATAACTTTATTTGACTAAGGAGGAATGAACAATGAATAACAAGAAAGTTATATTAATGTGCCCAGGTCCGTCTGAGGTTCATCCAGAGGTTCTTTTGGCTATGGCTAAACCAATCATTAGCCATGTAGATCCGAATTTTTTTGTATTGCTCGATCAATTGCAGGGTCAGCTTAAAACTATATTTCAAACAGAAAATCCATGTATGCTTTTGCCTGGTACAGGGAGTTCTGGTATGGAGGCAGCTCTAATCAATTTTCTCGATCCAGGTGAAAAAGTTCTTGTGGGGGTAATTGGGCATTTTGGGGATAGAATAAGAATTATTGCAGAGAGAATTGGGTGTGATGTGAAGGTGGTTAGCGCTCCTGATGGGAAAGCCCTTGATCCCAATGACGTGGAGATGGCTATAAAAGGGTTTTCGCCTAAACTTTTTGCATGTGTACACGCTGAAACATCTACAGGGGTGATTCAGCCTCTTGAAGATATTATGAAAATATGTAAGAAATATGGCGTCTTGACACTGGTCGATACCGTCGCTTCTTTGGCAGGGGTAAATGTTCCCGTAGATGATTTGGGTATTGATATAGTTTATAGTGGTTCACAAAAGTGTCTGGGCTGCCCCCCGGGCGTGGCACCTATTAGCTTCGGTCCAAGAGCAGAGGCAGTTTTGGACACTCTTAAACCCAGGAACTATTATCTTGACCTTAGACTTATAAAAAAGTATTGGCAAGAGAGGGTCTATCATCACACGCCGCCTGTAAGTCTTTTTTATGCTTGCAATAAGGGATTCGATCTCATCATTGAAGAGGGCCTGATAAGTAGATTCGAAAGACACAGAAAAATGGGTTTAGCTCTCCAAAAAGGGCTTGAGGCTATGGGATTCAAATTTGTTGCAGAGAGAAATATCCAAAATCCAGTGGTTACTGCTGTTTACCTGCCAACAGAAATTGAGGATGTGAAACTGAGGAAAATACTTCTCGAGGAATTTGGCATAGAAATAGCTCTTGGAATTGCTCAGCTAAAGGGAAAGATTGCTAGGTTTGGCACTATGGCTGAGTCTGCGAGACCATATAATATTCTTTATCTTTTAAGTGCGCTTGAAAATATTTTCAAACGTTATGGTATATTTAAGGAATCTGGTGTAGAGGTTGCATCAAGCATGCTTTAAATATTTTTATTGGAGATCAAAAATTGTTTATGAAAAATTTCTTGATTAGTTTTTAAGGACAGTGAGCAGATTTATTGTTATTAATTGAAAAATTTAAGATGTTTTTGAACTATTTAAAACGCATTTGGGCAGGGCTCAAGCTTTATAAAAAGATGAGCCTTGTTTTTGTTGCGATATCTTTTTTCATAATCTTCTTAAATATCATCTTTATGGCATACGATCAAGCACTTGATTACAGAGAGTTTATGGATACTAACTTTAACAGTGTTTTGGAGATTGAATCGAATTTTATAAATTCTAAAGTCTCAAACGATATCTTGCTTCCTATGAACGATCTAAGCTTGAATTTGGGCAAGGTGAATCTTGACAAGGGCTCCTATGATAGCCTGGAGCAATTTTTGGCAAATAACCAGGCTTTTGATTCAATTTTGGTTTCAGACACAAAGGGAAATGTGGTTTTCGCTCTAAATAAAGAAAACGGAGTTATACCCCACCACGAGAATATTGCAGAGAGACCTTACTTCAAAAGCGTATCAGAAAAAAAATCATTTGTTATGTTTGGCCCTGTACAATATGATTCTGAGAATATGGTTATCGCGGCATATCCGATATTTACACAGAGAGGCAATATTGAGGGCTTTATAATAACTGCTATATCCTTTAAATGGTTTGATTATTTATCAGATGAAATAAACAAGGGCATTAGCGCGCCATTTAAGTTCTTTATTGTCTCAGGGGATAGGGATTCTATAAGCCTAAGTCATCCTATCCAATTCAACTTTTCTGTGGAAAACTTCTTTGACAAAAAGTTTTTTAAAACCAAGATCGATGGCTCTCAATTTACAATGTTTTCAAGAGGCATTATACATACTCCCTTTTTTATTATTGGCGGATATCCTGATCATGAAATAGCCGATAAAATCGAAAGGTTAATCTTGAACTCCTTGTTTCCCATGTTTATATTGCTCCTTTTGGCCGGATATTTTGGTTTGTTTGTAGGCAAATACTTATCGGCTTCATTGGAACAATTGACAAGTGAGGCTGAAAGGATTTCAAAAAATCCAATATCAGGCGAGGCTTTTACAATTTTTGAAGGCAGGGATGAAATTGCAAGACTCTCTTTTTCGCTCCAGATTATGCTTGATGAATTTTATGCTACTCAGCAACAGCTAAAAGCTACAGAGGAAGACAGTAGATTCGTAGCTCAAAACAACTCTGTTTTGATGAAGGTAGCATCTTATATCAATAGTTTTGATTCAAAGGATGAGGTAACCGATAAGGCTATTGATCAAATAAAAGAATTGACAGGAGCAAGCGTTGCAATGTTGTATCTATTGGACTCGTGCGGCCAAAATTTAGTGATAGATAATTTGGTGGGTGATATTGATGATAATCTTTCTTCGATGCTCAATAGGCTGGAAATATTAAACTTTTGGGTTGGACAGGTATTTCTGGACAAAAAAGTTTCGGTTGTCTTTGATTTAAGAACCAATCCTGTATTGAAATACTCAGACGAGATACTAAAAAATGGCTATTATTCTGTAATTTGTTCTCCTTTAAATTCAAAAGAGATGCCTATTGGAGCTATCTTATTGTTATTTAACAAGCCATTTGTGTTTCAGTCGGAACAAAGAGAATTCTTGATAAGGGTGTCTGATATGCTTTCTTTATATTTATCCAGGGTGGAAAGGGAAGAAAGGCTAGAAGACTCTACCGAAATGAATTTTTATTTTAGGGATATCTCAATAAGACTATCTGGAATGGAGACTATCGAGGATACAATTAATTTAGCGATTAACTTTCTTGTTGACAATTTGAGTTTTGTATCAGACGCAAGATGCGTTTATTTTAATGATGAAACATCTTATAACGACTCATCAGAGTCTTGTATCTATTCTACGCCATTTGATAAATTTAAAATTTTACCTGTTAAAAAAATAAGTTGCCCGAAACTTCCATATGATGCTGTAAGAATAGCGATAATGCCTTTAGCTCTATACTCAAAACCATTCGCCAACATTATTATTTATATAAGGCCTTTTGATATGAGGATAGTGCACTCTGAATTCTTTATGAATTTAAATGATATGTTAAATCAGAAAATAGGAATTACTTATTCTATTCAACACTCAAAAGATCTATATAAAGAGGCTCTTGAGAGTATTGCACAATCGCTAGACGCAAGAGATCCATTTTCTGCAAAACACTCAAAAAGAGTTAGCGCGTTTTCGGTGAGATTTGGGAAATATTTGAAACTTGACAAGAAAGACGTAGATGTCCTTGGTTTTGGCGCCCTCCTACACGATATTGGCAAGGTTGGAATCCCTGATAGCATACTTAAGAAGCCAGGGAAGCTAACCCAGACAGAGTATCAATTAATGCGAACGCATCCTATAGTCGGTTATAATATATTAAAATCTATAAAAGATGATTTTATGCCGGGACTTTTAGAGATCATCTTGTATCATCATGAAAGATATGATGGGAAGGGCTATCTATACGGTCTTAAGAGCGAGGAAATTCCATTCCTTGCAAAACTGGTTTCCATTGCTGACTCTTTTGAAGCTATGACTTCTGATAGACCATATAGAAAGGGGATGAGTCAAGATGACGCGCTTGCTGAGATCAGCAGGTGTTCTGGTACTCAATTTGACCCCTATCTTGCACAAAAATTTATTATGATGATTTCTCAAAACGATGATGAGATCTAATGCTAAACTCCGATTGTATTAACCTGTATTTTTGATATCAAATTTAAAAGGAGGGCAATGTGACTTACAGTTTGTTTAAATTAACAAGAAAAAGTGTGATATTTACTTTTTGTCTTGCCTTTTTTCTTGGTATTTTACTTTTTTCTACGAATGCATATGCCTTTAAGGTTGTCGATCAGGGAATATCTAAAATGGCTCCGAACAGTCAAGACTCAAACAATTTTGAGAAACTAACTGAGTTTCCACAAGACTGGCCTATTGTTTACTATTGGGTAAAATACACTGACGCATCTGTCGGGGATAAAATAGTGGCAAAATTTCAATATATAGATCAAGAGCCGACTACCTTTTCTGAAGTTTCTGATGTAGCAGATAAAGCTTCTGAGTTGTGGATTGTTCACACAGCCCTAAACCCAGGGAAAAGTTGGCCAAAAGGTAAGTATGAGGTTGTCCTGTTAGTAAACGATAAAGAAGTATCTACACTTGAATATGAGGTGAAATGAATTGGTTGGAATAACTGCCTTTCCTTTTTCTGGTAAATCTACAGTAATAAATCTTCTTCTCAAGAGGGGAAACAACTTAAAGTCTGAAAACGAGGGAAGGATAACTGTTCCTGATGAGAGGATTGAAATACTGAGTAAAATTTTCGAGCCACTTAAAAAGACTCCTGCTTTTATATCCATAAAAGAGCTGTCCGCATTCGATATGAGAAAGAAAGTAGAATCCTCTCTAATAAATGACTTGAAAAATTCAGATGTTATTTCTTTTGTAGCAAGGTCTTTTGACGTTTCGTTATATCCATATATATACCCTGATATAGATCCAAAGAGAGACATTAGAAAGTTTTTGGATGAACTTATTATTGAAGATATTGCAATTGCTGAAAAAAGAATAAGAACTGGCACAAAAGGTCTGAAAAAAAGTAGCCAGGAAGAGAGAGAAATAGAAATATTAAAAAAAGTACTGCCAATATTAGAAGATGGAAAACTTTTTAGGGATATAGATCTGTCAGATGAAGATCTTGCCTGTCTAAAACATTATGCATTTCTAACGCTGAAACCCTTTCTTCTATTGTTGAATATCGGTGAGGAGGACCTATCCAATACTCTTCAGATTGAAGACGATTTTGCTAAATACTTAGGAAACAACACCCAGGTGCTCGCTCTTTCTGCTAAGTTAGAAGAAGAGCTGTCATTACTTGAGATAGATGAGGCAAGAGAAATATTATCGAGTTATGGTTTAGAAAATTTTGGTTTGGCAAGATTTATTCGTGCGTGTTACGATCTCTTGGGCTACATGACCTTTTTTACCGTAGGCAAGGATGAGGTTAGGGCATGGCAGATAAGGAAGGGCTCGAATGCCCTTGAGGCTGCAGGGAGAATACACTCCGATATTGCAAGAGGATTTATTCGCGCAGAAGTTATTTCATATCAAGATTTTATAGACTCTGGTTCAATGAATGAGGCTAAGAAAAGGGGCCTTTTAAGACTGGAAGGCAAAGAATATATGGTAAAAGATGGCGACATACTTCATGTCAGATTTAATATTTAAGTAAAACAAGATTGTGTATCTAGACTATCAGGGCAGGTTCTATGTACAGGATTTAAAAACCGATTTAGAGCCTACTTTTATAAATATTGAAGATTCGAAGATTTTAATTCTCTCTAAAAAGAAATTTTCGGAAGCGCAGGGGATTGTGTCTCAACTTAGAGAGGATATTATTAGACATATTGAAAAAGAGAAATTCTTTAGAAATTCTTTGGTTGCATTAGAAAACACTGCAGATGAACCCTATATTGTTAGGATTATGAAAAAATATTCACAAATTATGAAGGTTGGGCCTATGGCATGTGTGGCAGGAGCTGTGTCTCAGATTCTTGGCGAGAGACTTTTTAACTATGACGATATAATAGTTGAAAATGGCGGGGATATATTCCTTTACAAGAAGGGTGCTGTAAGTATAAGAGTGTATACTGACGACGAGGTTTTTAAGGACAGGCTGCTGATAAGCATAGGTGATATCAAAGAGCCAATAGGGATTGCAACTTCTTCTGCGACAATCGGTCCTTCTCTATCTTTTGGCAGAACATCTGCAACCATAGTTATTAGTAACAATTGTGCGCTTTCAGACGCAGCTGCTACAAGGATCGCAAACGAAGTAAGAACCTCTAAAGATCTAAAAAGAGTTTTGGATAAATACAAAAGGATAATATATGATTTTGATATACCGATCACAGGAGTCCTGTGTGTTATTGATTCAAATATGGCTGCATTCGGAAAGATAAAAGTCAGCTTTGGATAAGTTTGAGAGATTGTTCTAACGATTTCTTCTATTCACTCTTTCTTCGTAACTGTGTTATAATGTGTTTGCTTTTTGGAGAGGTGCTGGAGTGGCCGAACAGGCTCGCCTGGAAAGCGTGTAGATGGCTAAAACTGTCTCGAGGGTTCGAATCCCTCCCTCTCCGCCATTTTTTATCCCTGCCCACACAGAGGGCAAAACCCATAGGGAGGTGTTTTGTTGATAAATTCAAAGTTTTATGAACTAGTAATTCTCTTCAACCCAAATGCGGAAGAGGAAAAGATCGATGCGTTGATGAAGCGTATTCACGATCTGATTGCAAAAAATTCCGGTGAGCTTATAAAAAGCGATAACTGGGGCAAAAAAAGATTGGCTTATACGATTGACGACCTGCGTGAGGCTATCTATTTCTATGATGAATTTAAGTTGGTAACATCTGCGGTTTCAGAAATCGACAGAATTTTGAAGATTAATGAAATTGTGATTCGTCATATGATAGTCAAAAAACCAGATATCCTCCAAAAAGTAGTCGTGAGTGCTGACAAGGAGGATAATCAGTCAAAAAAAGGAGAGACTGATTCTGATGAGCAGATTTAATAAGGTTATATTAGTAGGTAGGCTTGTTAAAGATCCAGAACTCAGATACACTGCTGATGGCATTCCTGTTGCGAGTTTGACTATTGCAGTCAATAGGATTAACAGAAAGAATTCTACCGATCAAACAAATGCAGATTTTTTCAATATAGTAGCTTGGCGCGCTACTGCTGAATTTGTCAGTAACTATATGAGAAAAGGAGTACTATTTCTTGTAGAGGGCAGATTACAAAATAGGAGCTATGAAACCAAAGAAGGCTCTAAGAGAACTGTTACTGAGATTATTGCTGATAGCGTTCAGCTTCTGACGCCCAAGCAAGACAATTCCCAAAAGTCAGCTACTGGAGAAGAAAGCGCTGAATTAGAAGATTTTATATTTGATGATGACTTTTCTAAGGGTGACTCTCCTTTTTAGAAATTGGAGAGCGCGAACTTTAAGTAGCTACTTGATTAATTTTAAATTTTATTACTTATTTTAAATTGTCTTGAAATAGAAGGAGGGTTTTAATTGGCATTACAGAATACAAGAAAAAGAGTTAGACGTAAGGCTTGTTCTTTTTGTGCAGAAAAAGTTAAGTTTATTGATTATAAAGATGTAAATCGTTTAAAGAAGTATCTAAGCGATAGAGGTAAGATTTTGCCAAAAAGGGCTACTGGAGCTTGCGCTAAGCATCAAAGGCAGCTTACTACAGCGATAAAAAGAGCAAGAATGATCGCTCTTTTGCCATTTACTGTCGACTAAAAGATTAATTGTGAGTAGTTAGCACTTAAGCTTGTAGTAGTTTATTTGAATACATCAAGAACTATCGCTAACTACTCACCTTTATTTAAGGAGGTCCTTTGTTTAAAAAAAACTTTGATGCCATTGAGGTTTTGTTAGTATCGGCCTTAGTGGTATTTCTTGTTTTATTTGGTATTTATGTGCCAACATTAGGTTTTTTGGGGCTTCTATTGATGGCTGCACCTATTTGTGTGATCACGTATAGAAAAGGCATTTTTCAAGGCATTATTGCCCTGCTTCTATCTGGTATCATTATAGCTATTTTTCTGCCATACATAATTTCTGTAGTTTTTTGTTCAATCAATTTTTCTTTGGGCATAGTTATGGGGGCAATTTTAAAAAGAGAAAAGCCGATAAATGTTTTGCTCGGCTCTACTGCAGCTCTTGCTGGGCTATTTGCTTTAGGAGCAGCATATATTATCTTTTCTGGTCCAAAGGATCTCTTAAACAATATTTATACTAGCTTTGAATCGTTTATGGTGACTTACTATCAAGGGTCTTCGGGCGTAACGCCTGAAGAGGTTAAACAATTTGTAAAATATTTTGAAATATATCTCCCCTCTATATTGATACTGTTGTTTCTTATGTGGTCTCTGTTCCAGTATAGAGTTGTTTCTTATATTTTAAAATATCTCTATAAAATTGAAGTTACTAAGTTTGGAAATTTCAAGGATATTCACGTTCCTTATGAGCTAAGTCTCCTATTTTTGCTTACTTTAGTAGCAGCCTTTTTACCGATACCGACTGAATTTAAAAACGCTTTTTTAAACATTGAATCGATACTTACTTTTGTGTATATAGTTGCAGGGGCTTCTGTGCTCTTGTATATACTGTCAAAAAAATTGATTTTGAAAAACGCTTTTTTATCTAAAACTATAAGCATATTTATAGTTTTGTTGTTTGTAATATTGCCCTTTTTGAGCTTTTCGTTAGTTTTCTTTGGAGTGTTTGATTCTGTTTTTAACATTAGAAGATTTATTAGATGATTTTCTCGTTTCTTTTCGCTTTCTAATTTTTGTAATATTGCCTTTGAAATTTCAATCTTGTAGGGAGGATATATAGTATGGATAAGATTAAGGTATTGCTTACACAAGATATAAAGTCTCTTGGCAAGACAGGGGATATAGTCGAGGTCTCTCAGGGTTATGCAAGGAATTTTTTGTTTTTAAAAAAGATGGCAAAAGAGGCTACAAAGTCAATTATAGACGAATATGAGACAAGAAAGATTGCAAACAAAAAGAAAGAAGATAAGAGACTGACTGATGCAAAGGCTTTGGCACAGAAGCTCTCTTCTACAAATATAGTGATCAAGGCAAGGGTTGGCGAAAATAACAAATTTTATGGAGCTATAACCTCAAAGGATATCTCTAACAAATTAAAAGATTTAGGGTTTGAATTTGATTCAAAACAAATAACCTTTGATGGTGCTAAGATGCCAGGAGAATATGAGGCAAAAGTGAGGGTTTATCCAGGAGTTTTTTCTGTAATTAAATTCTTGATTGAAGGTGCCTCTGATTCATAGTATCCTGTAGCTATGGAAATAATATGTTTAAATTTGATTGACCCTTTTTCGTAAAATATTATGGATCTTGACTATATCAAGAAACAGATTTCAATAACAGAGATTATTGGACATTATGTTCATTTAAAACAGCAAGGGAAGAGCCTTATCGGGCTATGTCCTTTTCACAACGAAAAAACTCCATCTTTCCATGTAAATCCCGAAAAAGGCCTTTTTTACTGTTTTGGATGTAAAACTGGCGGGGATGCTTTTGCTTTTCTTATGAAACTTGAAAATCTTACTTTCGTAGAGGCATTTAAAAAGGCTGCCTCAATTTGCGGTATTGAGATATCCTCTGAATTTGAGAGTTCTTCAAAAGACAAGGTTCTAAAGGTGCTTAGTGAGGCAGGCGAGTTTTTTAAGGAAAGTCTATGGAAAGAAATTGGAAGTGGGGCTTTGGAATATCTGCGTTCAAGGGGTTTTTCTGATGATTTTCTTAAAGAATATGAAATAGGATTCGTTCCAGAAGATGCAGCAGATCTAGTCGAAAGGCTGAAGAAATTATCTATCTCTGAAGATATAATTTATAAATCTGCTATATTTTCAAATATAAGGGATGGTATATTGCGACTTGTTGGCAGGATTTCTTTTCCTATCAAGGATGCAGAAAATGAAATTGTGGCCTTTGGCGGAAGACTGATAACTAATGCATTAGACTCTCCTAAATATCTAAATTATCCTGATACCGTTGTCTTCAGGAAAAAGAATACGCTATTTTTAATCGATAGGGCCTTTGAACACATAAAGAGTTCAAGAAAGGCTATACTGGTCGAGGGCTATCTTGATGCACTGATGATGCATCAGAACTCTTTTAGAAACACAGTTGCATCTCTGGGAACTAGCGCTAGTCCATCTGCCTTTAAGAGGATAGATAAGATTGTAGATAGATTAATCATTATGTATGACGCTGACGAAGCTGGTAAGATTGCTACAAATAGACTCTTAAATATGACAGATCAATTTACTTGCAGCCTTTCTGTTGCAACTCTCCCCGATGGCTTGGATCCACATGACGTTCTTGTGAGGTCTGGTAGGACAGCTATGGAAAAAATTTTGCAAAATTATATTAGTGGTGTAGATTTCCGAGTCAATCTTATCTTTTCTGATATCTCTAATACCATTGAATCAAAAAGACAAAAATATAGACTGGCTATTTCACAGATACAAAACCTTGGCGCAGAAGAGATCGATGAATTTGTAAAAAAGGTTAGTGAAAAACTACATATTCCACAATCAAGGATTCTGTCGGATTCAGAAAGGATATCGAAAAGAAAGATATCTGGAGAAAAGATAATTTACGGTTCTGTAAATTATCTTGATAGACATATTTTGAGAACAATCATTGAGAGATCTGATTTTTATTTTTTGCTTAAATCCTTTGATTACTCTATGCTTTTTAGTGATGATGAATTTCTGCAGGCAGCAGAAGAGATTTTTAGTAAGGATGGATTTGATTTGGATGACAATATTTTCGAGTTGTCTGATAAAACAAAGGCTAAAATAAGCCAGGTTATCTTAGAGGACATCCCAATTATTCCAGACGATCAGTGGGAAACGATATTACAACTTGCATGGACAAGAAAAAATATGTTAATTTTAAGGGAAAATCTCTCCACCAACAAAGAAGCAATGGTTGAATTTTTAGATCTGGCAAAAAAGGAAAAAGAACTTTCCTTAAAAATTGCAAAACATTAGGGTTTGTGATATGAAATCAATTGGTGTGAAAAAATAATATGACAGAAAAAGATGAAAATAAAGCTAATAAAGTAGTAATTAATAGCGAAGAGGAAATGACTGAGTTTGGAGCTAAAGTGGGTCAGATTCTTGAAAAGGGCGACGTTTTGCTCTTGGTAGGGGATCTGGGATCTGGCAAGACTACCTTTGTGAGAGGGATTGCTGGTACAGCCTTTAGTCCGAGCTTCACTCTCTTAAACAAGTACGATTTTAAAGACACACGAATTTATCACCTTGATTTTTATAGATTGGAAAAGCCAGATTTCGACCTTTTTATGGAGCTTGAAGAAATTGAAGATGAGATTGTTATAGTCGAATGGCCAAAATTTGATTTGCCACTATTTAAAAACGCAACGGTTTTTGAGTTTGTTTTATATGAGAATCATAGAGAGATATCTATTCATGGGAGAAGAGCTGCTGAGTATTGCAGTCTTTTCAATAAAGGTTAATCTTAAGGGACGGTGAAAAATATTAAATTTTTTATAGCGAATATAAATGATGAAACTTTTTTTATGATAGATAACGGCAAAGACATTAAAAATTTCAGTTTCAAAGGACATTTATCAGATCAACTGCATCTTCGGTTTAAGCAGTTTTTAGATCTTTATAGTATTAACATAAAAGAAATTGATTCAATGTACGTTTGTAGAGGTCCTGGCTCCTTTACTTCATTGAGAATGATCATATTGTTTGCTAAGACTCTATCTCTTTGTCTGGGCGCAAGTCTCTACTCAGCTAATGTCTTTGAAATATTTTTACCAAACATACAAGAAGAAAAATATAATATGGCTCTTCTTTCAAAAAAGAAAACCTATTATCTTGCTAACTGCTCGCGTGATAGTAAATTTTGTAACTATAGATTGGCAGAAGAGGATGAAGTTGTAACTACAAAAGGGTTCTTTATAGGGAATAGAGAGTTGAAAAATTTTGTGAATATTTCTATAAATGACATTAAAATAGTATATGATATTTTCAAGAAAGAGGATATATACAATTTCGAACCAGAATATGGGGTCGATCTCAGTGTCAAAATATGGAATCGCTCAACATTAACGTTATGAATAATGAAGATAACTCTGTTGACAAAATTGACAAATCCCAGATAAACATCTCTCCTGCATCTGAAGTCTACTGTGAGAATTTGATGGAATTTGGCAAACGTTTGCCTTCTTTCTATTCAAATATAGATTTTTTGAA
Source organism: bacterium (assembly GCA_021783475.1). Taxonomy (GTDB): domain Bacteria; phylum Thermodesulfobiota; class Thermodesulfobiia; order Thermodesulfobiales; family Thermodesulfobiaceae; genus Thermodesulfobium. The sequence continues at coordinate 48,686 of JAJXTU010000005.1, forward strand.
AAAAGATTTACAAGATTCGATGAAGTGCTTTTATATTGCTATTTATAACAATATGCCAGTTGGATTCGTTTCGTTTTTTAAAGTCTTTGATGAGGTTCATCTTGCATATATATACGTTGAAGTAGGTTTTAGAAATATTGGTTTGGGCAGCAGGCTATTTAAGCATGCAGTTGAGAATTTTTCCCTTAGTGGAAAAGAAATGTGGCTTGAAGTGGAATCTACCAATACCCTTGCCTGTGCTTTTTATACAAAATTGGGTTTTAGAATTATATATAAGAGAAAAAATTATTATGGCGAGCATAAAGACGCATGGATAATGAAGAGAGAGGCCTAAGATTTACTTTGATATGGCTGATATGACAGGTTTCTGTAG
>JAJXTU010000051.1 GCA_021783475.1 bacterium
GATCTTACTGGCGGACCAGGCGGAACCTCCACAATTTTTATCCTTGCGTTATAAGAACTAGCAATCTGATCAATGGGTCCCCTAATTCTTTTAGCAATATCATGACTTTGTGCACTTCTTTTGCCCTTAGGAACCAGGTTTATCTGGATATCGGCTACATCGTCTCCTTTTCTAAGAAAATAGTGTCTTACAAGCCCATTAAATGTTATTGGAGATGCTGTGCCCGAATATATTTGATAGTTGTCGACTTCAGGAACAGTTCTAATATATTCTGCAATTTTTTCAGCAAGCGCATTCGTAGTCTCAAGAGTGGTACCCTTTGGGGTATCTATCAGGACCTGAATCTCACTCTTGTTATCAAAGGGCAGCATCTTTACCATAATTACTTTTAAGGGCAAAAGTGCTACGGCAGCTAAAAGACATATTATAGTAAAAATTATGAAAGCTACTCTTTTTTTGCCACTTTCTAACATTGAAGTAAGATTTTTTCTATATATCTTGTTAAAAGAGGCTATTACTCTATTTTCTTTCTCCTTATCCGTTCTTTTAACATTTTTCAGCACAATATAGCTAAGCCATGGGCTAATTATAAATGCAATGAGAAGAGAAATTATCATTGCAGCAGAAGCACCAATAGGTATAGGTTTCATATATGGCCCCATCATGCCGGATACAAAAGCCATAGGCAACAGAGCTGCAATAACTGTGAAAGTCGCAAGTATGGTTGGATTTCCTACTTCATTTACTGCTTGAATGGCAACTAGTATAGACACTTCTTTCTCTCTAAAATGTCTGTGTATGTTTTCTACAACTACAATAGCGTCATCTACCAGAATACCTATAGAAAAGATCAGTGCAAACAAAGTAACCCTATTAAGGGTAAATCCTAATAAGTAGGTCGCCAATAGCGTAAGTGCTAAAGTAACAGGAATGGCTACAGCAACCACTAAGGCCTCTCTAATTCCTAAGCTCAAACCTATCAAAATAGTAACCGATACAGCAGCAAGAAGCATGTGTTCGAGTAACTCATTTGACTTCTCATTAGCAGTATTGCCATAATTTCTAGTAGTAGTAATAGTTACACCCTTTGGTATAACAGTACCTTTCAGACGAGAAATATCATGTAATAGCCTATCTGATAAATCAGTTGCATTTGTGCCCTTCTTTTTTGCTACCGTAATAGTAACGGCTGGATAAAGGCTTGATCTCTCAATACCTGGTATGTTCTTGTCCCATGACGGACCAAAGCCCATAAACACATAATTTTTTGCCTCTTGGGGTCCATCTGTTATAGTAGCGACATCGCTTAACTTTACTGGTCTGCCATCGAAAACTCCGACAATTACATTGCCTACATCATTTGCATCTTTAAGAAATGTTCCAGTTTCAACTAAAAATTCGTAATTATTTAGCGGGAAAGAGCCTGTCGAGAGAGATACATTTGCAGAACTTATCATTTGAGATATCTGAATTGGTGATATGTGATAGGACTTAAGCTTTAATGGATCGAGGTCCACCCTTACTTCTCTCTTTGGACCACCTATTATTTGTGTTTCAGACACATCTCTATCTTTTTTTAGATAATCACAAGTTTCCAATGCAACTTTTCTAAGATCGTATCCGTTATATTCATTGCTCCACAAAGTAAAAGTCATAACTGGCACATCATCAATAGATTTTGGCTTTACAATTGGCATTGAAACGCCAGGCGGAATCAGATCTAGGTGAGAAAAGAGCTTTGTATAGAGATTTGTAATACTCTTTTCCATATCCTCCCCGACCTTGTACCTGACTGTTACCATGCTAAGACCAGGCTCAGAAGTTGAGTATATGTACTCTACGCCCTTTATCTCCCACAAAAACTTCTCCATAGGCTTTGTAACCCTTTCCTCGACCTCTTTCGCAGAGGCTCCAGGATATTGTACAAAAACGTCAATCATTGGAACTACTATTTGTGGGTCTTCTTCTCTAGGGGTCACAATTACTGCAAAAATTCCCAATATCAAAGCAGTAATAACTATCAAAGGAGTAAGCTTCGACCTTATAAAAAGCTGTGCTATTTTACCTGCAATGCCGAATTTCATATTTGTACTCCTAACTTCCTTTTACAATTGCGCCGTCAAAAGCATTCTCAGTGCCTTCAACTATTATCTTTTCTCCGTTAGAAAGGCCAGACAAAATCTCAACATTCTTTCCATACTTTTCGCCCAACTTAACCATTCTATAACTTACCAATCCTTTATCGTCTACCACATATACGCCAACCAGCCCACCTTTTCTCACAAGGGCTGATTCTGGAATAGAAATTGCCTTCTTCGTGCCAATATTGAAATATGCCTTTCCATACATACCGCTTCTAAGGTTCCCTGAGCCAAGTTCAATCTTGACCACAAAGGAACGTGACATTGGGTCTACAGAGGGCACTATTTCAGATATTTTGCCCTGTATTTCAGGCAAAGATTCAACCTTTACGCCAACATTGGAACCAACCTTTAAATCTTGAGAATATTTTGAGTCCACATTTGCGTCCAATTCAAAACTAGATGTGTTTTCCACGTTAAGCAGCGGCATTCCTGGCATAGCAGTAGTACCTACATCCACTTTTTTAGAAGATACTATCCCAGAAATTGGAGAAGTTACCGTATAAAAACTTCTCATAACCTTAGCCTCTCCTACTGCTGCAATTGCTCTTTCATAGTTCGCTTTCGCAAGTTCCTTCTCAGTAGTTATCTGATCCATCTCCTGTTGGCTTAGAGCCTTTTCGTCATATAGAGCCTTATACCTCATATAGGTAGCATCGCTCAAAGACATGTTTAATCTGGCAGCATCAAGATTTTTTTCTGCCTGTCTTACTCTTTCAGACGCATCTTGATCGTAGATGGTTAGGAGTACCTGACCCTCTAAAACGCCGTCGCCGTCTTTTACATTGACAGATGTAATGGTTCCCATAACCTTACTTGTAATGACGCTAATTATCTTAGCCTTTACCGTCCCTGTCGCCTCCAAATAATTTGGCAGATCACCTTGATTTACCGTTTGGAGTTTAACGCCTTCTATGGTCTTGCTCTCAATTTTCTTTGGTTGGTTTGAAGAGCAGCCTGAAATAAGAAAAATAGCTAATAATGATAATAAGAAAAGTATTGGATAAATGCGAAATGATTTTAAATTTTTAAACATTTCTTCCTCCCTTTAAAATCTTACTTAATTCCCAGATCTGAAAGCAATGTTCCGCTTTTGTAATCAAGATCTACCATAGACATATAATATTTATTTTCTTTATCAACCAGATTTGCTCTTATATTATCCAAATTTGTCTGTGCATCCAATAAATCTATAAACGGAGAAAGGGCATTTTGATATCTGCGTAAAATAATGGTTGTGTCTTCTTCTGCACTAGCTAGAGCTCCCTTTGCAAGTTCCAAATTCTTTTTAGCTTCATCTACTCCAAGATAAGAACTATATACTTCTAAGGAGATAGCATCCTGCATAGCCTTTAGGTTTTCCTCTGCCATTTTTTGTTCTGCTTTTGCTTTTTTTATCTCATTTTCCCTTTTTGTCCCGTCAAATATATTCCAGCTTAAATAGGCAAGAAATTGATAGCTGTCTCCCTCAGACCCAAAAAAATTACTGTGATCGTTCATCTGATAAGTAGCTGATAGCCCAGCATAAGGCAAATATCCTGCTGAGGCAAATTCAATATTATTTTTTGCAATCTTATTTCTCAATTCAATTGCTTTTAAGTCAGTTCTGTTAAGACTTGCAGTCTTGTAATATTCTTCACTTTGCAGCTTTATCGGAAAGTCAAAATCACCTGTTGGAATTACATTATCCTCTATACCCAAAACCAAGCCAAGTGACCTTTGTAATACTTCAAAATTTTTCTTAGCGCTTACAAGTTTCTCTTTTGCAGCTAAAACAGAAGTCTCAGATCTCAAGACATCAGAATAAACGCTAAGTCCTACTTTATAATTAATCTGAGCAATCTTTTCATGTTCAAGAGAATCATCAAGAGCCTTCTGAGCAACATTTAAATATTCTTTAGCAGTCTGGACATCCAAATAACTTTTTATAACTTTGTATACTACATCTTCCTTCTTCCTCTGATAATCAAGCTTTTGTGCTTGAAGATCTTTTTTCGCCATGCTAATTCCCAGAATGGCTTTTTTAGAAAATATAAGCTGATCAACGGTAAATGACGTTTGATAATCGTTTATGGACGAAGGATTATTAAGTGAATTTATGTCAAAATCGCTTTGGGCAAATCTTCCTTCATTTAACTTAGCCATAAAGGCGTATGTAGGGTTGTTTGTCCTCATATAAGTTTCGTTGAAAGAGAGCTTTGGTAAATAACTGCTTTGGGCAATACCCAAATCAGCTTCCTTAACGCGGATAGACTCAGAAAGAGATTTTAATTCGTGATTGTTTACCAATGCATATTGTATGGCCTCGTTTAAGTTCAGACTAATTGGCTCGGAATAAGAAATTTTGGGTGTTAGAAAAAACAATAAAAAAAATAAAACAATTAACCTCACAATTTCCTCCCAAAAATTAACTTAAATTAATACTATTTTACAACAAAAAATAAATATTATATTCAAAAATGCCTTGTTGTATTAATATATTTAAAAGTATTTAATATAAGATGTCAAGTATTTCTATTTTAACGATAAAAATAAGTTATCAATAAACTTGAGGCAAAAAGAATACATAATGTTGGCAAAGTTATAAAATATGATTATTGCAGCAGGTAAAAATATAATTTGTTATCGATATGGTTTAGATGCATATATGTTGATAAATGAAGAAAAATCCGCATGCAGCAGGGGTTGTGCTTAAAGAGATTGCAGGGTAAAACGGCAAAAGTAAAATGTTTGAAAGGAGATAAGATGGAAAGCGAAAAAATACCCGCAGTAGACAAAGAAATTAGAAAATGGGGAACCAAACACGAATCTCTAATTCAGGTTTTGCATGGCACTCAAGAGTCCTTGGGCTATCTCCCTGAAGAAGTTTTAACTTACATTGCAAAAAAGATGAACGTATCACTATCTAAAATTTACGGGGTTGTCACTTTTTATAACTTCTTTAAACTGACAAAAGATGCAGAACACGTGATTACGACTTGTTTGGGTACTGCGTGTTACGTTAAAGGAGGAGAAGCTATATTAAATGCACTGTGCAATAGATTGGACATTAAACCAAACGAAATCACAAAAGATGGAAGGTTTACAGTAAGAACTGTTAGGTGTGTGGGTTGCTGCGGTTTCGCTCCAGTTATGGTAGTGGATGGAAAAGATATTCATGGCAAACTTACTCCAGAAACGGCTATAGACATCCTTGAAAAGTATATGTAACAAAGATCTCTCTTTAAAGATCTCTAACATAAATAAATCATAGAAATTGAAACAAGCTTTTGGAGTCTGTAATTATGATTTAAAAAATTATTTATGAAACACTTTTTTCTAAAGATTTTGACTAATATAAAAACTCATAATCAAGTTAAGCAAAACTTTACACGGAGGTTTTTAGGTGGAAAAAATTAAATCAATTGATGAATTGCGAAGATTAAAAGAACAATCACAGGCTTTTCTTAAAACAAGGCAAAAGGATGTAAAAGTTAAAATCTACATTAGCGTTGACAAAGAAGAAAACACCAATGCTTCAAGAGATGTACTTCTTGCAGTCCTTGATGAGCTTAAAGAAAGAGACTTTTCGGATTTCCAAATTATCGAAAAAGCCCCTATGGGATCTGATATAAAAGAACCATTTATGGCATTGGAGAGAGATGACTTGGTTATTTACTATAGCAATATCACACCAAATATGGCAAGAGAAATTATTGTCTCTCATGCAATAAAGGGACAAATTGTTAGCGATTGGGTTTCCAAAAGGAGCAATCTATGAAAACTTATAGAATTCATGCACTAGTATGTGCTGGAACACAATGTCTTGCAGCAGGAGGCAATGGCTTTAAAGATGCACTAGTAGAAGAATTGAAACAACACGGCCTAACAGAAGAGGTGCTTATTGTCGAAACTGGTTGTATGGGATCATGCCAATTGGGTCCTCGAATGGTTGTTTATCCTGAAGGAATAATGTACACAAGGCTTAGCCCAGAAGATGCAAAAGAGATTGTAGAAGAAGATTTTCTTAAAGGAAGACCTGTAACAAGGCTTCTTTGGAAACAAGATGAAAAACAATTTCTCACATTACACGAGACCCCATTCTTTGCAAAACAGACAAGAATAGTTTTGAGAAATTGCGGTTTTATAAATCCGGAAGACATAACCGAATGTATTGCGCAAGGAGGTTATGAATCATTAGCCAGATGCATAACCGAGATGACCCCTAAAGATGTAATAAAAATTATAAAGGATTCTGGACTGCGTGGAAGAGGAGGAGCGGGATTCCCTACAGGACTAAAATGGGAGCTTGCAAATAAACAAATATCTGATACCAAGTACATAATATGCAACGCAGACGAAGGAGATCCTGGCGCTTATATGAATAGATCTGTCCTTGAAGGAGACCCACATTCTGTTCTTGAAGGAATGGCAATAGCAGGATATGCAGTCGGAGCTCAAAAGGGATTTATTTATATAAGAGCAGAATATCCCCTTGCAATTAAAAGACTTGAGATTGCTATAAAACAAGCAAGAATGTCGGGCCTATTAGGCAAAGGTATTCTGGGAACGAACTTTTCATTCGATGTAGAGCTGAGGATGGGTGCGGGAGCATTTGTTTGCGGAGAAGAAACCGCCCTAATAAATTCTACTGAGGGAAAACGTGGTGAGCCAAGAAAGAAACCGCCCTATCCAGTTGAAAGCGGCCTATTTGGAAAACCCACAGTTATAAACAATGTTGAAACTCTTGCCAATGTATCGGTTATTATCGAAAAAGGTGCAGATTTCTTTAGACAGTTTGGCACTGATAAGAGCCCTGGAACAAAAGCCTTTTCTCTTGTAGGCAAGGTTAACATTGCAGGCTTGATTGAAGTTCCACTGGGGACTCCTCTTAGAACAATAGTATTTGATATTGGTGGAGGAATTCCCGAAGGGCATACATTTAAAGCTGCACAAACAGGAGGACCATCTGGAGGGGTTATCCCCGCAAAACACCTGGATATACCTATGGATTACGAAAATCTTCCTCAGCTTGGAGCAATTATGGGCTCTGGCGGTCTTATTGTAATGGATGAAACAAGCTGTATGGTAGATGTGGCCAAATTCTTCCTGAAATTTACTGTGGACGAGTCCTGCGGTAAATGCGTACCTTGCAGAGAAGGCACAAGACAAATGCTTAATATCTTGGAAAAAATTACCAGTGGTCTGGGTACAATGGAAGACCTCGATCTTCTTGAGAAACTTGGCAATGTTATAAAGCAAACCTCCCTTTGCGGACTGGGACAAACTGCACCAAATCCAGTATTGTCAACACTTAGACATTTTAGAGATGAATATATAGCACACGTAAAGGACAAAGTGTGTCCAGCAAATGTTTGCTCAATGAAAGCAAAAAAATAATTAATTTGATATGTGCAAGACTTATATTGAGAAGTGATTGAATCATATTGGTCAGTTTAAAACCAGCAAGGGTAAAAGTTAATTGCAAGTGTTTGAAATTATAAAAGAAGTATTTAAAGAGGTAGAAAAAGGAGATTTCAAATGAGTGAATTATTAAATGTAAAAATTGACGGAAAATCTTATCAGTTTCACAAGGGCGACACAATTTTAAAAGCATGTAAACAAATTGGCCTTGACATACCAACTCTTTGCTATCTTGAAGGCATTTCAGAAGAAGGCTCATGCAGTTTGTGTGTGGTAGAGATTAAGGGAATAAAAACTCTACAAAGGGCTTGTATTACAGAAGTTGCTGAAGGAATGGAAATCACTACAAACTCAGAAGCTATACACGAAGCAAGAAAAACCAATCTTGAGCTCTTGCTGGCCCATCACCCATTGGATTGTATGACATGCGATAAAGACTCTGACTGCGTTCTTCAAGATCTTGCTTATCAATTTGGTATAAAGAAGAGCCAATTTCTTGACGAAAAAGATACATTTTCTTGTCCAATAGAAACTGCGTGGGATACAAATCTGTTTATTCAATTTGATCCACAGAAGTGCATACTTTGCAGGTGTTGTGTGGGCGCTTGCGAAAATCAGGCAGTAGTTGAAGCGATTGGCATTGCAATGAGAGGTTATAAATCTGTTGTCTCTACTCCTTTCAATCTCGCTCTTGAGCAAACTAATTGCCAATTTTGTGGAGCATGCGTTCAAGCCTGTCCAACCGGTGCGCTTATCGAAAAGCCACGAATTGGAAAGGGAAAGATATTTAAATTTAAAAAAACTGAAACTGTATGTGCCTATTGTGGCGTTGGTTGCAACCTTGCGCTCTACAAAGACAAAAACGACAAACTTGTGATGGCAAGAGGCGTTACAAACAAAGAGCCAAACAGAGGTAGACTCTGTGTAAAGGGTAGATATGGCTATGAATATGTAAATTCTTTCGAGAGACTCACAAAACCTCTTATAAAAGAAGATGGCATTTTTAGAGAGGCCTCATGGGAAGAAGCTCTTGACTATACTGCAAACAGATTACTTGAGATTAAAGAAAAATATGGCCCTGATTCCATTGGCGTTCTTGGTTCTGCCCGTTGTACAAACGAGGATAATTATATAATCCAAAAATTTGCGCGAGCTGTAGTAGGCACAAACAACGTAGATCACTGCGCAAGGCTGTGCCACTCTTCGACCGTTACAGGACTAGGCAAGGCATTTGGAGCAGGTGCTGCAACAAACCCAATCTCAGACATTGAAAACGCAGATGTTATGTTTATTATTGGTTCTAATACAACCGAAACTCATCCTGTCATCGCTCAATTTATTAAAGAAAATAAGAAAAAAAGAGGAGCAAAACTAATAGTTTGCGATCCAAGAAATACAGATATTGCAAAATATGCCGACATATTTATCCAGCACTACCCCGGTACTGATGTAGCACTTCTAAATGCGATGATGAAGATTATCGTCGATCAAGAACTTACGGATAAAGAATTTATTGCCAATCACACAGAAGGCTTTGAAAACCTCTTGAAGGCTCTTGAAAACTTTAACCTCGATGATGCTTCAAAGATTACAGGCGTCGATAAGAAACTAATTGAAGAAGCAGCGATTGTTTATGCTAAGGCTCCTAATTCAATGATTTTCTACACAATGGGCATAACACAACACCATGTAGGAGTTGACAACGTTCTTTCTATTGCAAATCTTGCTCTTATTACAGGACACATAGGCAAAGAAGGAAACGGTATAGACCCATTAAGAGGACAATCAAACGTACAGGGCGCATGTGATGTAGGCGTATTACCCGACGTATATACAGGCTATCAGATGGTAACAGACGAATTTGCAAGAAAGAAATTCGAAGATTTCTGGAAGGTAGATCTCCCTAAAAACACTGGCTACGCAGTATCACAATTTGGAGACCTGACACTTGAAGGAAAGCTAAAAGCCGTGTATACAATGGGAGAAAACCCAATGGTCACAGAAGCAGACGTTCGTCACGTAAAAGAGAGTCTTGGAAAGCTGGAATTCTTAGCCGTGCAAGATATTTTTCTTTCTGAAACTGCTGAAATTGCAGATGTTGTCTTTCCTGCCAAGGCCGCTTATGAAAAGTCTGGTACGTTTACAAATACAGAAAGAAGAGTTCAACTCCTGAGACCTGCAAGAAATCCATCGCCATCTGTAAAAGATGACTGGAAAATAGTTTGTGAAGTCGCCACTCGTATGGGATATTCAATGCACTATAAGGATGAGGAAATGATTTGGAACGAAATAAGAGAGATCACGCCTTCACTTAAAGGGATAACCTATGAAAGATTGGAAGAAAATTCTCTGCAATGGCCTTGTCCTGATGAAGCACATCCAGGTACAAAGATTCTCCACTACAATGGCAGCTTCAAGCGCCCTAATGGGAAAGCTCTTATTAGCGGCGTAGAGTTTCATCCACCCATTGAAATACCCGATGATAAATATCCATTCATTCTTACAACTGGTAGAATGCTTTTCCATTATCACTCAAGGAATGAAACCAGAAGGGTTAAGGTGCTTGAAAATTTCGTTCCAGAAAATTTCGTAGAAGTTAATCCTGAAGATGCCGAAGATCTTAACCTTAAAAATAAAGACATGGTTAAAATTCGAACAAGGCGCGGAGAGATTGTCGTAAGAGTAAAAATTTCGACAAAGCCCAAGAAAGGCGTTATATTTGTGAGCTTTCATTTCTCTGAAACAAATGCAAACATACTCACCATAAACGCACTCGATCCTGAGGCAAAAATACCAGAATACAAGGCATGCGCCTGCGCTATTGAAAAATTTTAACTTAATGGGGCTATTTAATTGAAGATAACTTTATAAAAATCTTTTTAATATCTGCCCAAAATATGGATATTTAGATCAGAATAAGCGCTATCATCTATTAGGTCATTAATATTGGTAGTGCTTGAATTTGAATTTAATTCGACTATGTATGCGTATTCGCCTAAATAGGTCTTTCTGGGTATATCATGAATATAGCCAATCTTATAACCGCTATTTTCTAAAGAGTCGAGTAATTTTACTACCACATTGTCGTCACCAGTTAAAACCAAAATATAATGATCACCATTATTGTTTTGCCTATTTACATTTGTGACAACCCAAAACCTCGTAACGTTTGAGTCATTCATTTGAATGTCACGAGCTAAAACGTTTAAATGATAGACTTTTGCAGAGGCTTCTGATGCTATTGCAGCACTGGAATTATCCTTTAGTTCTGAAACCTTTTTGGAAGCCTCAGCGGTACTAGATACCTCAACAATTTTAGCATCAGGCAAGTTTTGCTTAAGCCATTCCTTGCTCTGGGATATGCCCTGCGGGTGTGAGTATACTGTTTTTATGTTTTTTAACTGCGTATCACCCCAAACCAAAAGAGCCTGTCTAATAGGCAGATCGACCTTTCCTACGACAGTTAAACTGTCATCCTCAGCAACTAACTCCAAATAGTTATAAACGGGGCCACCTATGGTATTTTCTACAGGCACTACTGCATACTGACATTTGCCTTCTTTAAGCATGTCTATTGACTGAGTTACGGTTTTGTTTGGGATTAGCTTCTCACTGGAGCCAAAATATTGCATTGACGCCTCTTCGCTATAGGTCCCAGCAGGTCCCAGATAGCAAACATCAGCAAAGCACTTGCTCTGAAATAAAATAAAAGCTAAGAATAAAACAGTAAAAATTTTTTTCAAGTGGTTCACCTCCTGAAATTGTTAATCAACATTAAGAATAACTTTATTTTTACCCAAATCTTTTGCCTTATGCAGAAGCTCATAAGCTTGTTCTAACATCAATTCGACATTATCTTCTATTTTTGTTGTTACGCCGATAGACACTGTCAAATTTAATTCTCTGCCATCAATTGTGAACACATAGGACTCTATCTGTTTTCTAAGCGATTCGAAAATATTGAAAGCGCTGTCATCATTAACTATACCCATAACACAAAACTCACCTGCGCCAACACTGACAACAATGTCTCCAGATCGAAATCTATTATCGAAAATCTTTGCAATATTTTTTAAAACCTTATCACCAAGAAGATGTCCATTTATATTATTTATGTCCTTGAAGTTATCAATGTCAATCACAGAGAGCATAAGCTTTTGATTGTTTCTTTTTGCGTTCTCTAAAAGTTTTTTGCCTGCTTCATATAAAAAGTTTATATTATGAAGCCCTGTTAAGGAATCGGTTGTTATAAATCTTCTATTATTTTCGATTAATTCCAAAATTTCGATATTTTGCAAAACTCTTAAGAAAAATTCCTCTCTATTAAATGGCTTAAGAATAAAATCGTTGGCTCCAACCAATAAGAATTCCTTGGTCAAAATAGTGTTTTCTATAGCGCTGATCCCGATAATTGCCATTTCCTCATATGAATATGTTTTTCTAAGGACGTCTACCAACTCGACTCCACGCATCCCAGGCATATTTTCATCGGTTAAAACAAGCTTTATATTTCCAACTTTACCCACAACTTCAATGGCATCTTTTGCATTATCTACAGCAATAACCTGGAAATTATACGTCTTTAAAAGAGAGGCCATATATTCTCTCATAATAGCTGAGTCATCTACAATAAGAACTTTGATAGATTTGTCTTTATTCAGCCTAATAATTAGCCTCAATAGATAATCTAAGCTAAAATTTCTGTCTTTATTTATACATTCCACAATCCCCTTTTTTAGAAACTTTTCTCTAATATTTTCATTTAAGGCAGAAGAAAAAATAAATAAAGGAATTTTGTTATCTGTTAAATAATCTACGTATTCATTAACTGTTGCATCGGGCAAATCAGACATACCAATTACGCCACATAAAATATTGCTTTTATTTTTATTGACAAAGTCTTTCGTTTCACTAAAAAATTCGAGAAACACAGGCTTGAAATCAGTCCCCTTTTTAATAACATCATTAATATATTTTGATACAAGCTTGCTCTGCCCCAATAACAATACGTCCATCGAATTTACCCTCCCAAATAATTAAAAATTACCGAATATTTAGCATAATGCATTAAATAAAGTTATATAAATGACTATAGCTTATACAAAAAAATTTTAATATAAATAGTCTTAATTTAAAAAATATTTTAATTATAAATTATCTACAGTAACTATATTTCTGCCTAACTTTTTAGACTTGTAAAGCATTTTATCTGCACGTTTTATCATAGACTCGACGCTATTAGCTAATAAATTAG
>JAJXTU010000052.1 GCA_021783475.1 bacterium
GTGTGAATTTTACAGGCTGCTCCTTGTATTGATGCTCTTTTTCATTTAAAATTTGCAATAACGCTAATGAAACTACAATAGGCTGATATTTTTCTACTACGCATTCATTTGAATTTCTTTTGTATTTAAACAATAAGTTATTAGCAATATCAGTGATACTTGTTGCAACTCCTTGCAAAGTAAGCCGCATCTTTTCTGGGACATCGCCATTCTCACAATGTTTCATCATAATTGACAAGGCGGCCAGCGGTGAACGAATATCATGAATAACTTGATCTACAATCCTGCGAAAATTTTCTTGTTCCTCAAGCCTGGCTTTTTGTCGCTCATTTTCAAGCTTTAAACGGTCAGCATTCTTTTCTGCCGTAATATCAACCATGGTACCAACTAATCCTACAATATCACCTTTATCATCATATAGCGGTACTTTAAATACGGTAAGGTATTTAGTTTCACCCGTTGCAATATCTCTAATTGTTTCTTCTTGGGAAAGTGTTTTCCCTGTTTTTATTACTTCTTGGTTATTTTTTACTATCTTATCTGACATATCGTGCGGATATAAATCATAAGCTGTTTTTCCAATAATATCATCAACAGATCTTGTTCCTATAACTGTAACAGCACTTTTATTTGCGCCAACAAATACACTATCTACATCTAGCCAAAAAGTACTAACAGGAATAAAAACAACAAACGTTTTAAGAGCATCAAATATTTTGTCTTTTGTAAGGCCTATGCAATGCTGAGAAACAACCAATAATATTGCTAATGGAGATTGAATGTCATGAGCTGCTTGGTCAATTATTTTTCTTAGTTTTAACTGTTCTTGTATCTTAGTTTTTTGCAATTCGGTTTCCATACGAAGGTGTTCATTTTCTTTACGATCGGTAATGTCTATAGAAGTCTCAATCAATCCAACAACTTTTACTCCCTCGTCATCAAATAACGGCGCTCTCGTTACTAAAAAGTATGTGGTTTTACCAGTTTTTGTATCTACTATTGATTCTTCAAATGTAATAGCTTTCTTCTCTTTTATTACCTGTTTATTATGTTTTACTATAATATCAGCAACATCTTTTGAATAAAATCCATACACATTTTGGCCGATAATATGTTCTCGTTTCACACCTATGGCTTGTAAACCAGAGTCATTGGCACCCAATACTGTAGCATTTGAATCTCCCCAAAAAAGAGGAGCCGGAATAAAATTCGCCAATCTTTCAAGATCAGAAAATATTTTTGCTTTATCTTTAGCCATAGTATTCCTCGTTATTTTAAGATATTAAGATAGCTATAAACCACTTCATCAACAAGTTGTGGCCATTCAAAACCTAACATTTTTAAAATATGCTGGGTTCTATTTTGTAAAACACTCATAAAAACCACATTTTGTTTTTCATTCCAATCTAACCAACCTTGACGCAACAAAAATTTTACAATCAAATCATAGTGGCTTCCTTTTTTTATGTGCTTTTCAATAATATCAATAAACGTTTCTATCGGTAATATTTCGACTCCCTTATTTCTAAAAATATCTGTCATATCAAGTAAATAAGGATTAAATATATGATAGGTTTCATTACTTAGAAATCTTTTATCAAAAATTTTTATTATTGCTTGAGCCGTTAAATCAGCTTGAGATATCTCTACCTTAGAGATTTTTTCCGAACTACATTTTATTGTAAAAAGGCATTTTAACCAATTGTGAAAAGCATTATCATTTACATTTTCTTGTGTGCGGTAATTTTCCGACATAAAGGCCAAGTTGCCAACCCTATAGATATTGCAATTTAATCCAAAATCCTGATATCTAACCACTTGGTGTTCTCCTAATAATTTTGTTTGTGTATAGATATTATTCAAGATCTCTGAAGTAACTGGTAAGTCATCCTCTGTACAAATAGACCGTATTCCGTTCATCATATACCCATACATTAATACTCCTGTTGTTGAAATATAGTGAAAATCTTTTTGTTTGGTCAGTTTTGCAAACTCAAGAAGATTAACTGTTGATTTAACATTAGCAGAATAAAATGTGTCATACTCCCCATAATGTTTTACTAGCGCCGCCGCATGTATCACACTATCAATTTTTGTTGTCAAAGATTGGTATTCCGGTTGTGATAATCCGAGGAGATCTTGTTCAAGATCAGCCTTAAGTACAAATACACGAGAATTTATAACGTCATTTAGTGATTTATCAAAATAAAATTGATGCTTTTTATTTATCCTTTCTATTGCTTCAGGTTGTGAAGTTGCGCGTATTAATAAATAAATCTTATAATTTGTTAATTTTAGCAGCTGATTCAAAATATTACACCCTAAATACCCAGTAGCACCAGTTAATAAAACTGCTTGAATTGGTTTTTGTGAGAACACATCTACATAATGCAGTTTTTTACATGACTTTAAATAATCTTCATTTCCTTGAAGGGATTTTACTGTGTGAGAATTGTTGTCATTTTGTGTGGTTTTAAATGCAAGTTTAATTTGCTCAAGTTTATGTTGCAAAAAATTCTTACCAAATATACGTCTTTCGGCAATTGTCTTCGGCGTTCGTAAAACAAAAATGTCAGCTATTTTTATGTCAAAATTGTTTTGCAATATAGAAACGAGTTTGATTGCTTGAATTGAATTTCCTCCAAGCGAAAAAAAATCATCTTCAACTCCAACTCTTTTAAGATTTAAAATTTTTCTAAATGCTTCACAAAGTATTTTTTCTCTTCTGTCTTTTGGAGCAATATAAATATTTTTATTTATATCTTGCGGGTTTGGCAAAGCTTTTCTGTCTAATTTTCCGTTCCTCGTAAGCGGTAAACTTTGCATAAAAATAAAAACCCCAGGAACCATATAGCTGGGCAATAGCTCCAAAAGGTGATTTTTTATCTTTTGTTCATCTATTTTGCTATCTGCAACGTAATAAGCTACCAAATGTTTATTGCTCGATTTTCCATATACAATAACAACTGCTTGAAGAATTTTGGTATAGGTCGTCAATGCGGATTCTACTTCTCCCAGCTCTATACGATAGCCACCAATTTTTACTTGAAAATCATTACGCCCTATATATTCAATATTCCCATCAGGAAGCATTCTGGCTAAATCTCCAGTTTTATATAAACGCCGATTTAAGCTTTTTAGTCTTTCTTCTGAGGTTTGCAGTGGATTTGGTACAAACTTTTCGGCAGTAAGCGCTGGTAGATTAAGATACTCACGTGCTAAAACTTCTCCGCCAATAACAAGCTCACCAACAACGTATGGTGGGAGGGGAATTAAATTATTATCTACTACATAACATTTAACATGGGCGATTGGTTTTCCGATCGGAATGTTGTTGTACTGCTTATCAACTACGAAACTAGTTACTTGTACTGTTGTTTCAGTAGGACCATAACCATTTATCACCAAATACGGTTGTTTGATAAATTTATCCAGTTTTTCTCCTATAACAACCAAATCAGTTAAACTATTATTTTTTAGCTCAAAAACGAGCTCTGCGAGCCTGGTCGGTAAGAAGGCATAATTGATATTGTTTTTATGAAAAAACTCATTTACAGCTTGTGGATCAAATTTAACTTTATCTGGCATAACATGTAAAGTTCCACCAGAAAGCAACATTGGATATAATTCGATAATTGAAGCATCGAAACCAAGCTGAGCACATTGATTGCCAATACTTTTGTTACTTAAACTATGGTAACTAATTAAATATTTAACGTAGTTGACAACACTATGGTGTTCTACTGCTACTCCTTTAGGAACACCAGTAGTTCCACTGGTATAGATTACGTAGATTAAATTAGAACTAGACATACTTACTTTCGGATCAAAACTATTTTCTGTTAGTAAAACCTGTCGTAGTTCATCTGAATCTATTTCTATAACTTTAGTTCCTCGTGCTTTATATTTAATATTTTTTCCTTTAATAACTATTTTTGTTTTGGTATTTTCTAGAATATAACTTATTCTTGCTTCCGGATAACTTGGATCAATTGGTACATATGCAGCCCCGGTTTTTAAAACTGCTAATATTGATGTTATCGCATACTCATTTCTATCCAATATTATAACTACCGTATCGTCAGGTTTAATATCATTATTTTTTAAGAGATAATTTGCCAATTGATTGGCTTTTTTGTTTAGTTCTTCATAACTTAATCTTTGGTTTTCACATACTAGCGCAATATTGTTTGGTGTTTTTAAAGCTTGCTCTTCAAATATCTGGTGAATGGTTTTATCAATAATACGTGGTTTTTCGGTTTTGTTATAATTTAATACGAACTGTTGATATTCTTGTTGATTTAAATAGCTTAAATTTTCCTTGTAAGGATTATCCGCAATTTGTTCTACAAAAAACACTAGCCTTGTTAATAATTGTAATATTGTTTCATGCTCAAACAATTCTCCAGCATATTTTAGGATTACGGTTAAAGTTTGTTTTCTCTCATAAGCTATTAACGCTAAGGGGTAATCTAAACTAAAGTCATCACGAATGTCGCGATATATTGTACCTATGGAGCATTCTAGCGGAGGATAATTTTGATATGATATCAAACTATCAAATAATCGCTCGCTCCCAGGTTGTAGACTAGCCAGCTCGATATTACTTTTATTGTTTGTTTCGCTTATTAAGTTTTGAATAACCTTTATTTGCTCGATAACCTTTAGCTTGTCATCGTGTTTAAATATTATAGGCAGAGTATTTATAAATAATCCTACGGAATTCATTATATTATCTATGGGGATATTTCTGCCAGCTACTACTGTACCTACCACTGTGGTATTACTGGCACCATATATATGCAAAATCTTGTGCCATACATACTGGATTACTGCATTTATAGTAATAGCATTTATTTGGCATAAGTTTTTTAACCCAGCAAATTTTGATCCTGTTATTTCTATTCGCTGTTCTTGTCCTTGCTCAACTTGTTTATGATCTTTTATTGC
The DNA here is from genome assembly GCA_021783475.1 of bacterium. Taxonomy (GTDB): domain Bacteria; phylum Thermodesulfobiota; class Thermodesulfobiia; order Thermodesulfobiales; family Thermodesulfobiaceae; genus Thermodesulfobium. Next base: position 4,951 of record JAJXTU010000052.1, read on the forward strand.
TATATTTAATGCGGAGGGTTTCAACAATGGTTTTAAGTCTGTCCTATCTTCTATTTGCTTTAAGTAATTATCCCAATACTTCTTATGCTCGTTTTTGTGTTCCCAGAGATATTCTTGGGACTCTTTATATGATATATCTTCATCTATTTTTGGTTGTTTATATTTTAGTAATTGTAAATATATTTCGTGTACACTATTAGATAATAAGCTGACACTCCAGCCATCTATAATTATGTGGTGATTACTGTATATACAGAAATGTTCTTTTACTGAGAACTTAACCAAATAAACTCTAAATAAACTTCCTTTGCTCAAGTCATAATATTCCTGAAGATCTTTTTTTATTATATCTGTTAGCTGGTATTGACAGTCAGAACTGTTGTTCTTATGCAAATTTGTTAAATCTATATACCTGAAATCTAATTTTTGCTTTTTATCTATAATTTGTATAAGTTCTTTATCCCAAGCAAATCTTAGCCTTAAGCTCGGGTATTTTTGTTGTACTAACTGCCACGCTTTTTTGAATTTACTTTTATCAATCGGTATGCTGTACTGCCAAATATACTGCGACACATATGCACTATCTGTTTTTTTACGCCTAATTGCATGGAGAATAAAACCTTGTTGTAGACTATTGGCAAAATAAACATTTTCCACCTTTGGATCTTTGCAGAACTTATTTAAATACTCGTAGTTTGTATTCGTATTACCGTTTAGCTGATTTATTTTTCTTATATCTTCTTTTTTTTGCTTTTGATTTATTAAAATGTTTGTTACCAACTGTTCTATATTTCTTTGATTAAAGATATCTTGGATGGTAACTTTTAACTTTAGTTGCTGGTTAATTTGTGATACCAAGCGTATACTTGTAATGCTATCTCCGCCCATTTCAAAAAAATCATCTCTAATACCAACCCTATCTACAGGCAAACCAAAAACTTCTGCATATATAGCACAAATTTTACGTTCCAATTCATTAGATGGCACTACATAATTATTATTAATGACCTGAGAATCAACCAATCTATCTAATGCCTCAAGATTTAACTTGCCATTAGCGGTCAATGGTAATTGAGTCAAATGTACCAATATACTTGGCACCATATAATCAGGAAGTTTGCTTTTAAGATCGTTTTTTATTACCTCCTCATCGAGTTTTACCGATGCCACATAATAAGCAATTAGATATTTACCACGATTAACGTATTCCTTAGCCAAAACCACAACTTGAGTAATCTTTGGATATTCCTTAAGTTTTTTTTCAACTTCTCCAAGTTCGACACGATAACCTCGTATTTTAACTTGTTTATCTTGCCGTCCCATAAATTCTATATAACCATTAATATTCCATTTGCCTAAATCGCCTGTACGATAAATTTTGCCAAGTTGCGAATGATTAATAAAACTGGCTTCAGTTTTGAGACGATCTTGCCAATAATTTAGTGCGACTCCGATACCACCGATATAAATTTCACCAATTACACCAATGGGACAATGTTGATAAGCGTAGTTTATAACATACATTTTTTGATTTGGCATAGCAATGCCATATGGGATTGAGTTCCATTCTGGAGACACCTTATCTATTTTGTGCCAAATAGACCAAATACTACCCTCAGTTGCGCCACCTAAGCTGACTACTTGTACTTGACTACAATATTTTTTTATTCTATTTGGCAAGCTAGTTGGCAGCCAGTCACCACTTAATAAAAATAATCGTAGTGAAGAAATATCAAACTCATTGGCATTGTCAAGTTCATCAATTAATAAACTGGCAAGCTGCGGTACGGTATTCCAAACAGTAATTTTATATTTTTCAATCAGCTCTAACCAATGTTTAGGTTCTTTAGTTCTACTTTGGATAGGAAAAATTACTTTTCCCCCTATAGCCAAAATGCCAAATATATCGTAAACCGATAAATCAAACCCAAATTCGGATATGGCTAATGTTTTATCCTGTTTTGTAATGCTAAATTCATTATTTACCGCATCTATTGTATTCATGGCTCCGCGATGACTGATGGCAACCCCTTTGGGTACGCCAGTTGAACCAGAGGTAAATATTACATATGCAACATTATCGGCTTTAACTTGAGGCAAAACTATTTTTAATAAATCATCACATTTTACTTGATCATGAGAAAGGAGTTCCAATACATCCTCTATAACAATAAGTAAATACTTGTCTCGTAGTTTATCTCTGCCTAATTTAGAGTTAGTATATTCTTCCTTAGAAATTAATAATATTTTTGACCCTGCTTGATCTAATATTTCTTCTACTCTATTGAGTGGCCAATCAGCATTAAGTGGTAAATAACCAAAACCAGCTTTCATTACAGATACAGCGCCTAATACATGGTTGTAGCCTTTGCTGCTTAAAATGGCGATCAATTTAGTATTATCAATAAGATTTTTGCTACTAAAGTTATTTGCGATGACCGCTGCTAAAATATAACGTGCTATTAAGTTACTATCTTTGAATAAATCTTGATATTTGTATTCTTTGTTGTTACCACAATCAACAACAGCAACTTCCTCTTTAAAACCATGATTGACTATCAATGATTCATAACGACTAAAAAGCACCTCTTCACCGTTTGGTTGAGTTGCAATATTGGCTTGATTTATTACCTCTTCGCTTAATTTGGGTAATTCTAAATCAGGGAGAGCATCTTCCTCCCAATTGGCATTCGCCAAGTATTCAATTAGATTAAGATAGTGTTCATGCATTGCCTCCATATCTTTTTTATTAAATAATTCTTCCACATAATCCCACTCAGCCACTAACTTACCACCTCGTTCATATGCTTTGTTATCTAACCATACTTGAGGAGTTTGAGTTATTGCATAACCCATACCATGGCACGACTCATCTAAAATTTTATTGCTGCCATAATCCACACCAAAAATACTGGTCAGTACAACCGGGGCTATAATTCTATTATCCGAAGACAATGATAATTCATCTCTAATCAGTCTTTGAACATCTAAGCCATCAAATAAATTATTTTCTATATCCTCCCACAATCTATCGTGAATATTTTTAAATAAAGTTAGTAAATTATGTTTTACATCAGGCGCATCACTCACATAATTAAATAATTCTAAAGCTGTAAAATCTCCAATTAAATTGTTTACTTGCTCATGTAAAGGCAGGCGATTAAAGAGGGTCAAATTTATGCATAATTTATCTTGATTGCTCCAATAACTTAATACGTGACCATACACACACAGAATTACTGTTGTTGGGCCAATTCCATAATGCTTAGCTTTGACAGTTATTTTTTTCCATATTTTTGCATCTAATTCTTTACATATTCTTGTAAACTTAGGGCAAGCAATAATTTCGGGTGGTTTTTGCAATGGCAAGGTGAGGGCAAAATTATAATCGTAAATTCGATCTAGCCAATATTTTTTCGCTTTAGCAAATAATTCACTTTGCCTTACTAATGCAAGTTGCTTAATATAATCTCGATAATTAATATTTAATTTTGGTAATCTATATGAGGGATCTTGATACAACTTGCTCAATTCGCCTAAAAAGATCCATATACTATATGCATCCATTATTAACCCATCCAAACTAAGATGCAAAATGTACTTATTTTTAAAACTAGACACAAACACATCAAATAACCAAAGCTGGTCAGCCGCATAAACTTTATGCGAATACCGTTGCCGTATATTTTCTAACTCGAATAAATTATTTAATTTGTAAGATTTTATTTGGTAATACGGAGGATATTCTACATATCGTTGTCTGCCGTTTTCAAAGACCATTCGTAGATTATGATGGCGCATTATTAACTTATTTAATGCAGCTTCTAACTTCGATATATCTAAAAACCTAAACTCATACTCGATATATAAATGTGCAGATGTACCCCCTAACATAAAATCTTTGAATCTACCAAAATAATAAGCTTGCTGGACATTAGTCAGCTCAAAAGAGTTATATAAATCGTTCGTATTTGAGTTTTTAATAACATAACTCTCAAATACAAATTGGTTAATATTAATTGATATTAACTTAGCTAAATTTTCCACTGTCCGGTTATTAAGTATATCCCGCGCTTGAATGTTACTTTTGAATTGTTGATTAGTTATGCCAACCAATTTAATGGCTGTTATACTACTTCCTCCTAGATTAAAAAAGTCATCCATTATACCAATTGACTGTTTAGGAATACCCAGCACTTTAGACCATATTTCGATCAACTGAGTCTGTACTTTTGTTTTTGGTGCTACATAATTATAGCTAATGATACATTTTGGTTGTGATAATGCTTTGGTATCTAATTTACCGTTTACTGTTAATGGCAATTCATTCAGGCGAATAAATACTTGCGGCAACATATATTCAGGTAATCGCGTTGCAAGATAAGCCCGTATTTTGATTTCATCTAATTTTTTATCGGTTACATAGTAAGCTAACAAATATTTGTCATTGGCATGTTGCATTATTCGATCTGCTGCCAATACCACCGCTTGTTTAACATGAGGGTAATTTGCCAGATGTGCTTCTATCTCACTTAATTCTATCCGATAACCTCTAATTTTAACTTGAAAATCATTACGACCCATGTATTCCAAATTACCATTAGGCAATACTCGTACTAAATCACCAGTTCTATATAGCTTGCTATTTTTACCTTGCTTTTTTTCTTGTTCAGTTTGAAACGGGTTTAGAATAAATTTTTCAACAGTCAAGTTTGGATTATTAATATAGCCGCGCGCCACCCCCACACCTCCTATATATAACTCTCCTGTCATTCCTACTGGAAGAAGATTTAAGTTTTCGTCCAAAATATAATTTGTAACATTTTGTATAGGTTTTCCTATAGGGATATTCTCATACTGCTTTTTTACTATAAAATAGTTTGTTTGTACTGTTGCTTCCGTTGGACCATATGCATTTATTACTTGGCACTCTTGTGGTATAAATTTCCGTAATTTATCACCACCTACGATTAAACTTTTTAAACTGGTATTCCTTAATTCTAAAAAAAGTTCTGCAAATTGCGTTGGTAAAAATGCATAGGTAATAGAATTTCGAATAAAAAAATCACTTATTTTAATTGGGTCAATCTTGTCACTATCCTTTATTATATTTATAGATCCCCCTGAAAGTAATATAGGGTATATTTCTATAACTGTTGCATCAAAACTAAAATTAGCATATTGACTTCCTCTGGTTTGAGGGTTTAGCCTATTTGCCCGGATTAGGTAAATAGCATAATTTACAACCCCGTTATGTTCAATCATAACCCCTTTGGGATTTCCCGTCGTTCCCGAGGTATATATCACATACATTAGGTTAGCACTTGTTACAGGTGTAACCACGTTTAAATCCTTACACTTCATTAACTTCTTTTGTATTTCTTCACTATCGATAGCTATGATATTTGTATTAATCGTTCCGAACTTAATTATTTTTTGTAACCTATTTTTATATACTTTATTAGTTAAAACTACTAGAGTTTTCGTGTTGTTTAGAATATAACCAATTCTTTCGTCCGGGTGGTCAGGATCAACTGGTACATATGCCCCGCCAGCTTTTAACACCCCAAGCATAGCGATTATCATATATTCGCTTCTGTCAAGACAGAATGCTATTAGTTCGTCAGGTTTTATTCTGTAATTGGATAGCAAATAATTAGCGAGTTGATTCGCTTTTTCATTCAGTTCCTTATATGTTAGTTGTTTATATTCGCATACTATTGCAATATTATTTGGCGCCCTTGCTACCCGTTCCTCAAATAATTGATGGATAGTTTTATCGTGGGGATATTTATGTTCAGTTTTATTCCAATCATATACCATTTGCTGATATTGATCTTTATTTAAGATATTGAAATATTTTAAGTCTGTAACTCCAATTTTGACTCTATTTTTTTTTGTGGATAGCACTAATATTGCTGAAGCAATACCATCAATTTGTAATTTACAAGATGGGTTTCCTTGGATTTCAATCCCATTGTTTTTTATTTTTATTATTACCTGATGATTGTCTATGTTAGCATTATTACCAATAACTATAGCAATATCAGTAAGTAGGTTTAAACCATATCTATAGCCAAAATCTTTAATTAGGGTGTAAGAATTACTTTGGATGGCAGCAATGTATTCTTTCAATTTATCAAAATTATTGTTTAATAAACCTTTATGTAGGGCAATAAAATTACGGTTTTCTACAAGGTTTCTTAGGGCAGCAGGTATTTTTTTACTATCTGAATATAAGGAGACAATAAAATCATTGCGAAAAAACCGAACCAATATAAAACAAATTAAGGTGAGAGTAGTAGTCTTTGAAATACTTTCAGCAAAGTTTATTTTTTTTGTATAATGCTTGCTAGAAATATCACCGGCATGGCCGAATGCTTTTAATGAAAAGTCCGTATGATCAACAAAAAATTTTGAAAGTTGCTTTTTTTGTTTCCCCGCCTGGGCTTTAAGTTCTGATAAAAATCGTGCATCTTTACTAGATAAAAAATATTTTTTTGATAGATCTTTGTAGGAAATTTTTAAATCAGTTTTATTACCATAAATATCTCTTACAGTATTAAACAATAGAGTATTTTGATGTAGCTTTTTACCTTTTGCTAAAAGATCATGATTAAAGTCTTCTGCTATGTAGAAATTGTTTCTTAAATATACTTTAATTGTTGCGACTGGATTGTCATAACCATCGCCAAAAGTTAAGCTTCTAACCAAACTATATATAGTTTCAATATCTTTGATGCCATTTATAACGGCATAATTAGAAGGTATGTTTTTAAGGCCGTAGTATGCTCTAGCAGCTAAATCTTGTTTAGTAAATTTCAGCTTACCAGATTCGATTTGAGTTATAACATCTTGAAACAACCACAATAAATGCTCGCTACATTTTAGGTTTAACGATATTGCTGTTTCTTCTTTCTCAATTGGGATTATAGATTGAGCAACAATATCGCCGTCATCTATGCCTGAAGATATTTTATGTAATGTAACGCCATGCTGCTTTTCATTATTTACAATAGCCCAGGTAGTACTGTTTACCCCAGCATACTTTGGCAAGAGACTATCATGATAATTAAGGGCTAATATTAAGTTTTTTTTTGTTAAAAAAGAGTTAGGAATGATATAAGGATTAATTATGCTAAATAAATAAAAATCATCTTCTTCAATATCATTTAATTTTATGGGGGATAATGTTGGTACAGAATTATTTTTAGCCCAATCAATAACTATACCGTCATCGGAAACTACAGCAGCAATTTTCCATTTATTATTTATAAAAAATTCAGTACATTGTATACATAGATTTGTTTCACCAATTATTACAGCTTTTCTTTTTCTATGTCTTGATACCATATTTTTTCGTTTTTATATTTTAGTTAAATCCTCCTTTAAACACACGAAATCTCCATATTTTTATGCCTTACCTTATAAAAAATAGTCAAAAATTGGCTATTTTTTCTTACACAGTTAAACTTAAGCCACGTATGTTTATGCTAATATTTAATGGCGAAAGCAGATTATAACATCTTCATAAAAAAAGTCTGGTACTTTTAATTTTTTATAGTAACATCTACAATCTCACAATGCTTTTTTGTTTCCTCTTCGTTAAGGGCATAACCAAAAACCTTAATACCTAGATTCTGGCATTCCCTCCAAAACAAAAATTGCAACATTAGA
>JAJXTU010000053.1 GCA_021783475.1 bacterium
GAATTTCCATATCTTATAACATTAGACTATATAAATGGCGAAATGTACAATCAAATTGAAAAAGAGACTTCAAAGCCTCCTAGTGATTTGTAAATTTTAAATTTTATATTGTTTATAAATAATTTTTGCTAATTGAATGCCTTTTTATAGAAAAACTTGTTTGGTCGAATGTAAGCTTATTTCTTATTACACTATTTAATCAGGATTTTCAAAGTATTTTAAGATAGTGTCTACATGACCCTTTGCTTTGACACTTCGCCATGCCTTTTTTAATACCATGTCAGGTGTAATTAAAAATGTAGATCTAAAAACTCCCATACTCGTTTTTCCATACATTTTCTTTTCTCCGTATGCGTCAAAAAGAGTTAGGATCTTCTTCTCAGGATCAGATAGGAGAGGAAAGTTTAAGCCATGCTTTTCCTGAAATTTTTTGTGTGATGCAATAGAGTCAGGGCTAACACCTGCAACAGCAGCATATTTCAGTATGAAGTTCATATTGTCTCTAAAATCGCACGCTTCTGTGGTACAGCCGGGAGTATTATCTTTTGGGTAGAAGTAAAGAATAAGATTTCTTCTATCTTGTATTAAGTCTTTAAAACAAAAAACTTTTTCATTTGAGCTTTCATCTATTCCATTAAGACAAAAATCATCAATTTTATCTCCTATGTTGAGCACTGTTAGACCTCCTTTTTTCTTATTATAACCTAATCTGCTCTACAATCTATTTTTAATTTCAAGAATCAGCTTCCTTTACAAAATCTTAATTTTGTTGTAAAATTCTGACAATTTATTTTTTTTATGATATACCAATAACTTTTTTAATTTGCTTGAGACAAATCTATATTTTTGGAGGCGTAAAATGTCTGTTGAAGCGAAAAATGAAACTTTGAATATGATTAAAGAGAGCAAGATAATATTGCCAAATAAAGAGAAGGTCAAAGGGACTAATGCTGGTAGCATTCAAGACTTTAATAATTTATTAAAAAAATCTTGGGATGATCCTGAAAAATTTTGGGAGGATGTAGCAAATGAACTCTCCTGGTTTCATCCTTGGTCCAAGACTATGGAAGGGGAGTTCCCAGACTTTAGATTTTTTTCTGGTGGAATTACAAATCCCGCATTCAATATGTTAGATAGGAATATTGAAAAAGGTTATGCAAATAAACTGGCACTAATATGGGAAGGCGAAAATTATGATACGAAATTTTTTACCTACAAGATGCTCCTTTGCGAGGTTAACAAGTTCTGCAATGTTTTAAAAAACTTTGGGTTGAAGAAAGGTGATAGGGTATCAATCTATCTTCCAAATCTGGCTGAGACGGTCATAGCAGTCCTTGCCTGTTACAGAATGGGGGTATTGTTTAACACCGTGTTTTCAGGATTTTCTGCCAATGCTTTGAGAGAGAGGCTAAATCATTTTGAGCCCCATGTTTTTATAACTGCGGACGGAATTTACAGACGTGGCAGGGTTATAGGTCTAAAAGAGAAAGCTGATATTGCGATTGAAGGGATTAAAAGCATAAAGGCCTCTATAATTATCAAGAGAGCTGATAATCCTGTAAGCATGAAAGCTGGTAGGGATCATTGGTGGGATGAGCTAATGAAAAAATCTGATTCTGAGTTTCAACCTGAATTTATTGAAGCAAATGAACCAGGTCTTGTTTTTTACACAAGCGGAACTACTGGTAAGCCAAAAGGTGTGGTTCATTCAGGGAATGCTTTTGTTATAAATAACTATATTTATGCAAAGTACCACTTAGACTTGCACCAGGATGACGTTTTTTGGTGTATGGCTGATATTGGTTGGTTGACAATGCACATATGGGGTATTGTTGGTGCTCTTTCAAATGGCATTACAACTATTTTTTATGAGGGCTCAATAGATTATCCCGAACAAGATAGGGTTTATCAAATTTTGGAAAAATATAGGGTTAATAAATGGTGGACCTCTCCAACTGCTACCAGAATGTTGATGAAATTTGGAGAAGAAAAATTCCAACCCTACGATCTTAGCTCGTTAGATGTAGTGGCTTTTGTGGGCGAACCTTTAAACCCTGAGGCCTGGAAATGGGTTTATGAGAAAATTGGTAAGGGTAAGATATATCTTAATAATACCTATGGTCAGACAGAAACTGCCGGCTGTCCTCTAGCTGGAGCTGCGTGGCTTACTCCGATGAAGGCTGGCTCTTGCGGTATTCAATTTTTAGGTGCGCATTTGGATATTGTGGACGATCTTGGCAATTCAGTGCCCCCAATGGTAGTGGGTAACCTTATTTTCAATAAACCCATACCAATGTTAATCCGAGATCTCTGGAAAGACCACGAAAGATATTTAGATACCTATTTTTATAAAGTCCCTGGCGTTTACTATACCTATGATGCTGCCGTTAGAGATAATGATGGTCACATATGGGTGCTTTCTCGGACTGATGACGTTATAAACGTGTCGGGTCACAGAATCAGCACTATGGAGATTGAAAGTGCTGTTATGGAGGTTGAGGGAGTGGTAGAGTCAGCGGTAATAGGCACTCCTGATGAAGTAAAGGGTATGGTGCCAGTTGTATTTGTTACTGTAAGGGAAGAATGTGATGAAGAGAAGGTAAAATTAAAGATAACTGAAAAAATTATTGAAAAAATTGGAAAAATTGCACTTCCTGGGGATATTTTCTGTGTTCCAACTACCCCAAAAACTCCTAGCGGAAAGATTATGAGAAGATTTTTAAGAGAATTGGTTATAAAAGGTAAGATCGTAAGCGATACTACAAGCTTAGAAAATCCTGATAGCATAGAGATAATAAGTAAAATCATTTCAGGGATCTAATATAATTTAAAAAATTTAATTAAATTAATTTATAATTGTTCATTATGAATATATTGCTCACTGGAGTGACAGGTTTCGTTGGCAGAAGACTAGCATATTCTTTGATTGAAAATAAGAATATAAAAGTTAGGTGTCTTGTTAGAAATAAAAGAAAGCTTGATCAATCGTTTATTGAAAACTTTGAAATTGTAGAAGGGGATACATTTGATCTAAAAAAGCTTGATGAAGCTTTGAGAGACATAGATGTTGCAGTATATTTGATACACATGATGTCTGAAAATGACGATTATATTAGCTTAGAGAAGAAAAGCGCTGAAAATTTTATTGCTATAGCAAAAGAAAATGGTGTGAAAAGAATTATATATCTTGGTGGTTTAGGCAGATATCAAGATGCAAGCAGACATCTTAGAAGCAGACTTATGACAGGCGAAATACTTTCTAAGTTTAATGAAAGTGTAAAATTGATATGGTTTAGAACGGGGGTAATAATTGGATCGGGGAGTGCCAGTTTTGAAATTTTAAGGAATCTTGTTGAAAAGCTTCCGATTATGATAGCTCCAAAATGGACCAAAACAAAGACCTGTCCGATTTATATTGATGACGTAATAGAATACCTAAGGGCTGCTATTTTTTTAAAAGATGAGATAAATGAAGTTATAGATATAGGTTTAGAGCAGATTAGTTTTAAGGAAATGATATTAAGTACTGCAAAAGTTATGGGATTAAAAAGATATATTTTTACTATTAATTTTCTTACACCAAGGCTTTCTGCCTATTGGCTTGTGTTTCTGACTCCAGTAAATTTTAAGATCGCCAAAGAACTAATAATGGGGTTAAAAAGTGAGACTATTAAGATTAATGATAATGCAAAAATATATTTTCCTGAAATTAAAACTTTAGATTTTGAAACTTCAGTGAGAAAAGCCATACATGAAATTGAAGAAAACCAAGTTTTAAGTAGATGGTGCGATAGTTCTCAAGGTTTAGCATGCGATGTTCCATATACAACTGAAATATCTAAGGCGATATATAAGGAAAGCCTTTCATCGAAATTTTCTCCCGAATTAGGGCCTAGCGTTTTCGAAGTTTGCGCTAATGCGGGCGGTAAAAATGGCTGGTTTGCTCTAAATTTTCTGTGGGCTTTACGGGGACTTATTGATAAGCTTTTTGGAGGATATGGTACCAATAGGTCAAGAAGAGAAAGCTCCAATCTTAGAATTGGTGACGCAATAGACTTTTGGAAATTGGTAGATTTTCAACCTGGTAAAAGAATATTGCTTGAGGCACAGATGATTATTCCTGGTAAGGGATGGCTTGAATTTGTAATTAATTACGACACTCTGATTCAAACTGCTTATTATTATCCAAATGGATTGGGTGGCAGACTTTATTGGTATTCAATGATCCCATTTCATAAAATAATATTTAGATTAATGATTAAAAGAATTTTATCAAGAGCGAAAATTTTATATGAAAGGAGGGTAAGCTAATGAACAATTTTGAAGAAAGATACAAATCATTGAAAAAACCTTCTTGGGCTCCACCTAAAGGAGTTTTTGCTCCTGTGTGGACTTTTATATATTTTCTAATGTTTTTGTCGTTTGGATATGTTTTCGTTCAGACGATAACGGGTTCTAGTCCATGGCAAATTTTTCTTCCTTTTGCGATGAATTTATTTTTTAATTTATTATATACACCAATTGAGTTTAAATTAAAAAACAATCTTTTGGCTCTGGTTGACGTTTTCCTCGTTTTGATAACTCTTGTTTGGGCTCTCTTAGGAGTCTGGGAGATATATCCAAATGTTGTGTATCTTAATATTTTTTATTTTGTTTGGGTATTATTTGCATTTGTTTTACAATTAAATATTTATCTAATGAACAAATAATTTTTTAGATGTGAGGTAATGAAGTGAATGATAAAATAGTTCAGTTTATGAGAGACAACGATAAGGTTGCAGTATGGCTTAATATTAAAGTACTTGAAGCAAGAATCGGATATTCAAGGATTTCTATGGTTGTAAGGGATGATATACTAAATGCAGTAAATATTTGTCAAGGTGGGGCTATATTTTCATTTGCTGATTTCGCTTTCGCTTTAGCTTCGAATTCTCATGGCAAGATTGCAGTGGGGATATCTGCAAATATAAACTATTCCAATCCAGCTCTTTTAGGAGAAGAGCTTATTGCTGAATGCTCAGAGACTGGCAGGTCAAGAAAATTGGGACTCTATGATGTGAAAATATATAAGGATGAAAACAGGAAACTCGTTGCTTTATTTACTGGTCAAGTATACATAAAGGAAGATAAGTTTGAAGTATAGTTTAAATCTATTGCCTATCTGATAGCAATTCTAAGAATTTCTCCCTTTAGCATCTTTTTTAATAAATATTAATTTTCCCTCATTTCTTCTATAAAAATATTTTAAACATAATTTCACCGTACTTAAATTTTGTAAAATATTCTGAATATTTCATAAGTCGTATTTATGATTAAATAAGTAATATTTATCGTATAATAATTATAGTAACAAGGTGAAAGGAGGGATTACGGTGAATCTTTATATGGTGTGTTTGAAGTGTGATCCAGATATTTGTGTGGTTGTGAATGCACAGGATGAAGATTGCGCAAAGCTAAAGGGTTGGGATGTAATACGTTCTAATGGTTTTAAGTGTGATTCTTCTTCTGTTGAAGTTTGGTGTTTAAATACATCTTCGCCAGATGAGGAGGAATATTTGGTAATACCTTTCGCATCATAATACATTAATATCTTTCTATTGATAATGTAAATTTAAAATAATTTAATTACCAATCCAAAATATTAGATATATAATAATATATTAAGAAACTTTGTTTTATACACTTAGGAGGGTACTTAAAATGAAATTTGATCTTTCAAGATTCGTTTTGCGTTTAGCTCTCGCGATGACTTTTATTTTTCACGGAAGTGGAATATTGTTTGATTGGTTTGATGGTCCTGGTATATATCAATTTTCTTTACATATGCACATGCCTATTGTAATTGCTGCTCTTGTGGGTATTGCTGAATTTACAGGTGGCCTTGCAATGCTTACAGGATTTTTGACACGAGTAGGTGCGGTTAATATAATGCTTGTAATGTTTGGTGCTATCATGATTGTTCATTTGCCACACGGTTTTGATTTGCAAAAAGGCGGCATGGAATATGCTCTTACAGAATTTTTAATTGCACTAAGCATATTTATCGCAGGACCTGGAAGTTTTACTATTGTTAAGATATTTTGGAAGAAAAAGCTGCCATTCATTTTAGAATAATCATAATTGATTTTGGAATAAAAAATGAAATATAAGTTTAATTTTCATTAAATTTGAATTTTTATTAAACCTAAGAGGGCAAGCAGAAAATTATCGCTTGTCTTCTTTTTAATATCTAAATTTTTTATTGTATAAATTTGCATATTAAATTAAAATATAATTTTGTGATTTTTTTGTAAGAATTTGCTAATATTAGGAGAATGATTTTATGAATGCTGTTCCAATTCAATAGAAAGTTAAGAGAATTGGTAAAAGATATGTTTAGCGTTTCAAAGAAATTAGAATCGGCAAAGACATTTTCTTTTGAAAAATATGATTTGAAGAAGATCTTAAAGAAAGAGTAATCTCTTCCAGAGAGTTTATTAAGCTTCGCAAGTAAGATTCTGAATCATGTTTTAAATACAGTTTTCAAATTATTAGCGAAGAAGATGGCTATTTAATAGGATTTTTGAGCGAGGCTGGAAGAGATAGACTAAATCTATCTAAATCATTGTTACCTAAATGTGTTGAAAACCCTGAAGCGCAAAGAATGTCGAGTCTCTATAGGTTTAACAAAAATAATTTTTCAGTTACTGATGAATTTAGGCTCTTATCTTATTTATCTATAATCTTAAAATTGATTTAAATGCTGAATTGTTTGATTTTTATAAAAATATGGCTTATAAATTGGATAAGGTTGATGAATACGATTTAGATGCTACATTTAATCAAATAGGAAAAATTAACATAGTTTCTAGTGATAAACTTTATATGCCCTTAATAAAAGACCTTATTTTATAATATATTGATAATTAAGTCATATTATCTAACCATAAGAAAATACAATCTCCAGTAATAAAATATTCTAATGATAAAAAACTTTTTAATTATTACAAAAATTTGTTAAAATTAATTGTGATGATGTACTAATATATTTTAAAATAGGAGATAGAATATGACTGATTATGAGATTTCAAAAAATGCTAAGTTAAAAAAAGTTTTTGATATTGCTAAGAGTTATGAAATCCCTGAAGAGTCTCTTAAGCCATATTGTGATTATATGGCCAAGGTTGATTACAGGCTTCTTTACGAATCAAAGAAGGATTTTGGGAAGCTGATATTCGTAACGGGTATTACTCCCACTCCATTCGGAGAGGGGAAGACTACAACGGTAATTGGTCTCATAGACGCTCTAAATAGAATAGGCTATAAGTCTCTTGCCTCAATAAGACAACCTTCTTTAGGACCGATTTTTGGAATTAAAGGTGGTGCTGCAGGTGGCGGGTATGCTCAAGTTGTTCCTATGGACGACATAAACCTACTCTTTACAGGCGATTTTCCCGCAATTGAATATGCAAATAATCTTCTGGCATCTCTAATAGATAACCATATTTACCACGGGAATCAATTGGGCATAGATTCTAGGAAAATAAAGTTTAGAAGAGTCATGGATATGAATGATAGATCGCTGAGGAGTATTGTAGCTGGATTAGGCGGAAGCGTAAATGGCTTTCCACGTGAAGCAGGTTTTGACATTACTGCTGCCTCTGAAGTGATGGCTATATTTGGTTTGTCATTAAATATAAACGATCTTAAAAAGAAGTTGGGAAATATTTTGGTCGGATTTTCTTACGATAAAAAGCCTATATATGCTAGAGATTTGAAGGCAGAAGGAGCTATGGCTGCTATTCTAAGGAATGCAATTAATCCTAATATAGTCCAAACTCTTGAAAACAATCTTGCATTTGTACACGGTGGACCTTTTGCAAACATAGCTCATGGTACGTCTTCTATTTTATCCATAAAGCTTGCATTAAAATTTGCAAAATATGCTGTAGTAGAGGGTGGTTTTGCTACCGATCTTGGAGGCGAGAAATTCCTGGACATTATAGCAAGACTTGGAGATCTGAAAATATGTACTGTTGTAATAGTAGCTACTACCAGAGCAATCAAATATCATGGCGGTTTGAAGGCAGACCATGTTGAGGATGGCAACAAGAACCTTGTAAGGGGCTTGCAAAACCTTGAAAAACACATTGAGAATATGCAGGCTTTTGGTTTGAAAGTAGTAGTTGCATTGAATAAATTTAGTGATGACACAGATGAAGAGGTTAAAATTGTAAGAGATTTTGTAGAATCTATGGGAGTTGGATGTGCTCTTTCTGATGTTTGGGCGAATGGAGGAAAGGGCGGAGAAGAGCTGGCTAAGAAAATTGTTGAGGTTGAAGAAGAGAGAGTTCCAAGATTTATATACAAGCTCGAACAATCTCCAAAGGAGAAGATAGAAAAAATTGCAAAGACCATTTACGGTGCAAGTTCGGTAGAATATTCTCAGGAGGCAGAGTCTGATCTGAAAGATGTATCATTGGTTGATATGGATAATTCATTTGTTTGTATGGCGAAGACTCCAATGTCCTTATCTGCAGATCCAAAGTTGATTGGTAGACCAGAAGACTTTAAGATTATGGTTAGGGAGGTTAGGATGTCACACGGAGCTAATTTTATTGTTCCAGTACTTGGTAAAATAATGACTATGCCAGGTCTTCCAAAGGTGCCTCAGGCTGTAAAATTCGATATATTTGAAAGCGGAGAAATTGAGGGAATATACTAATCATTTTTAGATTGTAAATTTTTTATTATTTTTAGGGTCGCATTTTTCTCTTAATGCAACCCTAAAAATTTCTACAGCAGATCTATGCTTTCAAAGCTCTCTTCAACACCCTCTTTTCTCTTTATACTTTTCTTTGTAAAGGAAATCGCTACAGCAATTACACATATTATTAAGAGACTGATCATTACAAATGAGAAACCGTTCATGAATGCTATTCTATAAATTGTAAACGGAGCTTTTGATTCAATAAGATATCCGTGTTGTGCAAGAGTATTTAGTTTTAATGATGTAAATATCATACTTGATATGTCTACTCCGAATATAAGACCTAGTGCTCTCATCATGTTTAACACGCCACCTGCAACGCCAAGTTTGTCTTCTGGAGCCGAAAGCATTATTGCGCTGTTGTTAGGCGGTGTGAAAACGCCCATTCCTAAACCAAGTACTATAAATATTAACGTGAGAAAATAAATATTTATAATGTCGTTTAAAAAAGATAAAAGAAATACAGCTACCGCACAAATGATCATTCCAAGAGTAGTCATAAATCTTGAACCAATTTTATCAGATATGGTTCCTGCGAATGGAGCTATCAAAGCCATGGCAAGTGGTATTGGCGTCAATATAGATCCTACGATTTCAGCATCGTAGTGCATTATATCTTCAAGATAAAATGGCATCAAGAATAGAACTGCAAAAAGCACATAATATGATAAAAAGCCCGTAATGTTTCCAGTTGAAAAATCCCAATTTTTAAAAATTCTTAAATCTAACATTGGATTATCAGTTTTCAATTCCCTTAATATAAACAAAGGCAGTATTATAAGAAAAGCTAAAAAACAAAAAATAATAAATGGTGATGTCCAACCTATTTTCGTTCCCTGATCTATTGCCAACACAAGAAATCCCAATCCCGTAGCGCACAAAATAACCCCGAGAAAGTCAATTTTGTTGTCTTTTTTTAAGCTGGGTTTGCTGGCTGGCAAGATAAATAGTGCCATTAATGTGCCAATAATGCCTATTGGCACATTAATGTAAAATATTAGTCTCCAATTTAAAAGAGAGATAAGTATACCGCTGATAAATGGACCTATAGACATTGCTATTGCTTGAACTGCACCCTGTATTCCTATAGCTCTGCCTAACTCATTTTTTGGGAATGACTGTGTTATTATAGCTACTGAGTTTGCCTGGAGCATGCCAGCACCTACTGCCTGAAGTACCCGAGAGAATATCAAAAAATAAGCATTTGGAGATATTCCACAAAGAGCTGAACCTATTGTGAATATGATAAATCCTATGTTATACATCTTGGTTCTTCCGAACATATCGGCAAGTCTTCCAAAAAATGGTAAAAAAACCGTTAAAGTTAACATATATCCCATTACAACCCATTCAATCATTGACATTGGCACTTGGAATCTATTTTCAATTGTTGGAGTAGCTACATTTACAATGCTTACGTCTAATGCAGACATTGTGGCTCCGATTAGAACAGTTAAGAGGATAAACCATTTCCATTTTGGATTTGAAGAGAAGTAAGGATGAGGAAACACCATTTTTTTCGTCATAAACCTGTCCCCTTTGTTTTATTTAAATTGCTCTAAAATTAAACTATGCTTAATTTATGAAATTTGAATTAGAATCCAATTAAAATTAATTTAATTTCATATTAGAAAAAGATGTTTTAAATATTAATTGTATTTTAATAGCATTTTAATTATTAAATTTTAACTAACTCTATAATAATCTGAATCAAATACTGAATTTTCGGATTTTGGAGTTCTGATCGTATCTGGCATAGTAAAAAAAGCAATAGCTAATAGAATCCATGATATAAACATTCCAATAAATCCTATAGCAAAAATTGTCAATATTGCACCCCAGAACATTACGTCTCCCGATGTTTTGAAAAGTTCATTGTCTGTAAACGAAGCAATTAAAATCAATCCCTTTCGAAAAAAAACTGCAGAAGCAATTATAAATGAATAAAAAATTATAAGGCTTAAAAATATGTTTGCACCAAAGTTCCAATGTCCTGAAAATACTGAGACGAATGTGTATAGTCCAAGAAAAAGAGAAATAGCAGTACCTACAATTCCTATTAAAAAAGATTTTACAATATTTGAATAGATATCGCTCTTTTTCAAGAGTTTTGATATGTTGTATATAGATATAACAAACATTATTAAGCCGATTATAAAAAATATATGACCCATACCAGGAATTAAAGTAAATGCTATTAAACCAGAGCCCACTCCACCAAGAATCTTTTCTTTTGAGAAATTTAACATTTTTTACTCCTTAAAATTTTATAAAAGATTATAAAATATATTTTATTATAATTGAATTATAACTTTTCAGATCGGGGACTTTATGAAGTTTGATAGAAGAGTAGAAGAAGTTCAGGCTTTTGATAAAGCTGGTAAATATATTTTGTATTGGATGCAGGGGGCTTTTAGGACAAGATACAATCACAGTCTTGAATATGCTAAATATTTATCAAATAAACAGTTTCTTCCGTTACTTGTCTTGGTTGTGGTAGATTTTTCTTACCCTGAAGGAAATTTTAGAAGTTTCAAATTCTTTCTTGAAGGATTGAAAGACGTTTCTGACGAACTAACTTCCCAAAAAATTGGAATAGACATGGTAGTTGGAAGGTTTCAAGACGTTTTGAGGCCTTATATTGAAAATGCAAAAATCATGGTTACCGATAAGTCTTATCTACCGAATTTGATAAATATGAAAAATACAATTTATGGTGAAAATAAGATTACAGTTTATCAGGTTGATACCAATCTAGTCTTACCAGTAAATCTGGCTAGCCCAAAAAGAGAATATGCAGCGTATACTATTAGACCAAAAATTCTAAAACATCTTGAAGAACATAGACATGATTTCGAAGAGTTTAAATATAATGGTGCTTTTTTACATCCAAAGATCGAGATTGATTTAGATAACATTGAGAACGAATTAATCAGACAAAATTTAATTTTTGTTTCGCCTGCGCCATATGTAGGTGGCTACAAAGAAGCTAAAAAAAACCTTGATGACTTTATTGGGAACAAGCTTAAATACTACAAAGACTTTAGGAGCGACCCGAATAAAGACATTGAGAGCAACCTTAGCCCATACTTGCACTTTGGGAATATTAGCCCAATTGAGATTTTAAATGAATTAGAAAAGGTAAAAGGAAATCCTGAAAACTATTATTCGTTTCAAGAGGAATTGGTAGTTAGAAGAGAACTGTCTCACAACTTCACTTATTATTCAAATGAATTGAAAAATTTAGAAAACTTATTGCCTTCTTGGGCCATTAAGACTTTTGATGAACACGAGGATGATAAAAGAGAATATGTTTATTCATTAGAAGAGTTTGAAGACAGCAAGACCCATGATGAGATCTGGAACGCATCTCAGCGAGAATTGAAAAAAAGAGGCAAAATTCATAACTATATGAGAATGTATTGGGGCAAAAAGATAATCGAATGGTCTATAAATATTGAGGATGCCTATGACGCTATGATCTATCTAAATAACAAATACGCTCTTGATGGCAGAGACCCAAATAGTTATGTAGGTATACTTTGGTGTTTTGGTTTACATGATAGGGCTTTTAAGGAAAGAAAAATATTTGGCAAGGTTAGATGGATGTCCAAGGGTTCTTTAATCAGAAAGTTTGATTTAAATAAATATATAAAAAATTGAGAATAGATATT
>JAJXTU010000054.1 GCA_021783475.1 bacterium
ACTTATTACGGCGAATTAAGAGAGAAAATTCAATATCTTGAGCGTTTCAGGACCCTCCTTGACAGCTCTACTGATATGATTTTTCTTATAAATTTTTCAAACAAAAGGTTGATTGATGCCAACCTTAGCGTAATAAAAAATTTGGGCTTTAGCATAAAAGAGTTAGAAAAGATGTCAGTTCTTGAATTTATAAATATCAATGAAAGTGAATACTTAGAAATTTTTGATTACGTTGTTTCAAAAGACTTTACAAAGTCCATTGTCACAGAGCTTATATGCAAAGAGGGGAGAAAAATTCCCGTAGAAATTACTATAACATCAAAAAGATTTTCTTCTCAATGGTATTACATAATAATAGCCAGAGACATTAGTGAGAGGGTTGCCAAAGAAGCTGAAATAAGAGACAAAGAGCTCCATTACGCAAAAATTCTGGAAAATATATCAGACGCAATAATGGAGCTCTCAGATGACTTTAAGGTATTGACAATAACCCCATCGGTAAATAAGATCTTGGGATATCACGATTATGAAGTCATAGGCCATTACTTTTATGAATTCGTAGAAGATCAAGACCTTGAATCAGTAGTATCAAGTTTTTCAAATATTGTCAAAAATGTACACATTGACTTTAGAATAAAAAACAAAAAAAATAGACCAATTGTAGTGGGCACAAGCATATCAAAGATTGTAGGAGAAAAAGCCGCATACGTTTTAAGCCTGAGAGATATATCTGAAATTTCAAAAATCAACAAGGATTTAGAAGAGAAGGAAAGACGCTTCAGGGTTCTCTTTAACAGCATAAGCGAGGCAGTTATGTTATTCCCCATACCAATAAAAGGACGATTTGAAAAATTCGTAGAGGTAAACGATACCACCTGCACATTTTTAAATAGAAATAAAGAAGAAATTTTAAATCTAACTATAGAGGACATTGTAGCTCCAGGCAAGGAAAAGGATGTCCTCATTGAGAAGATAACCTCAGGAGAGTATGTTAATGGCGTTGAAGCAGAATTATTCAGTAAGGAATCCCAAAATATCTGTGTAGAGATAGACATAAAAAAATGTCACATTGAAGACCAGGACATGGTTCTCTTAATAGTTAGAAACATCACAGAGAAAAAACTATTGGAAAACAAACTAAAATATCTTGCTTTTCACGATCATCTTACAGGATTGTCAAACAGAACGCTTTTTTATGACAGAGTTCACTATGAAATCTCAAGAGCAAAAAGGAACGGAACATACTTAGGAGTAATGTTTTTGGATCTTGACAGATTCAAAGACGTAAACGATACAAAGGGTCACCAAATAGGAGACGATCTCCTGCAGGTGGTAAGTGTAAAACTCCAGGAAAGAATCAGAGAAACGGACATATTAGCAAGGATGGGTGGAGACGAATTCGCAATTTTAGTGCCAGATCTAAAAGACAAAAACGAATTAAGACCATTAGCAGAAAGAATTCTCCAATTATTTAAAGAACCGTTTAAAGTTAACGGTCATTCTTTTAAGCTGGGTATAAGTATAGGAATAAGCATATATCCATACGATGCCAAAAATTATGAAGAGCTGCTAACCCATGCGGATACTGCAATGTACAAGGCAAAAAATTCAGGAGGGAACAGGTTTATATTCTATTATGAAGAAGATCTTTAAGCTATCTTTAATAATATTTATATTGCTACTATTTCAGGCTAACAGCCTTTGCTATGCGGATTTTAGTATAGATAATTACAAATCTGAGCTAAGTAGCAATATACTAATGACAAGTGCTGAGATCAACAATTTCAATAAAAAGATAAAAGGCATAATTTCCCTTAAAACCTTCAAGGATAAAATTTCAAGAGAAGACTTAGAAAAGCTTATCTTCCAAAACGATGACTACTTTCCTCTATACATAGATTCAGCTTATTACGAGCACCAAGATTTCACTAACAATATAGTTATAAACGATATGAATACCATAAGATATGCAATTACGTTAAAAAGAGTAAACGTAAGAACCTTTCCGACATTGTTAAAAGCTACCTATAGCCGTGACTCCTCTGGCTTCGATCAATTTCAAGAGACAACCTTTGAAATAAATGAACCGATATTGGTATTAACTGAGGATAAGAGTGGATATTGGCTATTCGTCCAGGGAAAGAACTATAATGGCTGGATCCTAAAAAAGGAAGTTGCATTTTTCAAGAATAAAAAAGACTTTACAAATTACATAGGCTCGCTAAACGCCAATTTTATAACGACTACTTCTTCGAAATCGAGATTGACGTTCGATACGGGAGAATATCAAGATGTAAATATGGGTACCAAATTCATATTGCAGGAAAAGACGCCAATAAACAGTTATTGGAAGGTAGAGGTGCCCATAAGAGATAAATCAGGCATAGTTAGCTTTGTAACGGGACAAATCCCAACTTCTGATGCAGTTTATCAATATCTGCCTTATACGAGAAAAGATATTATAGATCAGGCCTTTAAAATGCTAAATCAACCTTACGGTTGGGGTGGGGAAAATGGTTTTCACGATTGCTCATCTTTCGTTCAAGATATCTTTAAAACCTTTGGTTTTACCTTCCCAAGAAATGCAGACATTCAAGAGTTATTGCCTGGAAATAGGTTTTCTTTCAGGGACCTTGGATATAATGAGAGATTGATTATCATAAAAAAACTTAAACCTGGAGCGCTTCTGTTTATGCCCGATCATGTGATGCTCTATCTAGGATATTTTGATAATTCTGCCTATGTAATAAACGACATCACATCTTATTACCAAAACGGTTATCTCGTAAGAGATTACAAAGTAGCAGTTACTGATATAATTAGTGCAAGAAGGGCTAACTCTAAAAGCTTTTTAGAATCTTTGACCACAGCAGTTGAAATACCATAATTTAACGAGGTGATAATATGAAATTTTTAATTTTTATAACAGCTTTCTTGCTATTTTTTGCTACATCAACATCGGTATACGCAGAAGAGGTTAATAATACATATTTACAGCAGATAAATCTTGATGTCCAGGCTGACTCTTCTATATATGTGCCAAAGGGCACAGGAAAGGTTACCGATAGATCGATGGGCGACGAGGACCTTTCCAAGTTCTACGATATAGTAAAATCAGATTTCAACTCTCATAATGTAGGAATCAACCCCAATAGCAATATCCATTTAATAGTAACAGTAACTGATGTAAAAAAAGTCCCGCAATTTAGCTTTGGACTATCGGGAGGTAAGTCTTTCATAAAGGCGAAAATCGTCCTTTTGAAAGGCGAAAAGGTTATAGTTACTGACTCTGTATACGGGGAAAGCAGCTCCTCCACTCCAATTTTCAGAACAAACAATCCTTTTGAAGGAGCTATGAAAGAGGCATCAGCATCAATTATGCGAAAAATATTGCCAATAATAATCCCAGGATTTCCAACAAAATAACGTAAATATACTTACTCTAAAATCAGATGATTTTTATCTACTGATTTGCCCCTTAAAATAGTTGCCCTTGATAAACGTTTATCAAATTTGATAGGAACATAGTTTGAACTGTGCCCATACAGCCAATTCTCGTCTTCTCTCTCCCATAATGGATCAGGTATATCGTCACCTATAAATCCCTCTAATATCTTCGACTGAGAAAACCTTTCGGTTATTAACTTTTGTCTTTCTAAAAGGATTTTTCTATCGAGCGGTTTTAGATCTGCTGCTATGGTTCCTTTCCTTGGGGAAAACGGGAATGAGTGAACCTTTACAAGAGGGAGTCTCTCAAGAAAATCGAAAGTCATCTGAAAATCCTCATCGCCCTCAGTAGGATAGCCCACAATTATATCAGTAGAAACGAGAAAATCATGTCTAATCTGTTTAATATCAAAAATTTTGCCTAAAATCTTGTCTACATTTGTAAATCTTCTCATAGACTTCAGAACTTCAGGACTTGCGCTCTGTAGAGAGATATGAAGGTGCGGCTGTAATTTATCTGTATTAGCAATTAAATCAATAAATTCTTTGTTTAGGAGTAGAGCTGGATAAATAGATCCAAGCCTTATCTTAATATCTCTATTTTCGATTAATTTAATAATTTCTTTTAGAAGCCAAACTATATCAAGTCCAAAATCATATCCCCACAACGCTACTTCAATTGCGCTCAAGACTATTTCATTCACATCCTGGATCAAAGAAATCTCTTTTCTTATGTCTTCAAAAGGCCTTGATTTCAATGGACCGCGCAAATATCTTATAATACAGTAAGAGCATTCTCTACAACAGCCATCTCCAACCTTTAAGACATATCTCTTTCTGTCATGATAATTCGACCTGTGAACATTTCTGCTCAATAAATCGCTTAACTCTTTGTTATCAAAGAAATTTACTCTTGGAAAAATTTTTTTCAAATCCTCAGATATTGAGGCCGCACATCCAAGAAAATATATATCTTTATTAAGCTTAGTAAATTTTTTCAGCATCCTGATGGAATCTTTTTGAGCGTTTTCTGTCACCGCACAGCTACTTAATATAATTACATCGGATAAATTAGCTGATGACTCATCCACACAGTTAGGAAAGAGCAGATCTTTAAATTTAGAAAGATCTGCCTGGCTTACCTTGCACCCCAATGCAAGAGAAAAAACCCTTTTATCTGATGTCATTTGACAGATAAAATAAAATGCTGCAGGCCGCTACGCTTGCCGTCTGCACCCTTAGAATCCTCTCACCTAAAGATAAAACATACGCCCCTTTTGACTGAAGGTATTCAATTTCACTCGAAGAGATTCCGCCTTCAGCACCGATAAATATCGATAAATCTTTAGAAATACCAGATTTAAATAGTTCTTTAATTGATTGATTCGAATTTTCCCAAAAAACTACCATCTCGCCTGTAAAAAGCTCATCAGGTATTTTAAAGAGCTTATATGGCCCCAAAATTTCTGGAACCGCCCCCCTGCCTGCGAGCTCAGCCGCTTCTTGTGCAATTTTTTGCCATCTTTTTATCTTGTTTAAAGAAACTTCTCCATAAGAATTTCTCTCACCATATACCAGAACAAATTTCTTAACGCCAAGCTCTGTGCACATACGAACTATCTCACTAAATTTGTCACCTTTAGGCAGAAATTGAAAGAGCGTAATATTTAGTCCAGGCTCTTTTGCGTCAGATCCTTCTCCAAGAACAATTTTATCTGCCTGAATTCTCGATCTAAAAACGCTCCCTGCGCCATCCAATACGATAACGGGATCATCATCCTTTAGACGAAGGACGTCGAAAAGATAATGCCTTTCGTCTTCTCTTAACTCGATAATATCGCCTGCTAATAAGCCTTTTATTCTTTCTTTATTTATATAAAGCCTTGGTTCAGACACTATTTTTTGATTTTTTTCTTAATTTTTTTGAAAATATTATCCTTCTCCTGATATTCTCCTCTCAGTTGGGCAAGCTTCAAATACAGCTCTTTTTCCTCATCGCTTACCTCGGTTGGAGTTTGTATAACCGTTCTTAAGATCAGATCCCCTCTTACTCTGCCGCCCTGCTTAGGCAGTCCCCTTCCCCTTATCTTAAATTCTGTATAAGGTTGAACTCCGGATGGTATTTCATATTCAGAAAAACCTTCCTCTGCATCAGGGGTATAATATTTTATTTTTGTCCCAAGCACAGCTTGTGGGAAACTTATAGTCGCAGGGTAAATAAGATTATAACCATCTCTAATAAATCTTTCATCGTTTATATATCTGATCTGAACATATAAATCTCCGAATTCTTCTCCATAAGATCCTGCATTTCCGCCCGATCTGACTTTAAATATCTTCCCCTCTTCGCTAAATGGGGGGAAGTCAATCGAAATCTTTGCCTTTGAAACCTTTCTCCCTGTTCCCCTGCAATGAGGACATGGGTCTTCAATCACAAAAC
Source organism: bacterium (assembly GCA_021783475.1). Lineage (GTDB taxonomy): Bacteria > Thermodesulfobiota > Thermodesulfobiia > Thermodesulfobiales > Thermodesulfobiaceae > Thermodesulfobium. The sequence goes on from JAJXTU010000054.1 coordinate 5,888, forward strand.
CTTTACCATTACATTCTGGACAGTTATAAGTTTGGTAAACGTTTCCAAGAAGTGTCCTCCTTGATGAGGTAACCTGCCCTGTACCGTGGCACACCTTACAAACAGTTTTTTTACCGCTTGTAGAGCCCTTGCCTTCACACTTTTCACATCTTTCATATCTGTCATATTCTATCGTCTTGCTAGGAGCGCCATTTATGGCTTCAAAGTAGGTCAAGCCTACCGCAAGCTCTCTGTCTTCACCTCGAAAACTAACAGTCCTCCTTGCTCTTTCCTGGCCTGCACCAAAAAAGTCGCCAAAAAAAGTTTCAAATATATCAGACATGCCGCCGAAAGGATCAGCCATCTCCTTATCAGTGCCAAATCTATCATATCTAGCTCTCTTCTCAGAGTCAGAGAGAATCTCATAAGCCTGTGTAAGCTCCTTAAATTTCTCAGCACATTCTGGATCGTCTTTATTCACATCAGGGTGAAGTTCCTTGGCCAGCCTTCTATATGACGATTTAATTTCTTCAAATGAAGCCTCGCGAGAAACTCCAAGCACAGAATAAAGATCTTTATTATTAGTTCTCAATCAAACAACCTCCTCAAAGCATTGGATATTTTATGTGCATAAGAATCAAGCAATTCTACTACATACGGATACCTTACGCGTGTAGGAGAGATAAGCCCTATAAAGCCAACTACTTTATCAGCATGATAATATGGTATCTTAAAAAATGTAAACTCCCAAAATTTTGGATCTTCATTTTCTTCTCCAATAATAATCTTAATTTCTCTTTTTTCCCAAGGATTCTCAAAAAGTTTTTGAACAATTCTATCCTCTTCCTCCAACAAAGCTACCAATATATCAAATTTTTCCCTATCAGAAAAGTCAGGGAGGTTGAACATCTTCATACTATAATAAATATAAGCCTTTTTGTCAGTGGCTTTCCATAAATGCTCTGTAACGCTAGTCAATATTTGCTTAGCTTGAGTAGAAAGATTAAAGACAGGATCAAAGACCGAATCAATTTCAGAATTTATTTCATTTCTATTTTTACCAAGTATTTTACTCTTTATAAGAGAATTTATAACAAGTGCATCTTCATCTTTTGAGATATCTATATTCAAAGAATATGTGAAGGTAATTCCACCATCAAGGAGCAAAAACACAATACATTGTTCCTTTCTCACATAAGAAAGATGGAAATCTCTTACACAGAGCTCTAACAACAATGGATGAGATACTATTGCAATACCAAGAGTCTGACTAGAAAGTTGTTTGGCAATATTTTTTAGAAATTCATCTATCGGATTCTCACCAGTAAATTCATTTTCAGTTTCTATCATTTGGCCTGAACGATTTTTTGACCATTCCATTAGAGAGTCTACATAATATCTATAGCCAACACAAGACGGTATCCTGCCTGATGAGATGTGAGGCTGGTTCAAGAAACCCTCTTCTTCAAGATCTGCCATGTCGTTTCTGATGGTAGCAGGGCTGACTCCAAGATCAAACCTTTTCCATACCGTTCTTGAAGCTACAGGCTCTGCAGTATGAGTATAACTCTCAACTACAGCCCATAAAACTTTTTTCTTTCTTATAGAGAGGTAATCATCAGAAAATTTGCCTTTCATATTACTTGCATCCTCTTTCTTAAATGTTTTTATTTCATTCCATATATATTATAATACAGTTATGATTTAAGAGTTAATACCTAAATTTATAGTGGTTTTCTTAGAACCCTACAATATTTCGATTAAAAATATGCTTGTTAGCAGATAAAATTTATACACATAAAATTAGCTGAAAGGAGAAAGAGATGCCAAGAAGAAGTGACGAGGTTACAAAGGGGATCGAAAGAGCGCCGCACAGATCACTATTTTATGCAATGGGCTACACAAAAGAAGACATGTCCAAACCGCTTATAGGGGTGGTAAACGCATACAATGAAATAATACCAGGCCACATTCACCTTAAAACACTTGTAGAGTATGTTAAAAAGGGAGTTAATCAAGCTGGTGGCGTGCCTATTGAATTTCCTGTTATAGGAATCTGTGATGGTATTGCAATGGGTCATGACGGGATGAAGTATCCTCTTGCTTCCAGAGAATTGGTAGCTGATTCTATTGAAACTATGACTCAGGCTCACAAGTTCGATGGCCTTGTTCTCCTTACAAACTGCGACAAGATTGTCCCTGGTATGCTTATGGCTGCTGCAAGACTAAATATTCCATCAATCATAGTTTCAGGCGGACCAATGCTTGCTGGAAGATTTCAACAAACCGATGTGGATCTCATCACTGTTTTTGAAGGTGTAGGGCACAAAACACGCGGCGAGTACGACGATGCCACGCTTGAAGAACTTGAGATGTGTGCATGTCCAGGATGTGGCTCCTGCTCTGGAATGTTTACCGCAAACACTATGAATTGCCTTTCAGAAGCCTTAGGAATGGCGCTTCCAGGAAACGGCACAATTCCCGCAGCATTTGAAGGCGAAAGAAAAAGGCTGGCAACATATGCAGGAATGAAAGCAGTAGAATTAGTAAATAATAATATTTGTCCAAGAGACATACTCACCTCTCAAGCATTTGAGAATGCAATAGCAGTAGATATGGCTGTTGGTGGCTCTACAAATACAGTGCTGCACCTTCCAGCCATAGCTCACGAAGCAGGAATAAAGTTGCCTCTTGAGATATTTGACCTTATATCATCAAGAACCCCAAATCTTTGTAAAATTAGCCCTGCAGGAAAGCAACACATTCAGGACTTAAATGAGGCTGGTGGTATAAGTGCTGTAATGAACGAGCTTTCAAAAAAGAACCTCATAAACTTAAATAATCTTACTGTTTCAGGGAAAACCATCGGAGAAATTATTAAAAATAGAACAGTCAAGAGAAGGGACGTAATTAAGCCTATTGATGAGCCATATTCTCAAAGCGGAGGCATAGCTATACTAAGAGGCAATCTTGCCCCTGATGGCGCGGTGGTAAAGCAATCAGCAGTAGACAAAGAAATGTTAGTTCACGTTGGACCTGCAAGAATCTTTGATTCTGAAGAAGAAGCTATGAAAGCAATATTGGCAGGGCAAATAAAACCAAAAGACATATTGGTAATTAGATACGAGGGACCAAAAGGCGGGCCAGGGATGAGAGAGATGTTGAGCCCTACGTCAGCAGTTGTTGGAATGGGGCTGGGCAAAGAAGTAGCACTTCTTACCGATGGAAGGTTCTCTGGAGGCTCGCGTGGTGCAGTAATAGGACACATTTCTCCTGAAGCAGCAGAAGGTGGGCCAATTGGCCTAATAGAAGAAGGCGATACTATAGAAATAGACATACCCGCTAAAAAGATTGAGCTAAGGGTTGACCCTCAAATCCTTGAAAGCAGAAAGAAGAATTGGTCACCAAAACCTCCCAAAGTAAAGTCGGGTTATCTTGCAAGGTATGCAAAACTCGTGACCTCAGCAAGTACTGGCGCTGTATTCAAAGACGACTAATTGATAAGTATATTTTCACAATTAAAATGCGCCTGTCATTATACTTTGCAGGCGCACTAAATTTAAGTTTTAGTAATTATACATATATTTAACTAATTTTTTCTACGCTAACGTCCTTCCAAAAACCCTCTAAATTATAATAGTCCCTCTCCATTGGAGAAAATATGTGTATTACTATGTCTAAAAGATCTACTATAACCCAGAGCCCTTCATTGTATCCAGAAACTCTAAAAACATTTCTGCCAAGCTCTTTGCACTTTTCTGTTACGCTATCAGCAATCGCCTTAACCTGTATTGGTGAATTTCCAGAAGCAATTATAAAGTAATCGCATATTATAGACTTCTCACCAATAGAAAGCAGCGTAATATCCTCACCTTGTTTGTCTTTGATACAATTAACAATTTCACGTGCAAATAGTTTAGAATTATTTTTTTCCAAATAAGACCTCCAAATTTTCTTTTTTACAGTAATAATTCCATGCGTCAATTGACACAGGATGAAGCTCTTGATTGTTGTCCATTAGATATTTGAAACTATAAGTAAAACACCACAAAAAGACCTTGTCAATATCATCAGGCAAAATCTTGCGCGCATTAAGCAGATCCTTATCTACGTGCGATCCTTCCGTTATAGCTAATTTATCTGCCATAAAGAGCGCTGCAGCCATCTTGCCCATATTCGGAGCACCCGTTGTGTGAAGACAAATTGCCTCATATATCTCCCAATCAACCACATTTAGCCTATCTATTAACCAGTTCGCTGCAACCAGTCCATGAAGCAAGATGGGCCTTTTTTCATCTAAGGGAGAGATTTGTATTTTATATTTCCTAGCCTCGCTATACATATCCTCAGGAGTCAGGCCCCTTGCAGTGTCGTGCATTAAAGCTGCTACATATATCCTCTCTTCATCCACATTCATAAAAGATGCAATATGCTTAGCCTCTTCTGCAACTGCCATAGTATGACGAAACCTGTAGGTATTCCCGAGCCTGTCCTTTACAAACTCAATAACCTTTTCTGTCAAATCACTTCCCTACCTTTTCAAAATTTATTTTTTCTGTTAAGATTATAATACTTTGTTTAAAATAAAGGAGGCGAAACAATGTCAAAATTTTGCGCAATTTGCGGTAAAGGTCCATCCGCAGGAAATAATGTAAGCCACTCAAATAGAAAAACACGCCGTCGCTTTTTGCCAAACCTTCAAAAGATAAAAGTAAACCTTGAGGGCAGCGTAAAAAGCGTTTATGTTTGCACAGGCTGCATAAAGACGAACAAAGCAGCAAGAGCATAAAGGGGATCAATGCAAATTATCCCCTCCCTTTTGGGAGTTCTGGGCATCTGTAATTTCTCCGAAAGCATCAGCACTGTTATACACTCCTTTTAGCATCTGTTCGAGTTCGCTCGGTTTGTAGGAAGCGTTAACCGCTGTGGTTTTATCGATCTTTTTATCCTGAAACAATTTAAATAGGGCTTGATTAAGAGTGCTCATTGAATTATATTGTCCATTTTTTATATCAGAATACATATCATCCAGTCTTGCTTCTGCAATTAAGTCTTTTATATGGGGGGTTACCACCATCACCTCACATGCAACCACTCTACCTTTATTGTCTACAGTGGGCAGCAGAGTTTGAGACATTACCACCTTCAGTGTCTCAGAAAGCCTCAGTCTCACAAAGTGTTGTTGATCTGCTGGAAAGGTATTCACAATTCTATCAACTGTTGAGTAAGAATTGTTTGTGTGAAGAGTAGATAAAACTAAGTGCCCTGTTTCAGCAGCTAAGAATGAAGAGTTAATAGTTTCCTGGTCTCTCATCTCCCCGATAAATATAATGTCTGGATCTTCACGCAAAGCATATCTCAGAGCTTCAGGAAAGCTCCTGACATCTAAGCCAACTTCTCTTTGGATAATATTGGATTTTTTATCGGTATATACGTATTCTATTGGATCCTCAACAGTTATAATATTTAAGCTTTTCAAAGTATTTAAATCGTCAACCATAGCTGCCATAGTAGTAGATTTTCCAGAGCCAGTCGGCCCTGTGACAAGAACCAAACCCTGTCTAAACTTTCTAATCTTTTCTATAACATCAGGCAAAGATAGCCCTTCCCAGGAATAAGGATTCATGGGTAAGATCCTTAATGCAATACCTATCGTCCCCCTATTAAAATAAATATTTGCACGGCATCTTGATTTTCCCTCGTATGTAAAGCCAAAATCAAGACCAAGTTCCATAAACATTCTTTTTTGTTGATCTGGAGTTAGCAGTTGTAATATTATCTTTCTTAACTCTTCGTCTTTAAAAAAGGGCAATGAAGAAATTTTTTCAAGTTTTCCATGCACTCTAAATACTGGATAAGAATCATTTTTGAGGTGGATATCGCTCGCTTCTAGCCTTAAAGCCTCATCAAAAACCTGAGCAAATAGGGGATCAAATATCACCCGTAGGCACCGGTAAACCAGCCAATCTGCTCAATAGATAGAGATATCCATCTTTGTATTTCATTGGAAAAAGTCCTGACATATCCTTTTCACTTAGATTAAACTCTCTCTCTATCTGCTTTTTTGGAGGCATAATTTTGTCGACTTCATAATATCTTCTTACATAATCAATAATCTTCCAGTGAACATCTAAAAGCACAACATTATTCTCAACTGCTACGGCTTCAGCAAAATCCTTTGTCCACGAAGAAAAATCCAATAAGTTACCTTCCTGATCGATCTTAAATTCCTTATCTTTAACCTTAAATGTCCTCAAAAAAACCACCCCATTTATTTTTTTTTTTTATTATATCATAAATTTTCGAATGAAATATTTGATTTAGATCAATTTATAAATTTGCATTTGATTTAAAATAATAATATATTTTCTAAACACATTTAACTTAAGGGAGAAAAAAATGAATCCAGAGATCCTAAATAAGTTTCCGGTAGTTTGACAGTTG
>JAJXTU010000055.1 GCA_021783475.1 bacterium
ATGCTGCTATATCTACTATTTCTTTTTCCAATTCCAGAGAATTTAAAAATGAATACGTATAATAAGCGTGCGATTTCATAGTTAGCCATTCATTTCCTGTTAATTTATCGGGTTTTTCTAAAATACTAAGTGGAATAAAAATCTTCCCGATATCGTGTAAAAAACCTGCGGTTTCGATCTTTTGGCAGTCCATTGGGGGAAATCCCATTGCTTTGGCAATTGAGACAGCAGTATAGGTTACGTCGATCGAGTGAAGTTTGGTAAACTCGCTCTTGGCATCAACAAAATTTTTTGCAATAGTTTTAGCTAAATCTCCTAATTGCTCATCATTTAGGATTTCAAATCTATCTTCTACTAACAAAGAATTTTCTTTCTTTAACTCTTCAAGGTTGTTTAGTAAAAATAAGAAGAAATCGTTTTTTGAGACAACTAAATAGGCATCAAGAATATCTTTGAATGAAGTTTTATCTTTAAAAATCGAGAAAGCTTTTGCTTGAATTTCCTTTGCGCTTGTAAAATTGCTGTTTCTAATTAGAACCTCTATTTCGTCGGCGAAGAATATTATTTTTGAAAGTAAGTTTTGTGTATCTTCATTGTGATGATCTTTGATGATAGTTGCGATTTTATCAAAAAAGGGTATATCTCTTAATAATTCGTAGCCAGAATGAGCGTGATTTTGAATATTGATTTCTTTCCTTTTGTTTAGCTCCAGCAGACAGGAGCTCTCACTTAAAAGAGCTCCAATATCATGCAATAAGCTGCTAAGATAAAGATCAATTCTCTGAGTTTTTTCTAATTTCATTTCTCTTGATAAAAGATTAGAAATAAAGCTTAATTTTAAGGAATGTTCATAAGGATATGGGTTTGACATAAATAATGTTTGTGAGTAAGAAATATTTTCAACTAATTTAGTTAAATTAATCTTTTTATTGTTAATCACTGTTTAAGATAGAGATTATATCTTTTGGCTGATTAATATGTAAGACATTTTTTTCTTTCAAAATTTCATCTGGTCTAAAGCCCCAAAGGACACCAATGGGTAGAATTTCTGCATTTTTAGCAGTGTTTATGTCTACTGCGGTGTCTCCAACCATTGACCAATTGCAACTTTCTAATTTTGAGAAAGAAATGATTTCGTATATTGCCATTGGATTAGGTTTTTTTGGTATTTGTGGTCTTGCGCCTAAAATTTTTAGGAAAGGAAATTCTGGAAAGAAGAAATTTGCCATCTCTTTTGTGAAGGGATCTGGCTTGTTTGAGAGTATTGCTACTAAATAGTCTCTCTCTTTTAAATAATCTAAAATTTCATATATTCCCTCATAGGGTTTGCTATTTTTTGACCAGTTTTTCCTATAAATTTCGCTGTAATTTTTGAGTAATTTTGATTTTAAATCTTCTGAATATTTCTCTTTTGGGATTATCCTGTCTATTAAAACCTCTGATCCCTCACCGACAAAGTTTTTGTAGCTCTCGATTGGGTAAGGATTTAATTCACTTTCTTCAAGAGCCATATTGGCGCTTATGGCAATGTCTTCTAAAGTGTCAACAAGTGTTCCGTCAAAATCGAAAACTATACCCTTTATGCTGTTTTTTACTGACATATTAATAGTTATATTTATAGATTTCTAAGAAAAGCTTATTTGCAAGTTCTGGATTTAAGTTTTTCAGTATTTTTTGTTCTGTCATTGCAAAGTGTTTTTCGCCAAGTTTTGCTAAGGCGACACCAATATAGTAATGATAGTTTGCATTATCAGGATCAAGCCTTATTGCATTTTTATATGCTTGGAAGGTCATACCGTTGTCCGATCTGCTCCTAAAGATGTCTCCAAGCCTAGCTGATGCTGTTAGATTGTCAGGGTCTTTTACTAGGAGGTTTTCATACAAGGTTACTGCTTGATCGTAGTTTTTCTTTTCGAATGCCGTATTTGCATTAGTCGAAAGTTGCTCAGCGCTTTGATCGTTTATCACATTGACAGGGTAGAGGCTTGCAAGGCTTTTTATAGTATATATTTTGTCAAAAAGAGAATTCGCAAGATTGGTATTTGTATCTTTTAGCGCTCTAAATTGAGTATATGAGTTGTACAGATCTTCTATGGCCAGATAGGAGAGGCCGAGTTGATATCTAGCGTCAGAGAATTTTGGGTTGAGATTGATTGCCTTATTATATTTATCTATAGCTTCTTGATTGTTTTGTTGGTTTGAGTATACCAGTCCTAAATTATAATAAATTTTGGCGTTTGAAGGATCTTTTTGTGCAGCATTGGCTAAAATTATCATTGCTTCATTATTTCTTCCCAATTTTCTTAGAGCAATTCCCTGAGTGAGCATGGCGTCCACATAGTTTGGGTCAATGCTTAGTGCTTTAGAAGTAATATCTACAGCTTTAGAAAGTTGATTGGTTCCTATATAACACTTTGCTAACTCGTCATAGGCTTGAACATAGTTTTGATCGGTATCAATTGCTTGTTGAAAGAACATCTCTGCCTTGTCGAAGCTTGACTCGCTAAGATATTTTTCACCTAAAACAAAATACTCTCTTGCTTGATCGTTTGGAGCAGCAGCGTAAGAAATACTTGTAAAGATGAGCATTAGAGAAACAAGGATTAATAAAGATTTTTTAAGCATTTTTACCTCCTGATGATTAAATTATTCTATTCGGAAGAGTTCCTATGTTTTCTATTACTACACTTACATCATCTCCGACTTTCATCGGCCCCACACCTGAGGGCGTGCCGGTCATAATTACATCTCCAGGCAACAAAGTCATAACAGAACTGATAAAGCTGACCAAGAAATCTGGTTTAAATATTAAATTGGAAGTGTTAGATTTTTGTTTGATTTCGCCATTTAGAATTAATTTTATGTCTAAGGAATTCGGATCGATTTCTGTTTCTATCCACGGTCCTATTGGGGCAAATGAGTCAAATGACTTTGCTCTGGTCCACTGGACATCCTTTTTCTGAAGGTCTCTTGCGGTTACATCGTTGCCACAGGTGTAGCCCAATATATAACCTTTTGCATCTTCAATCTTGACATTTTTTGCAGTTTTTCCAATTACTACCACGAGCTCAGCCTCATAGTGCAGGTTCTTTGTTTGCGGCGGATAGGAAATTGGATAATTAGGATGGTTAACTGCTGTAGATGGTTTTAGGAATAGAACAGGCTCGGTAGGAAGAGACTCTTTCATTTCATTTGCGTGGTCTCTATAGTTTAGGCCTACACATACGAATTTAGAAGGAAAGACAGGAGATAGAAGCTCTATTTCACTTAGGCTTAGCTTTACTGAGGTCTTCTTAATAGAGTTTAAAAAATTCTCCTCTAATAATATTACTTCATTCCCTTCAACTACCCCAAACTTTACTTCTTTGTTATGAACAAATTTAACTAGCTTCATTATTTACCCCCTTAAAGTTTTTTTATTATTTGGGAAATATTTTTCCCCACCAAGATTTTTGGACTTCAGTTTGTTGTTCGAGTTTTAAGTTGTTGAATAATTCCATGAGCGTTTTATCAGATTCATTTTTCAATTTATTTAGATCTTTTTCGTATGAGTTTATCTTTTCTTCCAATCTATTTAAACTTTGTTTTAACTCAAAATTTTCTTTCTTTAAGTTTACAATTTCGATTTCTTTTTTGTAAATATCTTTTTTTAGCAAATCGATATCATCTAAAATTTTTATGCTATTTTTAATCTCTTCAAGAATTGAAATCTGTTTCAGCAGCAAAGAGTTCTGATCTTTATTGTTGTCAAAATCGCTCGAATCGTTTTTTTTGTCTATTAAATTCTGATCAAGATTTATATTATTATCTTGAGACTCACTCTTATCGCTAAGTGATTTCTTTATTTCTTCAGTATTAAGACCACTTTTGTACATCTCGTTAATTTTAATAAGGTAAGGAATACAGCTTTTGTTATAACGCTTCGTTCTTCCTTCGATGTTTATATCAAAAAGAAATTCGAATTTATTTATGTATCTTCTAATAGTAGACTCAGCAATATTAGATTCTTTTGAAATCTGTTCTAAGTTAATATAATTTTCCATGTTTTTATTATATGATCTTTTTTAAATATATCAAATTTGCAAACTTTTTAAAAAACATTTATAATACAAAAAATTGTATGATATAAAAAAATTTTATTTAACATATATGTATTTTGTTATTTGTGAAAGTATTAAAAGAATATTAGAATATAAGATGTAAAGAAGAGTTTTAAGGCTTAAAATATAAGGAGGCGGGTAAGTTGAGTTTAATTAACCCATTTGAGGTAGTTCAGGATCAGTTAGATGAGGTTATGCAGATTTTGAAGATAGATAGTGATGTTATGCAGATTCTAAGAACTCCCATGAGGGAGATTCATGTGTCTATTCCTGTCAGGATGGATAATGGAATCTTAAAGGTTTTTCATGGGTTTAGGGTCCAGTATAACAATGCTCTTGGTCCTTTTAAGGGTGGGATTAGGTTTCATCCTGAAGAAACAATAGACACCGTAAGAGCTTTGTCTGCTTGGATGACTTGGAAAACAGCTTGTATCGGCCTACCACTTGGAGGTGGAAAAGGAGGAGTAATTTGTAACCCTAAAGAAATGTCTATTAATGAATTGGAGAGGTTGGCAAGGGGCTATATTGATAAGGTTTGGCAATTAATAGGTCCAGACCAGGATATCCCCGCACCAGATGTTTATACCAATCCACAAATTATGGCATGGATGATGGATGAGTATTCAAAGATAATTGGCAAAAACCAGTTTGGGGTTATTACTGGCAAGCCAATTAAGATGGGTGGATCCTTGGGCAGAGGGGATGCTACTGCAAGAGGTGGAATGTATGTTTTAAGAGAAGCTGCAAAGTTTTTGGGTCTTGATCTTTCAAAATCCACTATAGCAATTCAGGGATTTGGCAATGCTGGATTTTATGCTGCACTGCTTGCAGAAGAGTTGTTTGGTATGAAGGCAGTAGCACTTAGCGATAGTAAGGGTGGAGTTTATAATCCAGATGGTATTGATGCTGCGGCTTTGAAAGAGCACAAAGACAAGACTGGATCCGTTCATGGTTTTGCAGGTGCAAAGGACATATCTAATGAAGAACTCTTGCTTTTGGATGTAGACGTTTTAGCTCCTTCTGCACTTGAAGAGGTTATTACAAAAGAAAATGCTAACGAAATTAAAGCAAAAATTGTGCTCGAGCTAGCAAATGGTCCTACCACACCCGATGCAGATAAGATTTTGTTCAATAAAGGAGTTCATCTTATACCAGATTTTCTTGCAAACGCAGGCGGCGTAACAGTATCTTACTTTGAAATGGTTCAGAATTTCTATATGTATTATTGGGATGAAGACCTCGTTTACAAGAGACTTGATCACAGAATGTCTGATGCTTACAAAAATGTTTTAAATGCTGCTAAGGAGTATGGCATCAGTATGCGACAGGCTGCTTATGTGGTAGCTATAAAGAGAGTTATAGAAGTAATGAAGCTAAGAGGTTGGTGTTAGCTAACTTTTGAAGGGGGTCGCAGCACCCCCTTTTCGTGTTTTAATTCCAATTAGACAGTCTAAAGGAGCATTTATTATGGATTATTTATCTTTTGTTGAAGGAAAGAAAACAGAATTTTTAGATGATTTAAAAAAAATTTTGACCTATCCTAGCATAATGGGAGAAAAGGTTGATGGGGCACCATTTGGTGTGGAAGTTAGAAAGTGTCTGGATGAAACTTTGAAGATTGCTAGCAGAATGGGATTTAAAACTTTTGTGGTAAATGATGCAGTAGGGGTAGTGGAATATGGTGACTCTGAAGATTACGTGGCATCTTTGGCGCACCTTGATGTAGTACCTGTTGGTGATGGCTGGGATAGCGATCCATTTGTTGGTAGAATTGATGGTGATAAGATATTCGCCAGAGGAGCAATTGATGACAAAGGTCCTGCTATTGCATCCCTTTATTCGCTATATGCAATAAAGGAACTGGGAGTCAAGATAGATAAGAAGATAAGGCTTTTGTTTGGCACCAATGAAGAAGAAGGTTCAAACGATATGCCACTTTATCTTGCAAAAGAAAAGCCTCCTGTATATGCTTTTTCTCCAGATGCAGAGTTTCCCGTAATCCACTCTGAAAAGGGAATGGTTTTTGTTAGGGTTTCTTGGAACCTTGATCAAAAGAATGATGGAGTAATTGTTGAAGAGATTGTTGGTGGCACAAAAGCTAATGTAGTACCAGACAAGGCAACTGCTGTTCTAAGCAATGTGGATAAAGAAGTAGTATCTAATTTAATAAAGGAATTTGAAGAACAATATCCTTATAAGTGGAACGTTCAATACGATAGTAAGATACGTGTACAGTGTCAGGGGATAAGCACACATGCGGCACATCCAGAAACTGGTTTGAACGCCGTAATGGGTCTAATCGTATTTCTTTCTAAGCTATCACTGAATTCAGGAGTGAAAAATACTTTTGATTGGTTTGCTACCTATATCGATAGCGAGACAGATGCAAAAAAGTTTGGGATTTTCTGTGAGGACAAATACGGAAAGTTAACTTTTAATGTGGGAATTGTTGATTTTAAAAACAGCACTTTATCACTGGACATAAATTATAGGACTCCTGTAACTTTGGATTATGATGCAATTAATGAAAAATTTGTAAAAATTATTAGGCAGACAGGTGCAAAAATTGAATTTGTATTAAAAGATAGACCACTTTTCTACCCAGAGGATCACTTTTTGGTGAAGACCTTGTTGGAGATCTATAGAAAACATGTAAACTCCACTACTCCTCCACTTTCTATTGGCGGCGGTACATATTCAAAGCATATACCAAACACTGTTTCGTTTGGTCCGCTCTTTGAAGGCAAGCAAGACATGTGTCATGAGGCGAATGAATATGCAAGTATTTCAGATTTAATTACATGTTCTGCAATATATGCTGAAGCCATGGTGAAATTATCTGTTAATAAATAATTTGCAAATTCTAATAAAAATTTATTAAAAACTGCGATACAATATTGTGAAAGGTGATTGATATGGAAGAGAAAAAAAAGTTAAATTATCTTAATGTTACAGGGGAAGACTACGTACCTTATATATCTGCTGATAAGGTTATTCCTGAGTTTACCATAACTGCTATTGCCATTGGTGTTTTTTTGGCGATATTATTTGGAGCTGCAGATGCTTATCTTGGAATGAAAGCAGGATTGACAGTTAGTGCGAGCATCCCTGCTGCAGTAATGTCTATGGGTGTTTTAAAGGGGATATTCAGAAGGGGTACTATTCTTGAAAATACTATTGCTCAGACAATTGCATCTGCTGGTGAGGCAATTGCATCAGGTGTAATATTCACATTGCCTGCGTTATTCATATGGGGATATGATCCTGGCCTTTTAGAGCTTAATACGATGGCCCTATTGGGTGGTATCCTGGGCGTTGTTTTAATGGTTCCTCTTAGAAAACTATTGATAGTAAATGAGCATCACAACTTGCCTTACCCAGAAGGTACAGCTTGTGCAGAGGTCTTGGTTGCAGGAGATCAAGGCGGAAGTAGTGCAAAAACTGTATTTTGGGGCATTGGAATTGGTGCATTATATCAATTTCTAATGGATGGTTTAGGACTCTGGAATGAGAGCCCTGACTGGGGTATTCCTGGTCTAAAGGGAGCTGCTATCGGTTTTGATACGCTTCCAGCTCTATTAGGTGTAGGGTTTATTATCGGTCCTAAGGCATCTTTTTATATGTTTGCAGGCGGCATACTTAGCTGGCTTGTGTTAATGCCTTTGATTTCATATTTCGGTAGTGGTTTAACAACTCCAATTTATCCATCGACAGTGCCTATAGCTCAGATGGGTTATTGGGCTCTATGGAGCACATATATTCGTTACGTCGGTGCTGGAGCTGTTGCAGTAGGCGGTTTCATCACTCTTATGAGATCCTTGCCTACTATACTCGGTTCATTTGACGCTACAATCAAAGGCCTAAGCAAAAATAAGGGAACTAATGCTGTAAAAGATATTCGTACTCAAAGAGATACGCCATTTTTGATACTCCTCATTATTGTGGGTATCATATTTTTCTATACAGCTCTTACCCCTCAGTTTAACATTGGATTCTTAGGCGCATTTCTTATGCTAATATTTGCTTTCTTCTTTACGACTGTGTCTTCTAGAATCGTAGGCATTATCGGTTCGTCTAGCAATCCTGTGTCAGGTATGACGATAGGTACTATTATCTTAGTAGCTGTAATATTTAGGTTGTGCGGATGGGTCGGAGATACCGCAATGGTAGCAACCCTTATAACAGGCGCTCTTGTCTGTATTTCTATTTGTGTTGCTGGTGACACATCTCAAGACCTTAAAACTGCATTCCTAGTAGGTGGCACTCCAAGAGCACAGCAATATGGAATGATCATAGGCGCTGTTGCTTCATCGTTTGTAATCGGTTCAGTCTTAGTTATGCTTGGTCATGCATATGGCTTTGGCACAAAGGACTTACCTGCACCTCAGGCTATGCTTATGGCTTTGATTATCAAGGGAGTAATCGGTGGCACAATGCCATGGGCTCTCGTGGCTATAGGCGGTTTTGTCGCAATTGTTGCTGAACTCTTAGGTATTTCTGTATTAGCTTTTGCTGTGGGAATGTATTTGCCAATTCCAACTTCTGCAGCAATTGCTACAGGTGGATTTTTGCAACTGGCTCTTTCTAAGACAGTTAGCAACAAGGAGAAGTTAAGAGCAAAAATAGAAGAAGGTGTTCTCTTGAATTCAGGATTAATAGCTGGCGGATCTCTAATGGGCGTAATCCTTGCATTCTTGGTATATGAAAATATTAATATTTCAGTTAACTTTACTTGGGGCGGTTTTGTGAATCCTATTTCTTTACTATTTTATTTTCTCTTAGCTATAGCTGTTTATATTTATTTGATGAACAAAAAAGTTGAGGTAGAGTAAAATATTGTTTGGTTCTAATAGAGATAAAGGCAATCTTTTAACGATGTACCCTGTTAAAAGTATAAATGTTTCAGATGAAATGATAGACGGGCAGCTTCGGCTGACCGTCTATCATGCTGGTTTCTTCCGTAGAATATTTGAGAAATGGTTTCCAAATTACGGAAAGAGCTTTATTAATTTGGATAAATACGGTCAATTTGTTTGGCAACACTGCGATGGAAATTTCACTATAAACGATATCCTAATTAATATGCAAAAACAATTTGATGACAATTCAGAATTTGCCCTTGAAAGGCTTATTGTTTTTATTAGGATTCTTGCTAGTAATAAACTAATTAAGCTAATGAGATCAAAATGAGGTATGCGTTATGAATACTGAAGTTTATATTTTAGGGACTCTCTCTTTTGCAGTTATGGGTGCGCTGCTTTATATATATGGATATAGGCGTTCTTATAAAATGCCGCAAGAGCTTCAAAAACAGATTGCTATAAAGCTCGAAAAAAAAGCTATGTCATTTATCACTAAGAACGCTCAAGGAGTTACAGTAAAGTCTATTGCTAATGAAATTAAAGACGTAAAAGTTGGGAGTCAGCTTCAAGGGTATAGATTTAGCGTAAAAGATTCTTTGGCTACTGCGCAGGCGGTTCTGGACAGACTTTTGGCAACCAATAAAATTAAAAAAGTGATTGATGGTAAAATAGTAAAGTATTATCCTATCAGCGATGAGGAAGAAAAATAATGTTTATGGAGGGTTAAAGAGTGGATATCGCTTATACCTTGAAAAAAGCATCTGAGAGAAGAAATGAACAGTTTAGGCCTGAAGGGCAGCTTTCCTTTGGCCAATTGAGAACCGATCATATGTTTTTGATTGATTATGAAAATTCAAATTGGAAAAACCCAAGAGTTGTGCCATATTCAAATATTCCGATTGCTCCTGGCGCTATATCAATACACTATGGACAATCCCTTTTCGAAGGCGCAAAGGCTTTTATGCATGACGATGGTGAAATATATACATTTAGAATCGATAAGAATGCTAAAAGATTAAATGTTTCAGCTGATATACTGTGTATGCCATCCCTTGATGAAGAGATTCAAATGAAAGGTGTCCATGCTCTAATAGATGTTGACAGATTGTGGTTTCCTCTGCAAGAGGGTGCATCACTCTATATAAGACCTTTTATGTTCGCAACAGAAGACTCTTTAGGAGTTCATCCATCTGGTAAATATATTTTTTGTGTAATACTTTCACCAAGCGGTGCTTACTATCCTGCTGGTTTTACAAAACCAATAAAGCTTCTGATCACAAAAAAATTTCACAGAGCTGTAAGCGGGGGCACGGGTGCTGCAAAAGCTTCTGGCAACTATGCCGCTTCCTTGAAGGCTGGAGAATTTGCAAAAAAATTTGGTGCTAGTCAGGTGCTATTCCTTGATTCAGAAAACAAATATATTGAAGAGGCTGGAGCCATGAATCATTTTCACGTTGAAAAGAATGGAACGGTGGTTATACCAGAATTTACCGATACCATATTGAAGAGCATTACCTCTGAATCAATAATTGAGTTGCAAAAGGAAATAGGCCTGAAGGTTGTTCAAAAGAGAGTACCCCTTGATGCATTTATTGAAAGCGTGAAATCGGGAGATATTGTAGAGGCAGGTGGTTTTGGCACTGCAGCAGTAATATCACCTGTGGGAGAATACGTTTTCGAAGACGGCTCATCAATTACAGTTGGAGATGGCAAAGTAGGCAAATTTGCTAAACAAATATATGAATATTATGTAGGAGTACAAACTGGCAAAATAAAAGGTCCTAATGGCTGGTTGAAAAAGGTTAAGAGAAATAATCTTGGTTAATATTTCTTAAATATTATATAGGGAATTATATTGGGGGATGAAAGAGTAAGATTATCTAGTTTACAGCGCGATGATGAGTTAACATTTCCGCATTTTTATGTGGTAAGCGCATCAGCTGGTTCTGGCAAAACCTATACTTTAAGTATAAGGTTTTGCCAGTTTTTATTATCAAAAAATATATTAAATAACGCTCTGCCAAATATAATAGCTTTGACTTTTACAAAAAATGCTGCAAACGAAATGAAACAGAGGATATTGGAATGGCTAAAGAAAATTACTTTAGGTTTATTAAATGATTCAGATAAAAATAATTTAACTGCTCTATTATCTGATTCTTTGGATGATATAATGCTTCATTCTGAAAAAGCAATTGATCTGATTTTTGAAAATTTTAGTGAGTTTCAAGTAAGCACAATTGATAGTTTTATGGCAAAGATATTTAAAGTTTTACCATTTGAAACAAATATTTTGGCTAACAATATAAAAATTGATAGTGATGAGATATTTGATTTTGCTATAGATAGACTTATCCAAGAAATTGAATTTCAAAAATTAGAAGAATACTTAAGGATTAATGAGACAAACAATAATATTAGTTTCAATCCAAAAGAAGAAATAAAAAAAAATCTGTTAGACCTCTTGAATTTAGAGAATAAAAAATTAGGATACTTTAAGGAAAATAAGAATATTGAACCATCGATAAATGAAGTAAAGGGACTCATGAAATACTTGGCATCTTTAGCCGAACAAGGTCTGAAAAAGGGTTTGGCATTAAATGGGAAAATTCATGAAGAAAAATTTATAAAGCTTATTGATAAATTAAACAATCCTGAAATAAATATTGTGGGCACTATTAGGAAAATTTATAAAAGCTTTCCATTTAATAAAGAGAAAAGCGATATTTATAGTCATCTAAAGAATGAATGGAACACATCAGTCCATCTAATTTACGAATATTTACCCATTTTATGTCAGGCAAAATATCAGCAATATATAAACTTGTTTACTGAATTTAAGTCAGTTCTTCAAAGTTGCTACAATGAACTTGGTTCAATTTATATTGGCAACATAAACAAACTAATACTTGAAAATCTTGATAATAATAACATAATTAAAGTTCAGTTCTGTTTGGGAAGTCATATCTATCATATGATGATAGATGAATTTCAAGACACAGACGAGGTACAATGGGGTTGCTTAAAGAGATTTTGTGACGATCTAATGTCAAGAAACGGTTCTATGTTTGCAGTAGGTGATATTAAACAATCAATTTATAGCTTTAGAGGCGCAGATTACAAGATTATGAAAGAAACAATAGAAAAGCCAATGAAAAATGCCTATCTCTTAAATTTAGAAAATAACTTTAGAAGCGATGGCGTACTAATTAGATCGGA
>JAJXTU010000056.1 GCA_021783475.1 bacterium
AGGATATTTATGGGCGATAGCGGTTCATTGACGGTAGGATTTATAATAGGGTTGCTTTCTGTGTCTGGTTTTATGAAGGGACTTACGCTGGTTACACTCTTTTCTATAATAATCATGTTAATAATTCCTGTAGCGGATACCTTATGGGCTATAATAAGGAGATCTATATCAGGGAAATCGATTTTTTCGCCGGACAAGGGGCACTTTCATCATGTACTTTTAGAAAAAGGATGGAGTGTCAGAAAGATTAATTTTTTATTTAGAGGTATTACTGTGGTAGGATCTTTGGTCTTCTTCTTTGTCTTTCTGCCTCAGGAATACTTTTTGTTTACTGCTTCTTTTTTGATTTTTGGATATTTCTTTTTGTTTTTAATTGAATCTATTGTTATTGGAGTGAGAAAAAGTGCATAAAGCATTGCTAATTTTTGGTACGCGTCCTGAGGCTATTAAAATGGCTCCTCTTTTTTTGGAATTAAAAGAGTCAAAGAGTTTTGAACCAATCGTAGTGGTTACCGCCCAGCATAGAGAGATGTTAGATCAGGTTTTAAAGATTTTCAATATTGAGCCCGATTTCGATTTAGATATCATGAAACCAGGCCAGAGTCTTGAGGGCATAACTATCAGAGCTTTGGAGGGTCTCTCCACAATCATGAGAAAGGTTAGTCCTTCTATCGTCCTTGTTCAGGGAGATACTACGACGACTTATGCAGGTGCGTTATCGGCATTTTACCATAAAGTGCCAGTTGGACACGTGGAAGCAGGATTGAGAACTTATGATAAATTCAACCCTTACCCCGAAGAGATTAATAGAAGAATGACAACTTGCCTTGCTGATTTGCATTTTGCTCCAACTATTACATCTTTTAACAATCTAATTAGAGAAAACGTTAAAAAAGATGATATATACATTACTGGAAACACCGTGATCGATTCTTTGCTAAATATATCCAAAAGAGATTATGATTTTCCACCTGTTTTAAACCCAATAATAAACTCTTCACTAAGGAAGATTTTGATTACTGCCCATAGAAGAGAGAATTGGGACGAGATGAAGAATATTTTTTCAGCAGTTAAAAAGTTAGTTGAAAATTTTAATGATATACATATAGTTTTTCCAGTTCATATGAATCCAAAAATAAGACGTGATGCACAGGATATTCTGGGCAATAATTCAAGAATAACCCTGCTTGAACCCCTTGACTATGAAACATTTATCCATGTTATGAAGAGCTGTTATCTTATACTTACAGATTCTGGAGGCGTCCAGGAAGAAGCCCCTTCATTGGGCGTGCCCGTGGTTGTTATGAGAAAGACTACAGAAAGACCTGAGGCACTGAAAGCAAATGCTGTAATATTAAGTGGGACAGATGGAGAAAATATTTATGACACTACAGCAAAACTCTTGAGCGATTCTGTTTTTTACTCTTCAATGAAAAAGAAGCTCAATCCTTATGGTGATGGAAGAGCTTCTTTTAGAATCTTGAAATCTTTAGAATACTTTTTTAAGCTTAGTCAAGAAAAGCCTGAGGATTTTCACTATGACTATGAAGAATAATCTTTAAAAGCCCAACTCCTCGTTTATTATAAACACGCTAAAAGGAGTAAGGCTTGGTCTCTTTTTTAATATTGTAGTGATGTTGCATATTCTTGTTGGGCCCTGGCAATCCATGCATTCACCTGTTACGGTGCATGGATTTGGTCTATTTAGCCTCTTGTTGTTAATTGGGGCTGCGATTGTTCTGATTCGTTTTCTGGCTTCTTCTTCATCTTTTACTATTTTATTTGTGCCCGCCAGAATTATAACTTGCTTTGGCCCAAATATCATTGATGCAACCCTGTTTCCTACTCCATCAGTGTTTACAAGTTTGCCATCAAGAGTTATTGCATTTGATCCTGTCATAAAAGTATCGCAAGTTAGCTGCTTTCTTCTTAAGTTTAAGACTTCTTCTGGGGAAAGGCCAGCTTTATTGTGATCTAAAATTAGGTTGCCTCTTTTAGCTAAGATCTCGAGTATTCCGAGATTTTGTACTGTGGTTGAACCACCAACGCCTATAACATCTTTCTCAGGGATCAGTTCTAAGAGCTTTTTTATAAGATCTTCTCTTGTGCTAAAAAAATCAGCGTTAAAATTATTTTTTTTCAAAGCTTCCACAGCTCTTTTTCCAAACACTTCACCGTGCCATTGCAAATTTGAATCCATTTTCTTCCCTCCAATTAAAAATTGTTATATTTAATGATATCACTAAACATAATTGTTTTTAAAATTTAAAGGTCTTGTACCATAAATAAATTTTTATTAATTTGAGAAATAAGCTTTCTACCTACATAAATCTTATTTATTTAGAAAATTAAGATTGTTCTGACAAAAGTAGTGACATTTGACAAAATTAAAATTACAATATTGGAGATCTACTTAGGTATGTAAAATTTTATTATTGACATGATAAGAAAAATCTATTAACCTATAAATGATTTTTGTAGTTAGGGGTGAGTTCTATAAAAAAAATTAAAAAAGAACAAATCCCGCCTTTACATGTAGCTCAGTTGGGCTTTAACGTTTTAGGATCAACTTTAGGAGGGCTTTTATTAGGGTGGTTTTTGCAAGAGAAATTAGGATTTGGAATAGTAGGTTTTCTGTTTGGACTCTTATTAGGAGTTTTTTCTGGATTATGGATTATTTTAAAGCAAATTTTAAATCAAAAATGAAAGGGGGTGAAAAGAGTTGCATATCGCAGAAGAGTTTATGTTACACAAGATCATTCCAATAAACATTGCTGGTTTTGATTTAAGCATTACACAGGCAGTTTTATGGATGTGGATAGCGTCTGTTATTATGCTGCTGTTTTTGTTTTATTGCAGCAAGAACATGACGGTTATACCTTCTAATAGGCTGGTTACAATGTTTGAAGTTTTTGTCGACTTTGTCAAAAAGGACCTTGTAGAGAGTTTTATGCACGGGCAAGATGTAGAGAGATTCTTCCCACTAATAGCATCTATGTTTTTCTTTATTCTTGCATCAAACTTCATAGGAATTATTCCTGGGACTTATACTCCGACGAGCAATATAAATACAACAGCTATCCTGGCTATATTTGTGTTTATCCTTTATAACGTTCTGGGAATTGTTAGGAACGGTGTAGGCGGATACCTAAAAAGTATAGTTGTTCCTGGTCTTCCTTCCGTACTTGTTCCCGTTGTTTTTGTCATAGAGATATTTAGCCATCTAGCTCGACCGCTATCTCTATCCGTTAGGTTGTTTGCAAACATGACAGCAGGACACATTATTATAGGGGTATTTGTCTATCTTTGTTTAATGGCAACAGGTGCTTTTGCTGGAGGTTTTATTCTTGGAGCATTGCCTTTTTTGGCATCTATTGGGATGTACTTTTTAGAGGTATTTGTCAAATTTTTGCAAGCGGTAATTTTTGCTGTTTTGACAGCTATGTATATAGCTGGTGCTGTTGCTCCTGAACATTAGTTTTTTATTTTTGTCAAATTTATAAAAATTTTTGGAGGTGTTTTTAAATGGATGCAGTAAGTATAAATCTTGGTTTGGCTCAGTTGGGCGCAGGTGTTGCTATTGGATTTGCCGCTGCTGGTGGTGGCGCAGGAATGGGTATATTGGGTGGATATTTTTTGACCGCTCTTGCAAGACAGCCAGAACTTCTTGGACCACTACGTACCTATATGATTTTGGTATTGGTCTTTATCGAAGCTCAGGTTCTCTACGGCTTTGTTGTATCTATGATCCTTTTGTTTGCTGCTCCTAAGCATTAGTCTTTTATTCTTTTAAGGGAGATCTAAAAAAATGATGAATTTTGAATTTGGTCTGGAGTTCTGGACTATTGTCTCCTTTTTTATATTCTTCTTTCTGTTTGCAAAGTTTGTTGTTCCACCAATAAATAATGCTCTTAAAGAGAGAGAAAAGGCTATTGCAGGGGCGATAGAGCAGGCTCGAAATGAAAGAGAAGAGGCAGAAAAGCTCTTACAAGAGTCAAAAAAAGAACTTGAGGAAACTAGAGCTCGTTCTTCAAAGATTGTAGAAGAGGCAAGAGCTTATGCTGATGATGTTAAGAATGACATTGTTAAAAAAGCAAAAGATGAAGCACAGAAAATAGTTGAAAATGCTTCCAAAGATCTTGATAGAGCGAAGGCAGAAGTAATAGCTGAGCTAAAAGTGGAAGTTGTTAATCTTACCATTACTCTTGCAGAAAAACTCCTTGAGAAAGAAATGGACAAAACCGTACAAACAAAATTTGTGACAGAATATTTACAAAAAATGGGTAAGAACTAAGATGGACAATAGCTATGTTTTAGCAAAGAGATATGCAAGGGCTTTTTTGTCTATTCTTAAGGAAAAGAACTTAGACTTGCAAGGTGTGGTAGACGAAACACAAACTCTTCTTCAAAGCTTTAAAGATACAGGTCTTGACAAAATAATTGTGAATCCTGTTCTTGATTTAAGCATGAAGAAGAGCCTAATTGAACCTTTAAAAGATAAGATTTCACAAGATATTTATGCTTTTGTGGAATTTCTTATCGACAAAAATAGATTTACATTGCTCCCTTTCATTTTAGAATCTCTTGAAGAAACGTTAAATGAGGAGCGTGGCAGGATTATTGCCAATCTTGAGGTTGCTTCGCCACTGACTGACGATTTGAAATTAAATTTTTCAAATTATTTTAAAACAAAGTTTGATGCGAAAAGCGTCGAGATTATAGAAGTTGTCAACGAAAAGATCATTGGTGGTTTTAGGGCAAAAATTGGAGATTATCTTATTGATGCAAGCGTTAGGGGGTCCTTGGAAAAAGCCAAGAGACTTCTTTTAGCTAACTGAAGGGAGGTGTTGTTTTTTTGAAGATAAGGGCTGAAGAAATTACTGATGTAATAAAGAAACAGCTTTCAGCTGTTAAAGCCGAACCAGAATCAGCACTGGTGGGCACAATAATATCTGTTGGTGACGGGGTTGCAAGGATTTGGGGTTTGAAAGATGCAATGATGTCCGAGCTTTTGGAATTTCCAAATGATGTTTATGGAATCGTATTCAACCTTGAAGAGGATTCAGTTGGTGCAATTATTTTGGGTGATGACTCAAAGTTAAATGAGGGTGATACGGTTAAGTCGACTGGTAGGGTTATATCTGTTCCAGTTGGGCCAGAGTTAGTCGGTAGAGTAGTAGACGCTTTAGGAAGACCTCTGGACGGTAAGGGTCCTATAAATTCAAAAAAATTCAGGGTGATTGAGAGGGTGGCTCCTGGTGTAATCACCAGACAGTCAGTTAATCAGCCTGTACAGACAGGGATTAAGGCTATCGACGGTATGATTCCTATTGGAAGAGGCCAGAGAGAGCTTGTAATTGGTGACAGACAGACTGGTAAGACAGCAATTTGTATAGACACAATTCTCAACCAAAAAGATCAAGACATGATATGTATTTATGTGGCTGTTGGCCAAAAAGCTTCAACTGTTGCAACAATCATTAAAACACTTGAGGATAACGGTTCTTTGGATTATACAATTGTGGTAGTAGCTAATGCTTCTGATGCTGCTGCTCTTCAGTATATTGCTCCATTTAGCGGTTGCTCTATGGGTGAAGAATTTATGGAACAAGGCAAAGATGCTCTAATAATTTATGACGACCTTTCAAAGCATGCGTGGGCTTATAGACAGGTTTCACTTCTTCTTAGAAGACCTCCTGGCCGTGAGGCATATCCTGGCGATGTTTTCTATTTACATTCCAGGCTTCTTGAAAGGGCAGCTAAACTTAACAAGAATTATGGTGGAGGAAGCTTAACTGCTTTGCCTATTATTGAAACTCAGGCGGGCGACGTAACAGCATATATTCCTACAAACGTAATTTCTATTACTGATGGACAGATATATTTGGAGCCAGAACTCTTTTATGCGGGCGTAAGACCTGCTGTAAACGTTGGTCTTTCTGTATCTCGTGTAGGAGGTGCTGCTCAAACTAAAGCTATGAAACAGGTTGCGGGCAGATTGAGATTAGAATTGGCACAATATCGTGAGTTAGCTGCTTTTGCTCAGTTCGCATCAGACCTTGACGCATCTACGAGACAGGTACTAACTCGTGGTGAGAAGTTGGTAGAACTCTTAAAACAGCCTCAATATTTAACTTTCCCACTATGGAAAGAGGTTTGTTCAATATTTTCTGGCGTAAGAGGATTTTTGGATGATTTGAACACCGATGACATTCAAAGATTTGAAAAAGAGCTTCTTGCTTACATTGAGGCTCACAACCAGAACATTATCGAATCAATAACCAAAGAAAAAGCAATATCAAAAGAGACTGAAGAAAAGCTTGAAAAAGCTATAAAAGACTTCAAGGCTCTTTTTGCGGGCGGTAAGTAAAAATGCGCCCTAATGACGTAAAGAGAAAGATTAAGGCTGTACAAAATATTCAAAAGATTACAAAGGCAATGAAATCTGTTGCTGCTGTTAAGGCAAGAAAGGCTGAAGAAAGAGTTAGAAAAGTCAAGGATTATTCTCGAGAGATGTTTGAGCTCACGAAAAGACTTTCTGCCGAAATTGCTGGTTTTCAACATCCATTGTTAGAGAAAAGAGAAATCAAGACTGTAGGTATACTTGTTGTAACCTCTGATAGAGGTCTTTGCGGCTCTTTTAATGCAAATATTCTAAGAGAAGGTCTAAAGCTTTATAACAAATATAAAGCAGAGGGAAAAGAGGTAAGACTTTTTGCTGTTGGGAGAAAAGCTAAACAGTTTTTTGAGCGCAGATTTCCTGTAGTAATAGCAAGTTTTACAAAATTACCTCAACCTCCTACTCAGGCTGAAGCTTCTCTAATAGCATCAGAAATTACCAAGTATTTTTCTGATGGAACAATAGATGCGTTAAAAGTTCTTTATTACAATTACAAATCAATGGCTAAATATTCAATTGTTGAAGAGGATGTTTTGCCATTGTTAAACATTCAAGAGAAAAATGAACCAAAGGCAACATATATCTTTGAACCTGAAGAAGATGTTGTAGCTTCATATTTACTTGAAAGGGGCTTGATGGCTGAGATATTGAGGGTTATTCTTGAAACTGCCGCTTCAGAGCAGGCAGCAAGAATGACAGCTATGTCACAGGCCTCAGAGAATGCTCAAGATCTTATTAAGCAACTTACACTTGCCTTTAACAAGGCGCGTCAGGCAATAATTACCCGTGAGCTGAGTGAAATTATTGGAACCACTACAGCTCTCGGTTCTTAGGAGGTGGACATTGGCGAACGTTGGTAAAGTCGTTCAAATTTTAGGTACTGTTGTAGATATAGAATTCGAACCAGGTAAGATTCCAGCACTTTTAAATGCCCTTAAAATTGAGGGAAAGAATCAGTATGGGCAAGAATTAAACATTACTTTAGAGGTAATGCAACAATTGGGTGATAACCGTGTCAGAGCTATTGCTATGTCTTCTACAGATGGTCTTGTAAGAGGAACAGAAGCTACTGATACTGGCTCTCCAATTATGATTCCTGTTGGTAAGGAAACTCTTGGCAGAATTTTTAATGTCCTTGGTAAAGCTGTAGATGATGGACCAAAGGTAGAAGCAAAGCAGTTCTCACCTTTGCATAAGGCACCCCCAAGTCTTAAAGACATTAACCCTGTTCCACAACAATTGGAAACAGGAATCAAGGTTGTAGACCTTTTGGTTCCATTCCCAAGAGGCGGAAAAATAGGTCTATTTGGTGGTGCAGGTGTAGGCAAAACAGTTATTTTGATGGAGTTAATTAGAAATATTGCTGCAGAGCATGGTGGAAAATCTGTTTTTGCAGGCGTCGGAGAGAGAACTCGTGAGGGCAACGACCTCTATCATGAGATGAAAGAATCTGGTGTTATAGACAAAACTGTTATGGTATTCGGTCAGATGAATGAGCTGCCTGGAGCCCGTATGAGAGTGGGCATCACAGGTCTTACTATGGCTGAGTATTTCAGAGATGTTGATAAAGCTGATGTTTTGTTGTTCATAGACAACATTTTTAGATTTATTCAGGCTGCGTCTGAGGTTTCCACACTTTTGGGTAGGTTACCATCTGCTGTAGGTTACCAGCCAACATTAGGAACGGACGTAGGAACATTGCAAGAGCGTATTGTAACCACGAAAGATGGTTCTATCACGTCAGTCCAGGCCGTTTATGTGCCAGCAGACGACTTGACAGACCCTGCACCTGCTACAACCTTCGCTCACCTTGACGGTACTGTTGTTTTGTCAAGGCCTCTGGCTGAGCTCGGAATTTATCCTGCTGTTGACCCTCTTGACTCATCGTCTCGTATTCTGGATCCAAGAGTAGTCGGCGACGATCACTATCTGGTAGCTCGTGGAGTGCAAAAGGTTTTGCAAAAATATAAAGATCTTCAAGATATCATTGCAATTCTTGGTATGGAAGAGCTGTCTGAGGATGATAAACTGGCAGTTTCCAGAGCTAGGAAAATCCAAAGATTTTTGTCTCAACCATTCTTCGTTGCCGAGGCATTTACTGGAATGGGCGGAAAATATGTGAAGCTTGAAGATTCTATTAAAGGCTTTAAGGAAATTCTTGATGGTAAGTGTGATGAGTTGCCAGAACAGGCATTCTATATGGTTGGAACTATTGATGAAGCTCGTGAGAAGGCAGCGTCTATGCAAGCATCACAAGCAAGTTAGGGGTGGGATAAATGAAAATGTTAATTTTGACCCCTGAGGGTGTAATAGCTGACGAAGAAGTTACATTCGTTTCGGCTGTTGGAGAGGAAGGATCTCTTGGTATTTTGCCAAGGCATGCACCTCTGGTTACCACTTTGAAGATAGATGTGGTAGAATTTGTTAAAGAGAATTCTGATAGAGAAGTGGTTGCTACTATTGGAGGCATCCTTGAAGTTAAGGATAACAAAGTTACTATTTTAAGTGATGCTGCTGAGTTCTCTGTTGACATAGACGAGCTAAGGGTAAAAGAAGCTGAGAAAAGGGCTAGAGCACGTTTGACTATGAAAACGGAAGAAGTTGATGTAAAGAGAGCAGAAGCTGCTCTTGCAAGAGCCCTTGCAAGGCTTAAGGCTATAGAGCTATTAAATAGAAGAACTGGAAGTAGGAAAAGAGGTGTGTAAGAGGTATTTTAGGAACAAATAACTGTAATGGAAATTTTTCTAAACAATATTATAGGATTTGTGGCGGCAAATCGTTATCTGGTTCTGTAAAGACTAGCGGTTCAAAAAATGGGTCGTTGCCTGTTATGGCAGCGACCTTGCTGTTCGATTCTCCTGTATTTCTATCAAACGTCCCTTATTTGCTTGATGTCGATACGATGGGCAAGATAATTTCAAGCCTTGGTGGTAAAGTAGATTTCAAAGGCGATTCACAGGTCTTGATTGATCCTTCTAACATATCCAACTATGAGCCTCCTTTGGAGCCTGTTATTGCTATGAGAGCATCGTTTTTAGTAGCAGGAGCGCTTCTTGCTAGATTTGGCAAGGCAAAAGTAGCCCTACCTGGCGGCTGTGCTATTGGTTCTAGGCCTGTCGATATTCATCTTAAGGGGTTTGAAGCCCTTGGTGCAAAAAGATCAATCGAACACGGGTTTGTAAATTTAGAGTGTGAGAAATTGCGGGGAGCAAATATATATCTTGCTTATCCAAGTGTTGGTGCTACTGAGAACTTAATAATGGCATCTGTATTTGCTGAAGGAATGACTGTTATTGATAATGCTGCTAAAGAACCTGAGATATTTGGTCTTGCTGATTTTTTAAATTTATGTGGTGCGAAAATAAAAGGCGCTGGTTCAAGAACTATCGAGATTGAAGGTGTAAAATCTCTTAAGCCAGTTGATAACTACAGGATTATTCCTGACAGAATTGAGGCGGGCACTCTGATGCTTGCCGGAGCGATTACAAAGGGCGATATATTTGTAGAAAATATAAACTATGACTTTATGGGATCCGTGATAGACAAGATGGTTGAAGCTGGAATTGACATAACTTCTGAGAAAAATGGTATTAGGGTAAGGTGCAACATTAGACCAAAACCTATAATGATAAAAACTTCTCCACATCCCGGTTTCCCTACTGATATGCAGGCACAATTTATGGCGCTTCTATCTGTTGGGGAGGGCACTTCTGTGATTACTGAAATGGTTTTTGAAAACAGATATCTACATGCTGAAGAGTTAAGCAGATTGGGTGCAGACATAAGGATCGACGGAAGAACGGCTGTAATATTTGGAACCGATCACTTATCTGGTGCTCCAGTGAGAGCTCTTGATTTGAGGGCAGGAGCTGCACTTGTTATTGCTGGGCTTGTAGCCGAAGGTGAAACAAGAGTATTTGGACTCTCACACTTGAATCGTGGTTATGAAAATCTGGAGTTTAAACTTAGAGGGCTCGGTGCTTCTATTTCTAGAGAGGTGTTGCCTTAATGAATTTTTTTATAAAGAATAATTTTATAAAAAATACTATTTCTTTATTTAAGAACCTTACAAGTTCTTCTGTGTTTTCTATCAAGACTTTTATTTACCTATTTTTTATCTTTTCTATATTGTTTTTTTATCAAAATAACTGCTTTGCTTTCACTAAAAGTGAATACAGTATTAATAGCTCACACCTTTATATATTTAAATTTAAGCCAACTGAAGTTAGACTGATACCTTATTTAAACGATTACCCAATAAGGGCAAAGGATGTTGTTAACTACTACAACCCATTTATATTGGTAAATGGCACTTTTTTTTACTCTAATATACTTCTAGGCGCTTTATATATGCACGGTGAACCCTTATCCTATATGGGGGATAAAAGAGCAACTTTTTATTATTATAAGAACAATACAGCAAGTATAAATTATTTGAAATACAGAGTTAGGCTTGATATTTGCAGCTCAACCTCAAAGTGCAAAGTTCTATACCTTGATGGGGTAAATAGACCTCAGAACTATTATGAAAATATATTGTATACAAATGGCTATTCCAGACCAGTGCTTCCGACTTCTGGCATATTATTGAAGATAAACGAAGATGGGACTTTTGAGTATCTCTATACCAGAAGCGCCATTCCTTCTCATGGAGAATATGTATTGTTGGCCAATCATGATCTCGATGTTTTAAACAACCTTGCTCCTACAGACAGAATTAGTGTGAGCATTGAGCCTGAGATAAATAACAATCTAGACTTTTATATTTCTGGTGGTCCAATGCTTTTGTTTAACGGCCAGAATGTTGCGCTTCAATCAAGTAAAAATGAATATATTGTAAACGATATAAAAATGGGCAACCATATGAGGACGGGTTTGGGGATTGATTCAGCTTCTAACATCTACGTTTTTGCTGTTTCATATCCAGGGTGCACTATTGACGAGCTTGCAAATGTACTGCAAAATCTCGGATTAAAAAATGCTATGCTTTTAGACGGTGGATATTCTACTACACTTTATGAAAAAAACAAATTTCTTGTCGACAGCGATGCAAGGGCTAATATTTCTTATTTAATGTTCTTTATCAATTAATTTGTATAATATTTATATGGTTTTTATAAGTAAAGGAGAGTGAATAGCATGAATATAAAATTTGGAACAGATGGCTGGAGGGCAAAAATTGCACAGGATTTTACTTTTGAAAGCCTTGAAAAGGCGACCTTGGCTTTAGCTATAACCCTTGAAGAGGAAAACGTTTCAAAAAAAGATTGTGTTATTGGCTATGATACAAGGTTTTTTTCCGAAGATTTTGCAATGCACTCAGCTGAAGTATTATCGGGAGTTGGTTTTAATGTGACAATTTCCGAAAATTTTGTTCCAACTCCTACACTTGCTTTTTCAGTTAAAGATATGAGTTGTGCTGTTGGCATTATGATTACTGCAAGTCATAATCCATATAAATATAATGGATTTAAAATAAAACAAAGCTTTGGCGGGTCGGCCTCTGGAGATTTCACATCAAAAGTTGAGTCAAATTTATCTAAAATAAAAAATTATAAATTCAGCAACGAAAAAAAGAAGGTTACTGTAAAAAACCTTTTTGAAAACTACAGAAATTCTTTATTGAAATTTGTCGATGTAGATCTTATAAAGGGCTCAGATCTTAAAGTTGCTATAGATTGTATGATCTGGCCACCAAAGCCGGGATTAACACCCATTATGTTTACTAAGTCGATATCG
>JAJXTU010000057.1:0-7033 GCA_021783475.1 bacterium
CCGATCTTCATTATTAGAAGCCGCAACAGCAAGAATTGAGCTTAATCAGGCAATTAATATATTTATAAAGTTTACCTGGCCAATTTCTATATTAGGGCTTTTATTAGCATTTTTCACACATGTTTAAATTGTATATTAGAAAGGAGATGCCATGCTTCCACTGATAAGAATCTTAATTGAGAATATTTTTAAGCCACCCATAACAGAAGATATATCGAGTGTCAACTTGCCAAAGTATCCAAAGGGATTTCACGGCTATCCAGAACACGATCCCGCCAGGTGTATTGCATGCGGTATATGTCAGTACTTTTGCCCGGCAAAGGTTATAAAAATATCACAGATAGATGACAAAATAAACTATCACATGGACTTAGATCAGTGCACCTGTTGTGGACAGTGCATAGATTATTGCCCTACCAATGCAATAAAGCACATGCCAAACCCATATTTTGTTACCACCAATCTCGATGATTTTAAGGTCGATCATCAAATAAACCTAATAAAGTGCGCAAAATGCGGCACCTTTATACCAGATATGACGCTTATAGCAAACAAATTGTTTGGTGAGGGTAAACCGATCCCAAAACATCTATCTATGTGCCCTAAATGTAAAAGAAAACCATAACGCCTTTTAACCTGTATCCTTGACATAGTTTCAAAAACAATCTATTATAATCATATTACTTATGATTATGAGGTGTTTTATGTTAGATAACATTGATTTAAAAGTTATAAGAGAGCTAATGTCAAATGCCCGTTCATCTTGGTCCCAGTTAGGAAGTTTGTTAAATATGTCACCTCCCGCAGCAGCAGAGAGAGTTCATAAATTGGAAATTTCCGGGGTTATAAAGGGATATTCAGCAATAATCGATCCTAATATGGTTGGATTGGGATTAACAGCTTTGATATTTATAACAATAGAAAATCCCGAAGGAAGAGCCTACTTTTTACAAAAAACTAAAACTATACCAGAGATCCTAGAGTGCTATCATATTACTGGAGACGCTGACTACATGGCCAAGATCCGCTGTTCAAATACAAATGACTTAGAGAAAATTATCAGTAACGAACTTAAATCTATAGCTGGCATAAAAACAAAAACAATAGTAGTTCTATCAACCGTAAAAGAAGTCTCATCGCTTCCAGTTAATGTAAATGTTGTCTAATCTGTCTTTCTTAATTAAAGGGTTTATTATAGGAATTTCAATTTCAGCCCCAATTGGACCGATAAGCATACTCTGCATAAAAAGAACTCTATCAAATGGGCTCTCAAATGGTCTTATATCAGGTTTGGGAGCTGCAACTGCTGACAGTGCATATTCTTTTTTAGCGATAATTGGCATATCAAATATATCAAAATGGCTCCTTGACAGTCAATATATTATTCACTTAGTAGGGGGGATATTTTTAATCTATCTTGGTTATACTATTTTTAAATCAATACCAGTAAAGGATTCAAAAAAAGAATCACGCAGAGGGGTTATTAACTTATACCTATCAACTCTTTTTTTAACAATAGTCAATCCAATGACAATATTATCATTTGGAGCTATCTTTGCAGGGGTTGGTTTGTTTAATAACAATATAGAATTTAGCTCTTCAATATTTCCAACCATCGGAGTTTTTTTAGGTTCAACTTTTTGGTGGATAATTCTTTGTTCAACAACAAACTTAATGCGCGAAAAGTTTAGTCAAAATGATCTTGCTCTTATAAACAAGCTCTCAGCCCTGATAATTTTGGGCTTTGGAATAGTTAGTCTAATATCAGCCTAACTACTTTTCGATAAATTCCGAATCACAATATTCGTTTGAGTTAATATCTCCAGCAAGCAAATTAAAGCGCCTGGCAATTGAAAAAGAAACTTTCTCTAATAGGGCTAGAAAATATTTTACGAAGAGATCTTTAGTAAAAATTACTGATAAAACAACCAAAATCCAAAAAATACAGCTTACAGTCCCCCAACCAAAAGAATCAAACCTTCTCAAAGCAAAAAATAAACTAAATAGAAAAAACACAATATACACAAACGATGCAGGTAGTATAAGCTTTCTTCCTATCTTTACAAAATGTTCTTTGCGGTCCAAGACCCTCCACCTCCAAAAAAATCATACAGTATTATACACTAAATTTAATATCTTAAAAACAAGAAAGGTCAATCGTCTTGCTCTACTTA
Source organism: bacterium (assembly GCA_021783475.1). Classification (GTDB taxonomy): domain Bacteria; phylum Thermodesulfobiota; class Thermodesulfobiia; order Thermodesulfobiales; family Thermodesulfobiaceae; genus Thermodesulfobium. The sequence continues at coordinate 2,175 of JAJXTU010000057.1, forward strand.
GAAATACAAACAGACTTTAGCAAATCAGCTATAAAATCTTTAAAGCCTAATGGATGAATGTGAAGATATGATGCCATAACCCTTTTATACACTACTCCATCGAGTTTATTCATTATGCCATTTCCCCTAAGAACTTTCATAGAAAATTTAATATCTTCAATTCTATTCATAGATACGCTGCTATGGTGAAATTCATGTCCTCTAATCCTTGTCCCTTTTTTGAAAAATGGATTCTCTTCAAATACCTCAACCTCTTCATAACCATGTCCCACAGGTTTTTTATCCATATGAATACCAAATGGCAAAAGCCCAACCATATTATATTTATTACCGTCGTTTTCAATAAAATCAGATAAATACATTAATCCTCCGCATTCAGCATAAATTGGATTATTGTTCTCGCCAAACTCCTTAATAGATCTCCTTAGCGAATCATTTCCCTCAAGTTCTTTAGCAAAAACTTCAGGAAACCCTCCGCCAATATAAAGCACATCTATATCTGGAAGACGCTTATCCGTTAAAGAATTTATGATTTCTACTTTTGCACCTGACATTTTCAAAAAATCAAATACTTCAGGATAATAAAAAGAAAAAGATATATCCTGTAAAATACCAACCTTAACGTCAGACAAAAGATCGTATCCAATTATATTATCAATAAGCTTACCGATTGGTTCTACAGAATCTTTGGCTATATCGAAAAACAAATCCCAATTCATATGTTCATCTACAGCATCAGCAAATCTGTCAATCACAGAATTAAGCTCCAATCTTTCTTTAGCAGGTATTAGCCCTAAATGCCTGTCTGGAATAGACAATCGTTTGTCATCCTTAGGGAAAGAGGCTAAGACATCTGGTAAATTATAGTGCTCCAATGCATTGATAATCAAATTTTTCTGTCTGTCTCTTGCAACTTTATTAAGTATTACGCCCTTTATATCTATTTCTTTATCGAATTCGACATAGCCCTTTATAAGTGCGGCGCAACTTCTTGTTATTCTCTGAACAGGCATAACAAAGAGAATAGGACTATCAATTATTTTTGCAATTTCAGCAGTTGAACCCGTACCCAAATAATCAATTCCGTCATAGAGTCCCATTGCCCCCTCTATTATTGAAATATCTGCATCAGAAGAGTTTCTGATGAAAGAATCTAAAATTGTTTCTTTATCCATCATAAATAAATCTAAATTTCTGCATAATCTTCCCGAAGACATAGAAAGCCAGCTAGGATCTATAAAATCAGGCCCTTTTTTAAAAGTTTGAACTGTGTATCCTTTTCTTGAAAGCGCACGAGTTAATCCTATTGAAAAGGATGTTTTGCCAGATCGGCCAAATGGAGCGGAAATTAAAATTTTTTTAAAATTTTTCTTCACTAGGACAAAACCTCAATCGCATTATTTTTACATATTTTTTCGCATTTTTTACAAGCATCGCACCTTGATAGGTTAACAAATATTGGCCTAAAAAAACCATTGAGATAGATTACACCCCTAGGACACTCTAAAGAACACCTACCACACATATTACACTTTTCAGGCAAGAAGGAAATAGATTTTAAAAAATCCATAAACTATATTAATTTAATCCAAGTTCTTTGCAACATTTGCTTTGTGTTCCAGATATGATTTCAAAATAATCGAACTAGCAATCTCATGAACTTTATTTTTATCTTTGCTGCCAAGAATCTCTTGAATTTTTAGCGCCTCCTTAGAGGAATATCTTTCGTCAAAGAGGAACACGCCAACCCCCAAAGTTTCCAATTTTCTCTTTACCTTAAGAATTGACTTAGATGAAGCAGAAACTACATCTGTCCTTATAGGGTCTCCAAGAACTATTGCCTCTACAGCTTTTTCTTCTATTATTTTTTTAATTTTAATTAAGTCTTCCTTCCAGGTGCTTCTTGTAATTGAACCCATTGGAAAAACAATCTTTTCATCAGGATCGCTTATGCTTAATCCCAGATGGCTAACTCCCCAATCAATTCCCAAATATCTCAATATTACTATCTCTCGAATAAATATCTTTAATGTGATTTTTAACAATATTATATTGATCAGTTAAACCAGCTTGATTCAAGAATCTCGCATAGCTCTTTAAAACACCAACGCTATTTGGATCTATTGACAGTGCCTTTTGATAAGCATAATTAGCGCTATTATAATCATTTCTCAATTCATAATCTTTAGCCATATAATACCAACTATAAATATCAAGAGGATCTTTATCAATACAAATACTCAGTGCGCCAATGCTTTGGGCCCAATTGCCTTGCAAGTAATACTTTATGCCCTCAGCAAGAAAATATTCGCTTGAATTCATTAAAGAGACTGGAGTCGATTCTAAGGTTCTCTCAATCAACGACTCATCTAAGCTGAGAGCAGCAGATCTTAGATTGATTTTTAATACATTATCGCTATTGTCTTTAAAAGAACTAGAATATTCAAGCGAGCTTTTGTAAAGGCCACTATTATTTATAGTCTCAAGAATATATTCGTGTGTCCTATCCCCCCAATTTGCAAAGGATCTCCCGCAAAAAAATATTGTAATGCATACAAACATTAGAACAATTTTTTTGTAAGACACTTTATGATCCTCCTTTATAGAAATACAAAATAAATCTACTATTCCTTGGAGCTTAACTTATTCAAAATTTCATTAATTATTTTATTAGACATCTCAGGGGAAGCCTTGCCCTTAGTCTCCCTCATCAGTTGACCGACAAGAAATCCTACTGCATTCTTTTTTCCCTTAAGAAAGTCTTGGACAGCTTTTGGATTTTCTTCTACGATCCTTTTAGCAGTATCAATTAAGAATCCTTCATCAGAAATCTGTTTAATCCCAAGCTTTTCAATAATATTTCTTGGAGACTCAATCATTTCGAAAACCTTTTCAACAACTTCCTTCGCTTGTCTAATGCTTATTATTTTCTCATCAATAAGGTCAAGAATTTCTTTTAGATAGAGCGGGGTAAAAACATTACTATCAGGTTCTATTTTTTTCTCGTTCCAAAAATAAGTTAAATCACCCAGTATCCACTTTACGGCCTCTTTAGGGGAACACTTACAGTCCACACATTCATCAAAAAAGTTGGCTAATTTCAAATCAGAAACGAGGGTGGAGGCATCATTTTTACCAATACCTAACTCTTCAATAAACCTAAAATATTTTTTCAATGGAAGTTCGGGCAAGTTACACGATATGCTCATAACTTCTTCATCGGTAATAACTACAGGCAAGAGATCTGGTTCAGGAAAATACCTATAATCGTGAGCTTCCTCTTTCGTTCTCAGAGAATGAGTTGTACCATCACGTTCATCAAAATGCCTTGTCTCTTGAATTATAATTCCACCAGAGCCTATAACATGTGACTGCCTGTTAATTTCAAATTCTAATGCCTTTTCAAGAGATTTCAAAGAGTTCATATTTTTAATTTCGACTTTAATCCCAAGAGTACCATCAGGATTTTTTAGGGATATATTTGCGTCACAGCGCATAGATCCTTCTTCCATATTTCCATCTGAAACGTCAAGGTACCTTAAGAGATTTCTGAGCTCGAACATAAAAAGTCTAGCCTCTTTTGGAGAGGATATGTCAGGCTCAGTAACGATCTCCATCAGAGGGGTACCAGCTCTGTTGTAGTCCACCATACTCTGCTCTGACTCCATAATATCGCCTGTATGCATTAGTTTTCCAGTATCTTCTTCAAGATGGATTCTATGAATTCTTACCTTTCTAAGCTCATCATCACAGAAAAATTCAAGATATCCATTCCTGCAAAAGGGCAAATCATATTGTGAAATCTGATAATTTTTAGGCATATCGGGATAAAAATATTGTTTTCTATCAAATTTTGAATATCTAGAAATTGTACAATTAAGAGCCAGACCACTCATAACGGTATAGGTAACTGCCTTCTTGTTGGCGACAGGAAGAGAGCCAGGCAGAGCCATACATACAGGGCACACGTTAGAATTTGGTTTATCGCCAAAAGATGTCCTACAACCACAAAACATCTTTGTGTTTGTTTTCAATTGAGCATGAATCTCCAAACCAATTACGACATTATTATTCATAAATCTATCTACCTCCCAATAGAGAAGGCTCAGCCTCAAAATTTATAATTGATTCAATCTTACTTGCAAAATTTAAAACATCGTTATCGTTAAAGGGCTTACCAATAATTTGCAATCCGATAGGAAGACCCCTTTTATCAAGACCAACTGGAATAGAAATTCCAGGGAGCCCTGCAAGATTTACTGGAATGGTAGCTATATCAGATAAATACATTGAAATTGGATCGTTCGTCTTATCACCTTTTTTAAAAGCAGTTGTCGGAGAAGTTGGACATATTAAGCAATCATACTCTCCAAAAGCTTTCTCAAAATCATTAACTATAAGAGTTCTAACTTTTGATGCCTTTAAATAGTAGGCATCGTAGTATCCGCTCGAAAGAGCATAGGTCCCCAACATTATTCTTCTTTTTACCTCACTGCCAAAACCACGCCCTCTTGTTTGAAGGAAGGTCTCAATAATATCCTTTCCTTCCACCCTCAGTCCATATCTCACACCATCAAATCTTGCAAGGTTTGAACTAGCCTCAGAAGTGGCCACTAGGTAGTAAACTGGCAGTGAATACTGTAGATGCGGAAGAGAACAAAAATCAACTTTGCAGCCCTCTGACTTAAGAAGGCTTATAACGTTGTTCAAAGAATCCAAAACTTCAGAATCAAATCCCTCTGTTTCATAAAGTTCTTTGACAATACCTATCTTATATTCTTTTATACTCTTATCTACAGGAGAAAATACGTAAGGATGAGAAGTGCAATCCATTACATCTTTTCCGCTAATTACAGAAA
>JAJXTU010000057.1:7043-12038 GCA_021783475.1 bacterium
CCTCTACATCCTTCACTTTCGTAGCAAAAGGTCCTATTTGATCAAGAGATGATGCAAAAGCTACTAAACCATATCTTGATACTGTGCCATAAGTTGGCTTAAAACCTACTACACCACAAAAAGAGGCAGGCTGTCTTATAGAACCGCCAGTATCTGAACCTGTAGCAAGCGGGACAAATCTCGCTGCAACAGCAGATGCCGATCCGCCTGAGCTTCCTCCAGGAACCCTATCTATGTCCCATGGGTTTGATGTGGTGAAGAATGCGGAATTTTCAGTGGAAGAACCCATAGCAAATTCATCAAGGTTGGTTTTTCCAACAACAATTGCACCTGCATCAATCAACCTTTGGACAGCCGTAGCAGTATATATAGGAGTAAAAGGTTCAAGAATTTTAGAGCTGCAAGTGGTTTTGAAACCATTGACACACATATTGTCCTTTATGGCCACAGGCACTCCCCATAAAGGTTTTGAATCAATTTCGTCGAAGTCTAGGGATCCAACGCTTTTGTATGCATAGTCTTCCATTAGAGTGACAAAAGAATTTATCTTTGGTTCATAAAGTTTTATATTATTGAAAACATAGTCTAATACTTCTCTTGGGCTAACACTTTTATTTTTATAACTCTTAATTAGTTGGCCAATTGTAAATTCTTTAGTTTCCATTTTTTTCCTCCACAATTCTGGGAACTAAAAAGTAGGTCGTAGCGCTACTTGGAGCATTCGACAGAATATCATCCACAGAAAAGGACTCTTTCACGATATCTTCTCTAAAAATATTATTTATGGGAAAGGGATGAAAAGTAGGAGTCACATTATCGGTATTTACGTCGTTTAATGTAATAAAATAGTTCAATATATTGCCAAGATCCTCTTTAAGCTTGTCTACTTCATCATCTTTTAGTTCCAACCTTGCTAGATTGGCTACATGCAGTATTGTCTCCCTGTCAATCAAGACTCTCCTCCTCTAAAAAGTTATTAATATAAAATTTATTTATGCAAAAAAACCGTTACACTCATTATATACCAGGTTGCTGGCAAAAAAATTATCTGAGCCAGAACAAGAGATCCCAATACTCTTGTGAATAGCAGCAAATAAACCATCGACTCGACATTATTATATGTTCTTCTTTTATGCAGCGCATCATCGGTAATCAAAGCAGCAGTAGGGTCTACAACAAATGCCATCAATATAGTAGCAACACCGTTTACGATTCCCGAAAGCTGAGTAGCTGTCACCCTGTAAGCAGCCAGATGGGCTCCAGCAAATAGAGATGACATGACCCCAACTGTATATACTGCAACAACAATTATATTAAAAAATATAAAACTTTTCGGTATCTTATGGAAATCAAATTCTTCAAATCTTTTTAAAAATTTCACACTTGATAAATCTTTATAAATTAACTTTAAATTTTTAAACCTCAGCAATTTGAGTAGTGCCATTGGAACAGAGCCAGTTTCATCAAACCAAAGAATTATTCTCGAAAAAAAAGCTATAGAATATGGCATAAGTATTATTGCCAGAACGTCTCCCAATGCTCCACAAAATATAACAGTTCTAAAATTAAATCCTAATCTGTCAATATTTCCTGTTAAAACAGCGGTATCAACTAATACCCCTAAAAGTGGTGCCTGAAACATATTTGACATCCTTGATATTAAGGCTATTATGTTGTAAAAAGATATGGAAGTAGTTATTTTACCAGTCCTTAGACCAGCTAAACGCAGAGATGATGCAGTAGCCTCCGAGAGGTGAATCGAAAAATCAAAAAGCATTATTAAAAAGAGCAATTAAAGATCCTTTAATTTCTCTTGAAGAACCTTGTTTTGTTCGTGAATGTTTTTCTTCATATCTTCTGTATTTTTTAAAACCTTACTCTTTATATCAGGGTATTTTATCGCAAGAATTCTCATAGCAAGATAAATTGCATTTTTAACATTTCCAAGTCCAACTGTTGCAACAGGCACCCCTGAAGGCATTTGGACTATAGAAAACATCGAATCCATGCCTGAAACTGGGGAATTAGCAAGAGGAACACCTATAACAGGCAAAGTTGTTACGGCAGCTAACACGCCTGGCAGATGAGCAGCAAGGCCTGCAACAGCTATAATAACTTCTACACCCCTACTCTCAGCTTTTTTTGCCCATTCTATTGTTTCTTCAGTATTTCTGTGAGCGGAGCTCACTACCAGCTCAAATTTTAAATTAAATTTTTTAAGTTCTTTGATTGCAGGAATGATAGTTTCATAATCGTTGTAACTCCCTATTACTATTGAAATCATAAACCGATATCCCTCCTAAAATGCATTCCTTCAAAATTTATATATTTAACCGAACTATAAGCCTTTTCTCTTGCCTTCTCAAAGGTATCTCCCATACCTACCACGTTCAAAACTCTGCCAGAAGAAGTTAAGAGATCACTATTGTCTCTTTTAACCCCTGCGAAGAAAATTGCAGTATCTTCATCTTCAAATACTTTTTTATCAATATCAATCTTTTTACCAGTTTCAGGGTTATCAGGATAGCCTCTGGCAGCAAGAACAACTGATAGGGCTTTTTTGCTTGAAATTTTCGGTTCAGGTATCTGTTCATTTTTTGCTATAGCATACAAAAGCTCAGATAAGTTAAGAATTCTTGGAATAAGCACTTGGGTTTCAGGATCGCCAAATCTACAGTTAAACTCCAGAATCGATGGCCCATTTTTCGTTAACATTATGCCAAAATATAAAACACCCTGATAAGCAATTTTTTCATTTTGCAAAGCCTTAATAGTAGGTACAACTATATCATTTTCAATTTTGTTAACCTGAAAGTCAGGAAGATCGTCAACAGGAGAATAAGACCCCATACCACCCGTATTCGGTCCTTCATCAAAATCATTTAATCTCTTGTAATCTCTTGCATTATCCAAAACAACATATCCTTTGTCATTTATTAACACAAATACAGAAAGTTCCTTGCCTGTAAGACATTTTTCTACAAGTATGTACTTAGAAGCTTCTGGAAAGTTTTTTTTAAGAAAAGTCACTGCGTTGTTAGCCTCTTCTTTATCATCTACAACTACTACTCCTTTGCCAGATGCAAGGCCATCTGCCTTTATGACTACTGGATATTTGCAATGATCAAAATATTTATTCAATGATTCCTCATCTTCATAGAAAACGAAATCTGCTGTTGGCAAATTATTTCTCTTCATAAAAGATTTTGCAAAAACCTTGCTGCCTTCTAATTTTGCCGCTTCAGCGCCAGGACCAAAAACATAAAAACCTTTTGATCTCAAAAAATCAGAAACTCCTTCAGTAAGAGGTTTTTCTGGACCTATAACTATCATGTCCACGCCTACTACTTTACAAAAGGATTCTATGTCATCCTTTGCAAGGATCTTGTTTATCCAATTTAAAGATGTGCCGCCATTTCCTGGAGAAAGAAAGACATCCTTTCCTTCCTTTTTAAGTCTCCAGGCAATTGCATGCTCCCTTGCACCGTTTCCTATAACTAAAATTGAACCCACATATACCTCCTAATTGATAAGTTATGCTATTAAAATCTTTTAAATATCGATCTAAAGATATAAAACTTAAACATTATGTTTTTAGTGATAGAAATGCCTTCTGTGAGTAAAGATCATTGGTATTCCCAATCTATTTGCTTCTTCAATCACCTCTTCATCTCTCCTAGAGCCGCCCGGTTGAATAATTGCCTTAATGCCATATTCACCTGCAAGGGTCACTGAATCTTTAAATGGGAAAAAGCCATCAGAAGCAAGACTTGAACCAACAGATTTATCCAGAGCTCTCATACCTGCAATCTTTACAGACATTACTCTACTTGTCTGTCCTGCACCAGAACCAACTAATTGGCCGTCTTTAGCAAAAACAATAGAATTAGACTTAAAGTTTTTACACAACTTCCATGCAAATATCAAATCTTTCATAGTTTTTTCATCGGGTTTTACCTCTGTCACTACTTCTAAATTGTCCATTTTAAGGAAGTCTTCCGTTTGTAGTAAGAAACCAGCACCAATTTGTTTGATGTTAAAATTCCAGTTAGTCCTCTTTGTAGAACCTCTTAAAATCCTAAGGTTTCTCTTTTCTCGCAAAATTTCTAAAGCCTTTTCGCTAAAATCATTGGCGTACACCACTTCATAAAAGTTTTTATAAATCTCCCTTGCAAGAGCTTCATCCACATCCCCATTTATAGCTAAAATGCCACCAAAAGCTGATTCTTTGTCTCCCTCATAAGCTTTGGCATAGCTAGTTAAAAGATCATCTGCAACAGCGAAACCGCAAGCTTGGTTGTGCTTTATAACCACTATCGCCTTTTCATCTATAAAATCGTTTAGGAAACGCAGGGCGGCATCTATGTCTACAATATTGTTAAAAGAAAGTTCTTTGCCGCTTAGAAATTCAGCATCAAGGGGATATCCATCCTCGGTCTTGTAAAGAAAGGCTTGCTGGTGAGGATTTTCGCCATATCTGAGGCTTTGAATCCTTTTGCCAGTAAGAGTAAACTGCTCTTGAAACAGGTCATCAGAAAAATATGCTGCTATATGAGAGTCATAAGAAGCTGTATGCTGAAAAGCTTTAGCAGCAAGATATTTTCTATATTCAAGCGTCATCGTATTGTTCCTTAAAAGTTCAATGGTCTTGTTGTAATCATTTGGATCAATCAAAATGAGAACATCTTTATAATTTTTTGCGGCAGCTCTTATAAGAGCGACCCCTCCAACATCAATCATTTCAATTATTTCTTCAATAGGTGCTCCTCTATTCATAGTTTCCAAAAATGGATAAAGATTTACAACCACCACATCAATTGTGTCTAAATTCTTTATTTGTTGTATGTGATTTGGATTGTCTCTTTGAGCTAAAATGCCACCAAAAATAATTGGATGAAGAGTTTTTACCCTACCGCCAAGAATTTCAGGAAAGTGCGTATATTCAGAAACTTCAATCACAGGAAAGTCAAAAGATTTAAGATATTTTGCAGTACC